>JBJPGB010000001.1:0-30472 GCA_048595405.1 Methylophagaceae bacterium
ACACACCAGTCAGCATAGAAGTCGAGCATAGCAGGCTGATTGGATTGTGAGAGCTGCTGATTGAGCTGGGTGAGATTATTCACTTTAGTAAATACTAAGCCGGAAGGTGATGGAGCATCACTGTGCTTTGTTGATGCAAAAGTTTGTAATGGTTGCCAAACATTATGACTGCCACTGGCTCCACCCACGATGAGTAATCCACCATAAATCAGCAGTATGATCCCAAAGCCTTTTAATAATTTTGTCCAGCCAGAAGAATCAATGCTAAGGGCATTAAGTGCGCCTAAATAGATGGCAGAAATAATCAGTAAACCACCCCATAGCAATAGGCTAATCCAGCCCGGAATAATTCGCTCTAGCATCCAAATAGCAAGTGCGAGCATGAGCACGCCAAAAATGACTTTGATGTCATTCATCCAGCCGCCTGCTTTGGGTAGTAATGTGCCTGCAGAAGTACCAATAACAAGCAATGGCAATCCCATACCCATACTGAGAGCGAATAATGCTGATCCCCCGAGTACTGGATCGCCATGTTGACCAATAAATATAAGTGCGCCTGCTAGTGGTGGTGCTAAACAAGGGCCGACAATTAAACCGGATAACAGTCCCATTATTGCAGCACCAACAACCTTGCCACCTTTTTGTTGGTGACTGATTTGATGCAAGCGATGCTGTAGTGCATGTGGTAATTGCAATTCAAACAAGCCAAACATGGATAATGCCAAAATCACAAATAAAGCACTAAAACTGCCGATGATCCATGGATTTTGGAACATAGCTTGTAAATTTTCACCCAATAAGCCGGTTAAGACACCTGCGGCAGTATAGGTAATGGACATTGCTAATACATAACTTAGCGATAAGATAAAAGCACGGCGGGTGGTAATGTTTTCGCCTTCGCCAACAATGATGCTGGATAGGATCGGGATCATCGGAAAGACGCAAGGTGTAAAGGCCAGTAATAAACCCAAGCCAAAAAAGCCAAATAATACTTTGATTAAACTATCTTGGGCCAGACTTCGAGCAATACGATCTTGCTCCGGCAAATCGAAGCCTAGTGGCATTTCGACAATGGGCAATACGTTATTTTGAATGGCTTTGCCTGCAAGGGCGGGCAGAGACAGGTGAATAGTTTTTTCTGTGGGTGGATAGCAAATATGGAATGTTTCTGAGCAGCCTTGATAATAGACTTTTAGCTCAATTTTTTGAGCCGTATTATCACGATTGAGAGGTAATAAAATATCGGTGTTTTGCGGATAAACTTCGGTTAGTCCGAAAATCTCATCTACTTTATCTTCACCAGCAGGCAATAATATTTCACCCAACCTCACCTGATTATTGTTAATGATTTCAAATCGAATTTTGTCTCGATATAGATAATTGCCTTCAGCAACAAGCCATCGTGCGTTCAGAGTCTGTGGATCAATGATCTCGGCAGAAAAATCAAAGGCCTCATCGACAGTAGGAGGTATGCCAGTATCATTTATGCCAAGGCTATCTAATAAGCCAGGTCGTGCTTGAGCAGAAATGGCAATGCACAATAAAAAGAGTAGTAATAGTTTTTTCATAATTAATGCTTATTGATAGATTGTATTTTGATTGACTGTTTTAGCCATGGATTGTTTCATAGATAAGGTGAAAATAATAATTAGTCGTGCTAGTTCGCCATAATACTGTAATAATTAACTGCAATAATTATCGAACTTTATCAATTAAAAAGAGTTACTGAATCGTGGAAATAAAGACAATCCATCAAATTGAAAAACAGGCAATGAAAAAGAGTCACACCGAGTTGGCAAGAATAGGTTTTGCATTATTCTTTTTGGTGGGTGTTTTAGCCTTTAGTTTTGCGACAAGTGGTGGTGTTCCTAATAATGTTTTCCTAGCAGTTGCTGCCGTATTCGGCGGCTATATGGCGATGAATATTGGCGCCAATGATGTGGCCAATAATGTTGGGCCAGCAGTAGGAGCAAAAGCATTAACCATGACTGGAGCAATTATTATTGCTGTTATTTTTGAAGCCAGTGGCGCGATTATCGCTGGTGGTGATGTGGTTTCTACGATTAAAAAGGGCATTATTGATATTGATGCTTTTGGTAGTGATACCGATAGTTTCTTGTGGGCAATGATGGCGGCATTATTAGCAGCGGCATTGTGGCTTAATTTGGCCACAATGGCAAAAGCACCTGTTTCTACTACGCACGCAATAGTGGGTGGGGTGATGGGAGCGGGGATTGCTGCTGCAGGATTTAATATTGTTGACTGGGGGACGATGGCGAAAATTGCTAGCTCGTGGGTTATTTCGCCGGTTATTGGTGGTGTTATTGCTGCAGGATTTTTATATTCCATCAAAAAAACGATTGTTTATAAAGACGACAAGATCAGTTCTTCGGTTAAATGGGTGCCTGTTTATGTTGCGCTGATGTCATTGGCTTTTATTACGTATTTAGTCTTGAAAGGCTTAAAGAAAATATGGCCGCAATTGGTTGAAGGCTTTAATGACATTATGTTTTTCACTGTTGAAGTGACCTCGAAGCCAACATTCACCACAGCGTTAGCATTGGGCGCTCTAGTGGCGATAGCAGTTTATTTGTATATGAAGAAAAATATTAAATCTAAAATAGATACGATAGAGAACAGCCGAGCTGGTGTGAATGCATTATTTACTATTCCGCTTATTTTTGCAGCGGCATTATTAAGTTTTGCTCATGGTGCCAATGATGTTGCCAATGCTATTGGTCCATTAGCAGCGATTAATGATGCGGTAATGACCGGTGATATTTCAGCTAAGGCAGGTATTCCTCTCTGGGTAATGGGTGTGGGTGCTCTTGGTATTGCAATAGGTTTAGCTTTATATGGCCCACGTTTAATTAGAACTGTTGGTGGTGAAATTACGGAACTAGATCAAATGCGAGCCTTTTCTGTTGCAATGGCGGCATCAATTACGGTTATTATTGCGAGTCAATTAGGTTTGCCGGTGAGTTCAACACATATTGCCATTGGCGGTATATTTGGTGTCGGATTTTTGCGTGAATGGCTTGATTCAACGGTGAGCATTGAATATGGCATCGCTCAGGATAAAGCGGAAGTAAAAAGTGATAAAAAAGCACTGCAAGTGACAAAATTAGAGCTGAAGAAGTTGGAAAAAAAGAAAGGTAAAAATGATCAGGATTATCAGCGGATCACTGAACTTTATCGTGCAGTTGATAAGGAAGAATATTCACTTAAAAAATCAAAAAAAGTACTGAAAAAAGATAAAAAAACGTTGTATGTAAAACGTGATGCGATTAAAAAAATTGTTACTGCTTGGGTTATCACTGTACCTTCGGCAGCGGTAATGGCTGCCTTTATTTTCTATATGATCAAGGGCGTTATGTCTTAAATTCCTTAAACGAAGTCATGATGCAAGTTTCAAGGTCAATAGTGAGCTAAGGGTAGGCACACAATTCGTATGCAGTTTTTCATTAACACGTGTCACTCCACTGTCATAAAACTGTCATATTAATTTCATTGTTTTGAAATATTAAGCTGTTATTGTGTGCGGAACTTGAATTATTATATTCCCACTTTTCATATGCAACCATAGGATAAGCCCTTGAAACTTAAAACTTCATCTTTACTCATTGCAGGTGTTTTATTTGGCGCAGCGGTGATGCCAGTACAAGCTGGTAATGACGCAATGTTGGTATTAATTAAACTCTTGCATGATAAAGGCTCAATTGATGATCAAGAATATGAATTATTATTGACGGCGACCAAAGCAGATAAAGAAGCAACAAAAGCGGTTGTGGATAAAGTCGCTAAAGTTGAACAAAAAGCAGATGCCGTTGCTGAAAAAGCAGATTCGGGCGTTAAAATTACTACCAAAGGTAAATTTAAAGTTGAGAGTGATAACTGGTCATTCCAGCCTATTGGCCGTGTGATGTGGGATGCGGTTAATACCGATGAAGATAATTCTGGTACGGATGACTTTAAAGGTACAGAGTTGCGTCGGGCTCGTTTAGGTTTACAAGGTTCAATTTATGACTTTGGCTATAAGTTTGAGGCGGACTTTGCTAGTGGTGATGTTTCAATTAAAGATGCTTATTTAAGTTATAGCACCTCATTTGGTGATAGCAAAGTAGGCATCAAATTAGGTCAGTCACATATTCCATTTGGCCTCAACACTAAAATCAGTTCTAAATATATGAGCTTTATGGATCGACCTTTATTTGCAGACAGCACAATTTCACCTGCCCGAGCCAGTGGTGCGGTGATGTCATTAGCGGCATCAAATTATCGCTGGCTATTAGGTGCGGGTCTAACAAATGGCGGTATTAAAGGTGGTTCAACAGATGATAATGGTAGTACGTTTTCTGTTCGCGGTTCATTTGTACCCTTTATGCAAGATAAAACACATTTAGTACAATTTGGTGCGGGCTATTTAACCAAGGGTGGAGATGATGAGACATTCAAGTTTGAACAGCGTTTAGTGAGCCATAAAGACCAAACAAAACATCTAAAAACGAGTGTGACTGAACATGATGGTTCTGATGCCTTTACGCTTGATGCAATGGGTATATTTGGTTCGTTTCATGCGATGGCAGAATATGTTGACTACACCATGGAAGACAAAGTCAGCAGTGATATTGATATTGATGGCTATGCTGTTGAGGCCGGTTATTTCTTAACGGGTGAGTCTTTGAAATGGAAAAAAGGCTATACCTCAGGAATTACACCTAAATCTTCAACAGGAGCATGGCAAGTTGCGGCTCGTTTTGAATCAATTGAAATTGATGAAGCGGGTACAAAGGATGAAGCGGATAAATGGTCTATTGGTATTAACTACTACCCGACACAAAATATACGTTTGATGTTTAACTACGACAAAATAACGGATTTGACGATTAATGGCATCAAAGAAAGCTTTGAACCTTCATCACTTAAATTCAGAGCACAAGCGTACTGGTAAGCAATTGATTTGAGTTATATCCTTTAGCGCATAGTCTCCAGCCTCGCCTTTTAGGTGGGGCTTTTTTATTAGGGGCCATTTTATCAGAGGTCGTGTTAGATACTGAAAGTCCCAAAAGTTGGCAACTAAGGGTGAACTGATGCAAAATGGTCTGACCTTATTTGATAACAGTAGGCGCTAAACATTAATGGAAAATGACACAAAATATGATGTATTAGCAGCGATTGATCTTGGCTCAAATAGTTTCCATATGATTATTGCACGGCTGCGAGATGGACATTTTCAAGTGGTCGATAAGTTGCGTGAAATGGTGCAGTTGCGAGCAGGGTTGGATCAAGAGGGTCGTATATCTGCCGAGGCTCAGGATAGAGCAATTGCATGTTTACAGCGTTTTGGTGAGCGGATTCGAGACTTGCCCGCCGGTAGTGTTCGTATTGTTGGAACCAATACCTTACGAGTAGCGAAGAACAGTTGGACATTTCTACGCTTAGCCAGACAGGCTTTGGGTCATCCGATTGAAATTGTTGCGGGTGAAGAAGAGGCGCGACTTATTTATCTAGGTGTTGCCCATACTTTGGCATTTGATGATTCACGCCGTTTAGTGATGGATATCGGTGGAGGAAGTACAGAGTTTATTATCGGCGAGGGTTTTAAAGGCTTAAGGCGAGAAAGCTTAGAGATGGGGTGTGTTAGTTTTTCACAGCGTTTTTTCCCAGATGGAAAAATTACTCGAACTAGAATGAAGACGGCCTTAATTGTTGCCGGGACACGATTGAGAGAAATTCAACGACCGTATCGAACAATGGCTTGGTCAGAGGCGGTTGGTGCTTCGGGTACAATCCGTACAGTTGCTAATATTGTCAGAGAAAATGGCTGGGCTGATGATGGGGTGATCACCCCTAAATCACTTGATAAATTAGCTGAATCTTTAATTAAAGCCGGCTATGTTGATGACTTGAAATTAGAGGGTCTAAGTGATGAGCGAGCCTCTGTTCTTCCCGGAGGTGTTGCGGTATTAAAGGCCTCATTTGAACGGCTAAAAATTGATCGGATGATTGTTTCTGATGGTGCATTACGTGAAGGTTTGCTTTATGACTTATTAGGCCGTATTAAACATGATGATGAACGGGATCGAACTGTTGCGGCGTTAGCGCGACGTTATGAAACAGATGAAGTGCATGCTGAACGTGTCATGACTTTTGCAACACAGTTGTTTGAACAAGTTTCAAAACAGTGGAATATTGATAATGATGAATATTTAAATCGATTAAGTTGGGCGGCAATATTACATGAAGTAGGATTGGCAATATCGCATAGTGGGTTTCACCAGCATTCATCTTATTTGATTGCTCACACTGACTTTCCGGGGTTCTCACGAGAAGATCAGCATGCCTTAGCGATGATAGTGCTAGCGCAACGTAAAAAATTCCCTAAAAAAGAATTTAAAAAATTACCGGATGAATTACAGTTATCGACCTTGCGATTAGCGATGTTGTTGCGATTAGCAATGGTCTTTAATCGAGGTCGTAGTGAGCAAGTCGATACCTATGTGAAATTAAAGGTGACTAAGAAAGGGATGAAATTGACTTTACCTGAGGGGTGGCTAGTTCAACATCCATTAACGGAGGCCGATCTCTTGCAAGAAGTGGAATATTTGAAAAAAATTGATATCAAGCTTAAAGTGCAAGCTTAATTAGCAGAAGCTTATGAACCAATGAAGGTAATGTCTGTCCGATTATAAAGGCGGGGGCGGAATATGAAATTATTAAAAACATTTGGCTTAGTATTAGCCATATCGGTTGCTAATGTATCAGCACAGACAATGGAGTCCATTGTGCTGTCGAGTGAAACAGGTGATACCTTGATGATCCATCGTTTAAATGATGGTGAATTATGGGGTAGTTTTATGATCACCGATCAACTTGCTGATAATTTTGCTGATTATGAAATGATTGTTTTACAAGTTGATCAGCATCAACCGATTAAGATGGATCATCACAAACTGTGTGGCAGCCCAGCAAGAGCCGAACAAAAAGTGAACTATACCTTTGACACAGAAACAACAGAAGAATGGTTATTTAGCCAAGTGGTGTCGACACAGCCGGATATTTTAAAGTTAACCGGCTGGGATAAAGAAGAATACCAGCATACCAAGTCAGATCGTCGCCCTACAGTCGTTGATTTCCCTATTTTTGGCCCAATTGCCTTGCCAACATTATCTGCACAATTCCAACAAGGGAATATCGTTACGTTTCGCTATACCACCGATGCGGATGAAGTACGGCAAGCCCAATTTGAGATACAGTCTGAACGAGAGGCAATAAGTCGATTACTTGATCTTTAAATGAGGATGGCAGCTATTATTTATTGAACAAATAGAACTGGCTTTAATACCATTAGAGACATTGAGACTAAGGGTAGAATGATTGCCATAGATCCCCAAAGATACCACCGAATTATTAAGGGCTTGAACTCACTTAGATAGCGGTCGTCATCAAGAGTGGCCTGAATCAAACATTCTTGTAAATAAATTAGGTAAAACCAGATAACACCCGATAAAACAAATAAGGCTAAAGAGATTAATAGCCAGCCTATATTTAAAAACCCAAATGGTGGCGGACCCCAATTTGTACTCATCCATAAGCCGTTAGCGAGTATTAAAATAGCGCCAGGCCCAGTGAAAAATACGTCCATCCAATGTGTGGCTTTGGCAGAAAAATGGATAATTTGTTGATTTTTAGTTCTAGTTGCAAGGAACATCCAGATCCCGGTAACAATGATATTTCCCAAGAACAGTACAACACCGAGAATGTGCAATAGCCTGTGCAACTGAGGGCTAAAAGGATGCTCAAATCCTGTCAGCCATAATATAAGCGGAATAGTAAATAGCAGTATATTTTCTATAATAATAATTATGGTTGCAATATGCATTACGGAACACCTAAATAATAACTAAATTTATTATTATTTAGACATAATAAATTATTTTTGCCAACTATTTACCAGTTTACATTAACAGCTAGATAAGCACTGCGACCGATGCCCGGCAAACGATCACCTTGGGCAAGATCAGGATTATCACTGATACGGTTATAGCCACCGAGATGATTTTCATAATGACGGTCGAATAGGTTGTTCACGCCGGCCATTAAGGTGATGTTTTGTGCCGGCTGGAAACTGCCTGAAAGATTAAATACGGCATAACCACTCGTTTTTTGTTCATGGTTCTCATCAGATACTTTACGTTGAGCTGCAACCGTTTCAGCTTCAAGACCAGCAGTCCATTTGCTTTGGGTATAACTCAGCATAGTACGTGCAGTGAGTGGTGCAATACGATAAAGGTCGTCACTGGTATCACGACGCTTGCCGCGAACATAACTAATGGTTCCATCCAATTGCCATTGCTTAGATAGGGTCACAAACCAGTTAGCATCAATCCCATATAACTTGGCATCGACATTATTAAATTGCAGTGGAGCAGGTTTTGTTGGTGCCATCATAGCGCTGAGCATATTTGCGGCTAAATTAGTACTTGGCGTGCCTTGAATATAGTCATTAATATTGTGATAGAAGAGGTGCGGTGAGAAACCAGCACGGGGGGTGTGCCAATCAAAGCCAAGTTCGGCTTGATAAGCAACTTCACTATCTAATTCAATATTACCAATATAGTTATTACCATCAGCAAGACCAGCGGTGGACTCTAACGGTAACCATAAATAACGTTCTTGATAGCTTGGAGCCCGTTCTTTTCTAGCCAGTCCAACAATAAGATCTAATTGAGAAGATAGAGAATGAGAGGCATTAAATACAATATCAATTAGATGCTCATCTTGATCGCGATCAGCATTGTTAAAGTTATCTCTAAGGGCAAGTGCAGGCGGCATCATCATAGTGGTAGAGACCGTTCCTGCATCCATTTCAACGCGGGTATAACGTAGACCAGTTTCCAGTTTCCAATTATTCATGGTGAATTTTTTTTCACCAAAAATACTATAACGATCACGCTCAACATCATTGTAATTTTGTACTAAGAACAATGGATTGTTAGGGTCGAAAATATCGGCATTATGGTCAGTGTTATCGGCATCAAGGCCGACAGTCCAACCGGAGATGCTATATGACAAACCAAGTCCACGAGATTCAACATCTGTAATAGCATGGCGCTGCATCATTGGTGGAGTACGCAAAATATAATTAGCCATTTTATGATTGGCATCTTGATAGCTAAATGTGGCACTAATTTCGCCACCATTGGTGAGAGTGTTTTTAAACTGGCCGGAGTAATTTTCACCAGTGGCATAGATGATATCCATTGGTAGCGCTGGTGTTCCAGTTTCACCGGTGTCATGGTGTTCCGCTTGCAATGTTAGATATTGTGACCCATTTTGAAAGGCATAACCAGCACCAAAGGTATCGCGTTCATGCTCAGAAGGCAGGATGTCGCCGCCATCAAATTCAAGATCATCATTTCCTCGCTCAACACTGCCTGCAATATGGAAGTTATGGGTGTTATTGGCAATGCTTGCGAGTAAGGCGGCGTGGTGTTTATCGCCATTTTCGCCATAACCAGCTTTGGCATTACCGTGAAATTCCATTGCCTTGCTGTTAGTAAAGTCCGCTTTTTTGGAGCTGGCGATAATGGTGCCACCAATTGTTTCCATGCCCGAGCTAACCGGAGCAATGCCACGATATAAAGAGATGTCTCCAAGACGAGATACTGGAATATAGCTTAACGGTGTGTCCATCGCATTGGGACCCGCAGAGTGAATTTTTACGCCATCAATTAAGACATTAACACGGTCACCGAATAATCCTCGGTATTGTGCAACACTGGTGAGAGGACCATTGCGGTTAATATTTGCCCCGGGTAAGCGTTTTAATAAATCCCCGGTATCAGGAGAGCCAATAGGCATAATGGGCAATGCATAAGGTGTCGCTTCACCTGCTATACCCTCCACAGAAAGTGTAGGCAGATTAATTTGCTCTGCCTGTAGAGGTGTAATTAAACCAAACATTAACAAAGGCAAAGGTGATAATTTAAAATAATGCATAACAGATCCTAATGAGTAAGCGGCTAATTCTAATTACTTTTTACCCACTAAAAGTGTGTGTTTTAGGGATAAAGTGTGTGAAATAACCCAATTTTGATTTTTGGAGGCATGATATCGTGACCTCTATCTGAATAAAGGTTTTGAAGGTTTTGGAATAATGGAAGCTATAACAGGCTCGTATATCACCGCTTTTTTATTGGGTCTTTTTAGCACAGTTCACTGCATTGCTATGTGCGGTTCGGTAATTGGTGCCTTGACGCTTAGCCTGCCGGCGGAAGTACGTGAAAGTCAGTCTAAGATGTTTCCCTATGTACTCAATTATAATTTAGGTCGTTTACTAAGTTATGGTATCGCCGGTGCCATTGTAGGCTTGTTGAGTTCACCATTAGTTGAGTTCAATGGTCATCTAGTGTTACGTGTTCTGTCCGTTATTGTAATGATTGGTATGGGACTTTATCTTGCTGGCTGGTTTCCCAAATTTGCTCATATGGAACGTGTTGGTGCACCGATTTGGCGGTGGTTACAACCAATAGGTCAAAAGCTGTTACCCGTCCGAACTCGGACTCAAGCATTTTTGTTAGGCACGGTTTGGGGCTGGTTGCCTTGTGGACTGGTCTATGCCGCATTGGCGGTAGCAGCAACAGCTGGTGGCGCTACTGAAGCTTCTTTAACTATGCTGGCCTTTGGTGCTGGAACATTGCCAGCAGTAATGGGCGCAGGATTATTTGCTGGTTTTCTTGCCTCAATGGCACGAATGAAACATTTACGACAGTTTGCAGGTATAGCCATTATTGTGATGGCATTAGTGATTGCCTTTTGGCCAATGGATCATAGTGGCGGGCATGATCATTCAGTCAATCATGTGCATCCCCAGCAATCAGAAATGAACATGGAATGATGCTATGAATAAGATATTAGGTGGATCGCCTCAAATTACTCATATCATGCGAACGCTTCCGATGATTGCGGTGAGCGATGTCAGTGTATTGATTTACGGTGAAATAGGTACTGGTAAAGAGTTGTTAGCGAAAGCTCTGCATGCTGAAAGTCGGCGAAGTGATCAGGCTATTGTGACGATTAATTGTGCCGCATTGCCAACAGAAGATATCGAAGCCGATCTATTTGGCCGTTGTGATGCAGAAGGCAACATTCAATATCGAGGGCGATTGTTAGCCGCCGATGGTGGCACGGTCTTTCTGGATGAAGTGGATGCATTGCCATTATCGGTGCAAGCAAAAATACTACGTTTTTTAGAAGCAGGAGAATGCCAACTTCAAGGTAGCCATAAACTACAGATGGCGGATGTGCGTCTTTTGGCGGCAAGCTGTGCTGATTTGCAGGCTGAAGTTGCCGCAGGCCGATTTCGAGCAGATTTGTTTTATCGACTTCAAGTTGTGCCGATTACGATGCCAGCATTGCGAGAACGAAACGAAGATATTAGTTTATTGTTGCGCCATTTTGGGCGTCAGTTAGCGGGAAAGAACGCCGTGGTTCGCTATTCAAAAGATGCGGAACATTGTTTACAAACCTATGCTTGGCTGGGCAATGTTCGTGAATTAATCAATTTTTGCCAGCAAATGGCATTGTTGAATCCCGGGAAAGCACTACAAGCGGAAGACTTACCAATAGAAATGACGCCTGAAGCCGCAGCGAGTGATCATATGTTCACTTTGCCATCAACAGGTATTAAATTGGCGCAAGTAGAATTGGATTTGATCGAGCAAGCATTGGAAATGGCAGCAGGTAACCGTTCTAAGGCTGCTAGATTGCTAGGGATAAGTCGAGACACGCTACTCTATAGGATGCAAAAATACGATTTGTAGCATATAGCCTTCTTCTTTCAAGCTGCCCAGTTGTTGGTGGCATTCGTTCAGCCCAATCACGTAGTCGTTCTAAGCTCATGAGCATTCACTCATTGGTGGCCTACGCGCAGTTTGAAATACTGTGGGTATAGAGTAAGCTGTGGAATAGAATTTAATGCTTTTGAGGCAATCATGAAACAGTATTTAGACTTGTGCCAGGGAATAATTGATGAAGGTACATGGATAGAAAATAAGCGCACGGGTAAGCGCTGTTTAACGATTATTAATGCTGATTTAAGCTATGACGTTGCCAATAATCAGTTCCCGATTATCACTACCCGAAAAAGCTATTGGAAATCTGCGATAGCCGAAATTTTGGGTTATATTCGAGGCTATGATAATGCCGCTGATTTTCGTGCCTTAGGCACTAAAACATGGGATGCTAATTCAAATGACAATCAGGATTGGTTGAATAACCCGCATCGTAAAGGCCAAGATGATATGGGCCGGGTTTACGGTGTACAAGGTCGACGCTGGCAAAAACCCGATGGCAGCACCTTAGATCAATTGCGAAAATTGGTTGATAATTTGTCGAATGGCATTGATGATCGAGGTGAGATTATCACCTTCTATAATCCCGGTGAATTTGATATGGGTTGTTTGCGACCATGTATGCATACTCATACCTTTTCGCTATTGGGAGATACGCTTTATTTAACGTCTTATCAACGTTCATGTGACGTACCGCTGGGTTTGAATTTTAATCAAATTCAAGTGTTTTTCTTGTTACAAATAATGGCTCAAATTACCGGTAACAAAGCAGGTCAGGCTTATCATAAGATAGTGAATGCCCACATTTATGAAGATCAGTTAGAACTAATGCGAGATGTGCAACTTAAACGCGAACCTTTTGAATCACCAAAATTACATATTAATCCTGATATCAAAACCTTAGAAGATTTAGAAACATGGGTCACCATGGATGATTTTGACGTAACTGGCTATCAATGCCATGAGCCAATTAAGTATCCGTTTTCTGTCTAATATCTGCTTTAATTATATTGAGACCGTATTAAAGCAGAAAGCACATCCTTAATAGAAAGCTCACCTTTGGTAGAAAAGGGCAGTTTACCAACAGGCGTGGTAATACCCCCGTTAAAATTATAATTTGCCTTTTGAGTGCTAAACACACTCCTTGCCGCATCAACTAATGCATTTGGATCTAGAGAAATAGGAAAGGTGACGGTTTGAGTTGCATTAGCAGCCAAGCTTTGCTGAGATTCAGCGGCAATGCTACCGATGAGTAATTGATTTAATTTAAAGTCACCATTCAGCTCTGAAATAGGCAATGAAAATGGATTGGGATTATATAATTGCACATCAAATACAGCCTGTTTATGTTCAACTGAAAATGACGTTAATTGAATCCCTCTCACTTGTGGCACTTCAACTAACTGTTTAATAAGCTCAGAGTTGCAAGCAACTAGATTTAGGGATAATAGTATAATTGTGAATAGTTTTTTCATTTTATACAGGCTCTCGGTGTGTAAGTACTTGTTAGGCATCTGGCTCTAGTATCCCGCTCGCAACCTTCTGCCGTCGTCATATCCAGTCGACCTTTCCATCCCAGTCGCCCCAGCTGTGAATGGCGCGAAGCCGTGTGAATGAGGTGCGGTCTGACAGGAGCCCCGCCTTATCTTCGTCTATATGGGTGCGGTGTGTACCGGGATGATAGGCTGCCTGCCGCATCCCCTCGTCCGAGTGCCAGAGTGACAGTGTGAAGCCATCACGTCCATCGAAACCTGCGCGAAATGCGGCCCTACGCAGGTTTGACGTCTCCACCCCGTAGGTATCCAGTACCTCGACAACGCCCGCCACGAACCGCTTGATGCGCGGAAGGGTTGCAGCGTCGCGCGATACGAAACCCGCCGAGGTGAGGACGATCAATGGCCCGCCCGGATCGACGGGGGCGGCACGGACGGCATCGTCAGTCTGGAGATGCCCGCGCCAGTTGACCTTGCCACGATGAGAGACCGGAACGCTAAGGCAATGCCAGGCGGCTACGGTCTCTCCGAGCCAGGGCATAGCGTCACCCGGCGCGACTACCATTGCCTCCGCGGCATCGCGGCTGTGCCAGATGCCTACGCCGCCCCAGATGTCGCTCACGCCTGTGACCATCCCGTCCGAGCCGACGGCGTAATGCGGTCCGAACAGCCAGCAGTCGGGCCCAGCAACGGGCGGAAAGATCCGTTCAATGGACGAGACCGGCTCGGGAAACCGCAGGCGATGAAATGTAATCCAGTCGTGGTCATTCGGGTCTGTCATCGAATTAGCCTTAAATAGCGACATTGCGAAATCTCCTTTATAGGCAGTTTGTGATGCCTAACGATCTAGGTAAAGGGCTGGCGCGATAGCGACAGTCCCAACGTAAGCCGCGCTTTTTGCGGCTGGAGTGAATTTGACCTTTTTGTTATGTATCATTACTCAGCTCTTTTAAATAAAAAATACGGTCATTTATTAGAATATATTCATCACTAGAGGTCACTAGTTTTGCCGAGTAGGCCCCTGAACTTATATGGGCAATAAAGTTAGGAAACTCATATTTTTTTGAAATACCTTCATTTTCAATTTCTAGATAGTAAATATTAATATCTAAGTCAGCATGTTGAATAAGAGTGCGACTATCATTTTTATCTAGAACTACACAAACAGCTAAATCTGAAATTAGATGTCCCCATGGGCAGTAATGAGTGTGAGTGCCCATAAAAAAACCGAAACTAAATACAACAATAAGAAATGTACTTACTACAGCAACGGCGGATAAAAATATTGTTTTAAATGTTGAATACATAACGTGTTATTAACAGGGAATAAAGTTTCCCTGATCTTCTTATACCTATACGGACTGAATTGCCTAGCAATATAATAAAAGGTCAAGCCGGAAAATAAATCCTGCGAAGCAACTCTGATGTTAATCTGATGAATTTAGCACGTCAAATAAGCTTTGGAGTGAGTATTTAAGGTTTAGCTAATAATAGTTTGTTGTAATGGGGTTATTATTAAGTAATGCGGGAGTAGCAAATGACCGATTCAATACAAAAATTAATATCCTATCCAGTTTGGGATAAGACGGTTCGAACTTTCCATTGGGTCAATGTGCTGTGTGTTTTGGGTTTGATTGCTATCGGTACAGTGATCCTCAATGCCAAAGGTTTAGGCGTGACAAATGATGGCAAGATATTGCTCAAAACAGTTCATGTTTATATTGGCTATGTGTTTTTGGTGAATTTAAGCTGGCGTATCATTTGGGGATTTATTGGTAGTCGTTATGCTCGCTGGGCTGCGATATTACCGTTTGGCACTGAATATAAAGGTCAATTGTCAGCCATGATGAACGGAATGAAAACAGGTAAGCCCGTCGGTTTTGTTGGTCATAATCCAATTGCACGGTTAATGGTGGCGTTACTGTTTTTATTAATGAGTATTCAAGCAATAACAGGCTTGGTATTGGCGGGCACGGATGTTTATATGCCACCATTTGGTAATACGATTAAAGAATGGATAGCAACAGAACAATCCAGCGTAGAGCTGGTGAAACCATATTCAAAAGAAGGTGTGGATGAGGCTACCTATAAAGAAATGCGTGATTTCAGAAAGCCATTTATCACCATCCATTATTATGTTTTCTTTACCTTATTGGCAGCAATATTATTACACCTCATAGGGGTTGTGGTGACCGAGTTACGCGAGCGTAATGGTTTGGTTTCTGCGATGTTTACCGGTAACAAAGTGTTTGCTAAAAAACCCTTCGACGTAGATTAAAGTTGGTTATAAGCGACCGGTTTCCGCGAACGATACGATTTCACCATCGCCCACAACGATATGATCCAATACTCGGATATCAACCAATTCAAGTGCTGATTTAAGGCGTTGAGTAATGGCATGATCTGCCTGACTCGGTTCGGCGATGCCTGATGGATGATTATGAGCAAAAATCACCGCAGCAGCATTATGACTCAGGGCTTGTTTGACCACTTCACGAGGATAAATACTAGCGCCATCAATCGTGCCTCGAAATAATTCTTCAAAGCTAATCATGCGATGTTTATTGTCGAGAAATAAACAGGCAAAAACTTCATGTTGATATGCGCGCAAGCGCTGTTGAATATATCGTTTTGTCGTATCTGCATCAGCCAGTGCATCGCCACGAGATAAGGTGGACTCAAAATGTCGGCGATTCATTTCCATTACTGCCTGTAGCTGCACATATTTGGCGGGGCCGAGACCATGTTGTTGGCAGAACTGTTGTTGGCTTGCTTCAAGCAATGCCCGAAGACTGCCAAAATTTGCGAGGAGTTGTCGAGCAAGGTCAACAGCAGATAGACCGGTGACCCCAGTTCGTAGGAATATCGCGAGTAATTCGGCATCAGATAATACGGCCGCACCATGATGTAGTAGTTTTTCTCTTGGCCGCTCATCAGCGGGCCAATCTTTTATCGTCATCGTTGAATCCTTTCATTGATGTTGTGAATTGATAATTTAACATGGTCTTTTTAACAAAAACAATCACTTGTTTTGTATTTACACTGTAAAAATAGTATTCTGTGCAACCTTTTTTACGATTTAAATTCATGGCCGGTAAACTATTTATTAGAACCTTCGGATGTCAGATGAATGAGTATGATTCATCAAAAATGGCAGATGTGCTTGCAGAGTCCCATCAGTTGGAAGTCACCGATGTGGCTGAAGCAGCAGATGTATTATTGCTTAACACCTGCTCGATTCGAGAAAAAGCACAAGAGAAGGTCTTCCATCAGCTTGGCCGCTGGAAGCGTTGGAAAGATGATAAGCCCAACCTCGTTATCGGTGTTGGTGGTTGTGTTGCCAGTCAAGAAGGTGACGCTATTCGTCGCCGTGCGCCTTATGTGGATTTAATTTTTGGCCCACAAACTTTGCATCGTTTGCCAGAGATGTTAAATGATGTTCAAAAAACTCATCAGCCACGTATTGATATCTCATTCCCTGAAATTGAGAAGTTTGATAATTTGCCGGAAGCTAAGGCCGACGGGCCAACGGCCTTTGTTTCGATTATGGAAGGTTGTAGTAAATACTGTACCTTTTGTGTGGTGCCGTATACCCGCGGTGAAGAAGTCAGTCGCCCAGTTGATAAAGTTTTAAGAGAAATTCGTGGTCTTGCCGCGCAAGGTGTGCGTGAAGTGAATTTGTTAGGGCAGAATGTTAATGCTTTTCAAGGTGAGTTGGATGGGGACGATACTGCTGATTTAGCATTGTTGGTTCATTATGTGGCGGCAATCGAAGGCATTGATCGGATTCGATTTACTACTTCTCATCCGGTTGAATTCTCTGATAGTTTGATCGAGGCTTATGCTGAAGTGCCGGAGTTGGTGAATCATTTACATTTGCCAGTTCAAGCAGGATCAGATCGCATTTTGGCGATGATGAAACGGGGCCATACCGTATTAGAATATAAAGATAAAATTCGCCGATTGCGTAAAGTGCGACCTGATATCAGTATGTCGAGTGATTTCATTATTGGTTTCCCTGATGAGCAGGATGCTGACTTTCAAGCGACAATGGATTTGGTTAATGATATTGGTTTCGATCATTCTTTTAGCTTTATTTATAGTGCCCGCCCGGGTACACCGGCAGCGGCGTTTGTTGATTCGGTATCCGATGAGATTAAGAAAGAACGTCTTAGCATTATTCAAAAACGCTTACTTGAGTTAGAAGCGAGCCATAGCCAAGCAATGTTAGGCACAACGCAACGTTTATTGGTAGAGCGCGTCGGGCAGCGTAATGATGATGAAATAGTAGGTCGAACAGAAAATAATAGAGCGGTCACATTTGTGGGTGACCAGTCATTAATCGGTAAGTTTGTTGATGTCCATATCACCGAGGCTTATAGTAACTCTCTACGCGGCGAGTTATTGGCCGACACAATTGTCAATTAACCAAGTCAGGGATATGTATTAGTGACCGCAGCTTCAGCTACAGTAGACAGTATTAGTTTTGAATTAAGTCCTTCAGATAACGCCCGCCTTGCAAACCTTTGTGGACACCTTGATGAGCATCTACGAATGATGGAGCGTGGTTTTGGTGTTGAGATTAATAATCGCGGCGGTAAGTTTCAAATAATAGGAAAAGCTGAATTATTGGCCGATGTGCAAGATGTGGTGCATGAATTATATGCCGGTACCTCACAAACAGTATTAGTGCCTGAACAAGTTCATCTCGCTATTAGACAAAAGGGTGGCACGGAGACTCGCGTCAAAGAAGAACAAGCCGAAGTGGTGATTAAAACTAAACGTGGCCTAGTCAAAGCACGTGGTGATAATCAACAGGCGTATTTAAAACAAGTGATGACGCACGATATTAGCTTTGGTGTGGGCCCCGCTGGAACAGGTAAAACATATCTTGCCGTTGCCTGCGCGGTTGAAGCATTAGAGCGGGATTTTTCTCGTCGAATTGTATTAGTTCGGCCGGCTGTTGAGGCGGGGGAGAAGCTAGGCTTTTTGCCGGGTGATTTAACACAGAAAGTCGATCCTTATTTGCGACCTTTATATGATGCTTTATATGAAATGTTGGGCTTTGAGCGTGTTGCGAAATTGATTGAACGCAATGTGATTGAGGTTGCACCACTGGCCTATATGCGTGGCCGTACATTGAATGAGTCATTTATTATTTTAGACGAAGCGCAAAATACCACGACTGAACAGATGAAGATGTTTTTGACTCGCTTGGGCTATAACTCAACGGCTGTTATCACTGGTGATATTACTCAGATTGATTTACCCAATGCTCAAAAATCAGGCTTGCGTCATGCCATTGAAGTATTAAAAGATGTGGATGGTATTGGTTTTACTTTTTTCCAAGCTAAAGATGTAGTACGACATGCTCTAGTACAGAAGATCGTATTAGCGTATGAAAAGGCTGAGCAGACAAGCAAATGACGGTTGTAATTGATTTGCAAATTGCTGCTGAAGGCTCGTTTCCTAATGAAAAACAATTTCAACAATGGGTTGAGTCGGCATTGCAAGAAGTCACCCAAGATTGTGAGCTTAGTATTCGTTTAGTAGATGAATCAGAGAGCACGGAGCTCAATTCGACCTATCGCGGCAAAACGGGTCCAACCAATGTATTGTCATTTCCTTTCGATTCTCCTATACCGATGGAGCCTAAATTATTAGGCGATTTGATTATCTGTGTGCCCGTGGTAAAGCGAGAAGCTTTGGAGCAAGATAAACCGATAGAACATCATTGGGCACATCTTACGGTTCATGGTTGTTTGCATTTATTAGGTTATGATCATATTGAAGATGATGAAGCGCAACAGATGGAATCAAAGGAAGTGGTCATTTTACAATCATTAGCGATTAGTGACCCCTATCAGGCCCAAGGTGAAGATAAATGAGTGAAGGTCGACCGAGCCGATCCAAAAATTACTCTTGGCTGAGGCGCCTGAGTAAATTATTATTAGAACCCAAAGATCAAGAGCAATTGATTGATCTCATTCGTTCGGCATCACAACGACATATTTTAGATGCTGAGGCACTATCAATTGTTGAGGGTGCGTTGAGTGTGTCTCAAATGCAGGCACGGGATGTGATGATTCCGCGGTCACAAGTGGTGATGGTCTCTCGTGATGCTTCGGCAGAAGAGACGCTGAAACTGATTACTGAAACAGCGCATTCACGTTTTCCCGTTATTGATGATGATCGTGATGATGTGATCGGGATTTTATTGGCGAAAGATGTGTTATCAGCTGTTATTGCTAGTGAAAAGTTTGATTTTGATTTAAGAGAAATCATGCGTCCAGCGGTTTTTATTCCTGAGAGTAAACGACTTAATGTGTTGCTACGTGAGTTTCGGGCACGTCGAAATCATATGGCGATTGTGGTCGATGAATATGGTGGCGTGGCAGGTATGGTCACTATCGAAAATGTGCTTGAACAAATTGTTGGCGAGATTGATGATGAACATGATATCGATGATGATGCGCCAATTTTAAAACGTAATGACAGTACCCATATCATCAAAGCATTAACGGCCGTTGAAGATTTTAATGAATACTTTGATCTTGAATGGAGTGATGACGATTTTGATACTGTTGGTGGTTATGTGGTGAATCAATTTGGTCATTTGCCTGAGCGCGATGAAAAAGTCAGTATCGGACAATATCAGTTCACCGTAATTAGGGCGGATAATCGCCGTGTGCATTTGCTTGAAATGACTGTTCTCTCAAAAACTGAGCAGGATTCTGATTCCGAGTAATGTTATTCCTAAATGAAAAAATATGGCATGGCCATGTGGTGGCTTTGCTCGCTGGATTATTACTACCGTTATCTTTTTCTCCTTTCCATTATTACCCTTTGGCAGTACTCAGTTTGGCTCTGCTGTTTATTTCATGGCAAAACTGTAGCCCTCAACAAGCGGCGGTTCGCGGGTTTTTATTTGGCTTAGGTTTTTTTGGCCTAGGCGTGTCATGGGTTTATGTTGCTATTCATGATTTTGGTCAGTCAGGCATTGTATTAGCAACATTATTAACAGGATTATTTGTTGGCTTTTTAGCATCCTATATTGCAGGTATGGGTTTTTTTGTTAAAAAACTGTCTGGTAAATTATTTTCTACAACAGACTATTTATTATTATTGCCGGTTGCTTGGTTGCTATTTGAATGGTTTAAAGCTTGGTTTTTAACTGGTTTTCCATGGTTGGAATTGGGCGTGGGCCAAATTGATGGGCCTTTGGGTGGTTATACAGCTATTATTGGTGCCTTAGGCGTATCGTTATTGACGGCATTTTTAGCGGGTTTATTGCTTGTTTCTTGGCAGTTAAGAAAAGGATGGCCGATAGCATTAATACTGCTTATTGGCTTATCAGGGTTTGCATTGAAATCAGTCACTTGGACGCAAACAAAGGGCGATACGCTCCGGGTGAGCATTATTCAAGGTAATATTCCACAAGCCATCAAATGGAAATCTGAGCAGTTATTTAAGACCTTGGCGCTTTATCAGGCAAGAACAGAACAACATTGGGATAGTGACTTAATTGTGTGGCCAGAAAATGCTGTGCCGGTATTTCACCATCAAGTAAAAGAACTCTATTTAGACCCACTGGCGGTGCAAGCTCAAGCGAATAAAACAGATATTCTATTGGGTTTGCCAGTGCAGGATCTGGCATCAGGTGGCTATTTCAATAGTATATTGAGTCTGGGCTCGCAAGAAGGTTTTTATCATAAAACGCATTTAGTGCCGTTTGGTGATTATGTGCCATTGGCTTGGTTGCGAGGCTTGATTGCCTTTTTTGATTTACCGATGTCGGACTTTCAATCGGGGCCAGCATCACAGCCTTTATTGCAGGTTGCGGGACAAAAAGTAGGGCTGTCGATTTGTTATGAAGATGTATTTTCGAGCAAAATATTACAGGTTCTGCCGGAAGCTTCTTTATTGATTAATGCAACTAATAATGCATGGTATGGCGATTCTTTTGCTCCGCATCAGCATTTGCAGATCTCACAAAATAGAGCATTAGAAACAGGTAGGTCAATTATTCGATCGACAACAAATGGTATATCAGCATTGATCGACCATAAAGGTAAGCTAGCCTCGACAACACAACAGTTTGAAGAGGCTGTGCTAACGGGCAATGTTCAACCACGGCAGGGGTCAACACCCTATGTTAGCTGGGGGCAATGGCCATTATGGATATTGTCACTGTTCATGTTAGTGGTGTGGGCGTATTATCGTCGCATTGATTTAATCAGGCAGACGGATTAATGCAGTTTTTAACCATACAACGCATATTGGGCATTTTATTAGGCATGTTTAGTCTGACTATGTTGCCGCCAATATTGGTTTCTCTGCTATATCAAGATGGCGCCACTCAAGCCTTTATCGATGCCTTTGCTTTACTTGTCATTGCAGGATTAATTTTTTGGTTTCCGGTACGTAAGCATCGCAAAGAATTAAAAGTTCGAGATGGCTTTTTAGTGGTGGTGATGTTTTGGGTGACGCTAGGATTGTCAGGGGCGGTTCCCTTTTTTATGGCCCAAGTACCGGCTATGTCATTTACAGATGCGGTATTCGAATCGATGTCGGGCTTAACCACAACGGGTGCCACTGTGTTGACGGGCTTAGATGATTTGCCACAATCAGTATTGTTTTATCGCCAATTTTTACAATGGTTAGGTGGAATGGGGATAGTCGTATTAGCGGTGGCAATTCTACCGTTATTAGGCGTTGGTGGTATGCAACTTTACCGGGCTGAAACGC
The DNA here is from genome assembly GCA_048595405.1 of Methylophagaceae bacterium. GTDB lineage: Bacteria > Pseudomonadota > Gammaproteobacteria > Nitrosococcales > Methylophagaceae. The sequence goes on from JBJPGB010000001.1 coordinate 22,097, forward strand.
CGGGTCCTATGAAGGATTCCAAGCTGACACCGCGGATCACCGAGACGGCAAAAGCGCTTTGGTATATTTATTTAACACTTACTATTTCTTGTGCTATTGCTTTCCATTGGGCGGGAATGACGTGGTTTGATGCAATTGGTCATAGTTTCTCGACAGTAGCGATTGGTGGGTTTTCGACTCATGATGCCAGTATGGGGTTTTTTAATAGTGCCACCATTGAAATGGTTACCGTGGTCTTTATGTTACTTGCCGGTATGAATTTCGCATTACATTTTTTAGGGTGGCGACATCGCTCAATACGCCATTATTGGGCAGATTCTGAGTTACGCACTTATCTGGGTATTCTGCTGATTATTTCAGTTATTACATCGACGTATTTGTATTTTATGCATACCTTTGATAATCCATGGACAGCGATACATCAAGGTATCTTTCAAGCAGTATCAATAGGAACAACAGCGGGATTTACTACTACGGATTATTCTTTATGGCCAGGGTTTTTACCGATTCTATTGTTGATGACCAGTTATATCGGTGGTTGTGCTGGCTCAACGGGTGGTGGCATTAAGGTTATTCGAGTAATGTTGTTATTTAAACAAGGTTATCGTGAAGTATTACGCCTTATTCATCCGAATGCGATTATTGCGATCAAAGTTAATAATAAAGCCTTATCGTCGAAGGTGGTTGGGGCGGTATGGGGCTTTTTTGCTTTGTACGTATTTTGTTTCAGCATTATGCATTTGCTTTTAATGGCCACTGGTTTGGATATTGTAACTTCATTTTCAGCGGTGACAGCCTGTTTGAATAACTTAGGACCGGGCCTAGGAGATGTTGGGGCTAACTATGGCGAGATTAATTCACCGGCTAAATGGGTGCTTTGTGTGGCGATGTTATTAGGCCGTTTAGAAATATTTACCTTACTGGTTGTGCTTACGCCCGCTTTTTGGAAACGATAGTAATAGCTCCGCATGCAATCAATCCAAGAAAAATGGGATGAAATATATAGGCAAGTGGGAAGCAGAATTCCGACACCATCATTAGTATTGCAACAAAACAGTCATTTATTACCTGAACGCGGCACAGCATTAGATTTAGCCTGTGGGCGAGGGGGCAATGCCTTGTTTTTGGCTAAAGCCGGGCTGAATGTACAAGCATGGGATCTTTCTGCTATTGCCATTGCTGAGTTACAGAATAATGCTGATATCAATAATTTGGCGGTAAAGACGGAGGTTCGAGATGTGACCAGTCGGCCACCGCTAGCAAATAGTGTTGATGTTTTGGTGGTGAGTTTCTTTTTAGAACGACCGTTATGTTCTGAATTATTGGCGGCGATAAAACCAGGGGGATTATTGTTTTATCAGACCTATTGCCAGCAAAAAGTTGATCGGCATGGCCCAAGTAATCCGGCTTATTTATTGAAAGAGAATGAGTTATTGCAGCTATTTTCATCAATGAAGGTACGGGTTTACCGTGAAGAAGCGTTAGCCGGTAATCGTACGAAAGGATTACGGAACCAGGCAATATTGGTTGCCGAGAAATAGTATGCTTATTGGTGATAGTGGGGAAACCAAATAAAAAACTTGCTGTCATAAGCTTTGATGAGTAGAATTGTCCGGCTCTAAGTGCCCTGATTTGAGTTTAGGGTGATGATTTAGCCAAATAATTGATGAGAATAGATATGAAAGCGGATATCCACCCAGAATATAACGAGATTGACGTTACTTGCAGTTGCGGTAACAGTTTTAAAACTCGTTCAACACGTAGTAATGCCCTCACTTTAGATGTCTGTTCAGAATGTCATCCGTTTTATACCGGCAAGCAAAAAATGTTAGATACCGCTGGTCGTGTTGACAAATTCCGTCAGAAATACGGGAAATAATCAGCATCAGACGATTGATGTCTGGTAAAGATTAAATATATCGGTTGTGCTAATCAGTACATATCGCAATAAATTTCAGAGCCTCTGCTGGTTAGTAGGGGCTTTGTTGTTTTTCAGCTTAATAGGTTGTGCTCAAAACCCAGTGAGTGGTAGTCACGATTTTGTGATGATGAGCGAAGATAGTGAGCTTAAGGTTGGCCGTACCAATCACCCTAAAATTATCAAACAATTTGGACGCTATGAAGATGAAGCGATACAGGCTTATGTCCAGGCGGTGGGTGATCGTTTAGCCATTGTTAGCCATAGAGAAAACTTGATTTACCGTTTTACGGTATTAGATTCACCAGTGATTAATGCTTTTGCATTGCCTGGTGGTTATATTTATATTACTCGTGGCTTAATGGCTTATCTGAATTCAGAAGCTGAACTTGCCGCGGTATTAGGCCATGAAATTGGTCATGTTACTGCCCGCCATGGTGTGCGCCAACAAAGTGCTGCTCAAGCGGCTAATATTGGTTATGCTGTTGGTGCAATATTGTTTCCTGAACTGCGTGCAGCGGGTGCTCAAAATGCTTTTAATATTTTTGGCGGTGCATTGCTCAGTGGTTATGGCCGCGATCATGAGCTAGAATCAGATGGGCTTGGCGCAGAGTATCTGGCGCGTGCAGGTTATGATCCTAAGGCGATGATTGATGTTATTCGCGTATTAAAGGATCAGGAAACATTCGCTGCTGCAGAAGCCAAAAAACAGGGCCGTGAGGCAAAAGGTTACCATGGTTTATTTGCAAGCCATCCAGATAATGATACCCGTTTACATGAAGTGATTTCATCAGCAGATAAATATGTCAGTAGTCAAAAGGCTGTTATAAAGCGCGCTGAATATTTAACAAATATTAATGGCATGACCTTTGGTGATAGTGAGAAGCAAGGTATTCGTTCGGGGCGCCATTTTTATCATTTAGACCTGCGATTTGCATTGAATTTTCCTAAAAATTGGCAGGTTCAAAATAATCCAGATAGCTTGAAAGCAATAGCGGTTGGAGGTGAGGCAATTATTGAGATGGGCGCTGCCGATCTAAATCGCAAATTATCACCCAAAGAATTTATACAGCAGCGTTTAAAAGTGAGTAATTTAAAACAAGGTCGTTCGTTAAAAAGTAATGGTTTGAAAGGTTATACCGGAATATTTGAGGTGCAAGATAGACCTGCTAGAATCAGTGTTATTTATTTGAGAGATCAGGCCTTTATCTTTTTCGGAAGCGTTAAAGATAAGGCGTTATTTAAGCAGTTTGATAAAGACTTTTTAGATACCGCTACTAGCCTTCATAAATTACAAGATAGTGAGTTAACGTTAGCGAAAGAAAAACGGATTGAAGTTGTTTCAGTAGGCAAGTCTGATAATTACACACTTTGGGCATCGAATTCACGTATTACTAATAGTCCTTCACTGCAATTGCGCTTATTAAATGGTCATTATCCAAATGGTGAGTTAATGCGGGGCCAAAAAGCCAAACGTATTCACTAGCGATTAGACTTTAGAATAGATCAATAGGGCTTGACGCACCATTATCACCGCTACCAGGATCTGTCATAGGCGTGAGTTCTGTCGGCACATATTGTTTACGAAAACTCTCGTATATTGCTTTCGGAGTATTTGGCCTAGCGAGTAGACCGGTTACCGGATCAATTCGAACCGTTACCATATCAACGGGCTGTTTAAGTGCTTCATCGGGCGTATCTTTCAGTGCCGTTTCCATAAATTCAATCCACATGGGTAGTGCGGCACGGCCACCAGTTTCATAACGCCCTAGACTGCGTGGCGTATCAAATCCCACCCAAGCAGTTGCCACCAGTTCAGGATGAAAACCATTGAACCAAGCATCGACCTGCTCGTTGGTAGTGCCAGTCTTGCCAGCAAGGTCATTGCGGCCAAGGCTCATTGCTTTACGGCCAGTGCCGTAGCGAACTACATCTCGAAGCAAACTGTTCATGATGTAGGCATTTTGTGGTGTCATGATGCGCTTGGCTGCTGAGAAACCATATGGATTGATTATATTACCTTCCTCGTCTAGTTCTGGCTCTAGCTCTAGATCAGTTTCAGTGACAAGGCATGTTTCACAGACTGTGTCAGCTTGGGCTTGAAAAATAATCGCGCCGCTGGCATCTTCAATGCGCTGAATTATATAAGGTTCAATGCGATAACCGCCGTTAGCAAGTGTCGAGTATGCACGGGCCATATCCCATGGTGCCGCGCTACCGCTACCTAATGCGAGGGATAAGTTTTTAGGCATTTGGCTGGTATCAAAACCAAAGCGAGCAGCATAGTCAATGGTATAAGCTGCACTAATATCTCGGAGCAATCTAATGGAGACTAAGTTACGTGAATTAGTCAGTGCCACCCGGAGTCGTGTTGGACCAAAAAATTTACCACTGTAGTTTTCAGGCCGCCAGACATTTTCTAATCCGGGATCATCAAATACAACCGGCGCGTCATTGATGATGCTCGCTGCGGTATAGCCTTTTTCCAATGCTGCAGAGTAGATAAAGGGTTTAAATCCAGAGCCGGGTTGACGGCGAGATTGGGTTACTCGGTTAAATTTATTTTGGAAATATTCAAAACCACCATTGAGGGCTGTGACGCTACCATCAAAAGGTGAAACAGCTATAAGGGCTCCTTCAACTTCTGGGACCTGGGCTAATTGCCATTGCTCTTCGTCATCTTGATGTAATTGAATAATATTGCCTATATTGAGAACATCATTAATAAGTTTGGGGACTTTACCGCGGCGGTTGGTGTTTATTTGTTTTCTTGCCCAATCCAATGTTGAGATATTGATATCAATAAGACCGGTATCTTTTATATAGATGCGGGCATTTTCAGCTTCGGTCGTAATGACGAGACCAGGATGTATCGGACCGACAGAGTCAAAGGTTGATAATATTTGTTCAAAGTCTTCAGAAATCATGCTTTCTTCGATCACGGCATTGTGTTGAGTGCCGCGGTAGCCATGACGTTTATCATAGGCCAGTAATGCAGATTGAAGTGCTTTGTTGGCGGCCACTTGGTGTGTTGCCCGTATGGTTGTGTGTACATTTAATCCAGCGTTATAGGCTTGGTCACCATATTGTTCGATTAATTGGGTACGAACCATTTCTGCTATATAAGGTGCATAGACTTCAACATTACGGCTGTGATATGAGGCAGTAATAGGAGCTTGCGATGCGATTAAAGAGGTTTCTTCATCAATATAGCCCACTTCCCACATTCGACGTAATACATAGTTACGCCTTATTAAGGCGCGATCAGGGTTGGCTAAAGGGTTATATTTAGAGGGCGCTTTAGGTAAGCCTGCGAGCATGGCAAATTCAGGCAGTGTCAGTTCTTCTAGAGGACGGCCATAATAGACCATGGCTGCTGCAGCAATTCCGTAGGATCGCTTCCCGAGATATATTTTATTTAGGTATAAAGTAAGGATCTCTTCTTTACTGAGAGATTGTTCAATTTGAAAGGCAAGAATGATCTCATTCAGTTTTCGTAGATAAGTCTTTTCTGAGCTTAAGAAAAAATTTCGAGCTACTTGCATGGTAATAGTACTACCACCTTGTGCTTTGTGCCCCGTTGTTGCTAGTGAATAGGCCGCTCGTAATAAGCCGTGGTAGTCGACACCGGGATGTTCAAAGAAACGGTCGTCTTCGGAAGCAAGGAAAGCATGAACCAATTGTTTAGGGACATTTTTATACTCAATAGGGATACGTCTTTTTTCTCCAAATTCCGCAATCAGTAATCCTTCAGAGCTAAAAATACGTAGGGGAACTTGAAATTGGGTTTCTTTTAGATCGTCTGTCGGTGGTAATTGGGGCGCTAGTGAATAAAAAAGACTAACGGCCACAACTAGGATTAACACAGAAGAAGCAACAAAAAGAGTGAATATATGTTTAAAAAAGCGGAGCATAAGTGTTTTTGTGAATAACTAGGTTGAAAAAATAAACAAGGGAGTATATAAACACATTATGAAGCAAGAATGTGAAACAGTAAGCAAAAAAATACTAGTAGTGTTGTATTTTTAGTAAACATGGACTATAGTCCTTAGAAACTACATTAAGTTTGAGCGCTAAGGCTGTAGTTTATTGTTACGTTTATATAGGAATCGAGGCGATACATGTTTGGACGAAAAAAATCAGCCCTACTCGGAATCGATATTAGTTCATCAGTAGTGAAAGTGCTTGAGCTTAACCGAAAAAATGGTAAGCACAGTGTTGAGTCATATTCTGTTGAGCCGTTACCACTTAATTCAGTAGTGGAAGGTCGCATTGAAAACCCAGATGAAGTTGCTGGTGCAATCAAACGGGCAGTAAAACGATCGAACACGAAAGCAAAAGAAGCTGCGGTTGCTGTTTCAGCGAATGCGGCAATTACGAAAGTTATTTCTTTCCCTGCCTCATTGACAGAACGTGAAATGGAAGAACAGATAGCACTTGAGGCGGATAATTATATTCCCTACCCGATAGAAGAAGTTCGACTGGACTTTGAAGTAATAGGAGCGTCGGGAGCAGATGTTGATGCGGTTGATGTGTTGTTGGCAGCATCTCGTAGTGAAAATGTCGATGCACGCACAGAAGTATTGGAAAAAGCAGGGCTTATCCCCAAATTAGTGGATGTTGAGGCTTATACAATTGAAAATGCCTTTACTCTAATTGCTGAACAGATGCCTAATCATGGCCAAGGTTTGACGGTTGCTGTTGTCGATGTAGGTGCAACAGTAACTACATTACATGTATTGGTTGATAGTAAAATAGTCTTTACTCGCGAACAAACGTTTGGTGGGCGAATGTTGACCGAAGATATTGAACGTCATTACGGTATGTCTTATCAAGAAGCCGGCCGAGCAAAAAAAGAAAATAACTTACCTGATGATTATGCGCCAAAAGTATTAGATCCTTTTAAACGATCAATGGTGACAACGGTGACTCGCGCATTACAGTTTTTCTTTTCAGCATCGACACAGTACCAATCAATTGACCATATTATATTAGCGGGTGGCTGTGCTTCTATCCAAGGGATTGATGCCATGATAGAAGAAGAAACAGGGACATCGACATCGATAGCGAATCCATTTTCTGACATGATTTTAGGATCGAAAATTAAAATACAGGCACTGAGCAATGATGCACCATCAATGATGATAGCGTGCGGATTAGCAATGAGGAGCTTTGATTAATGGCACATATTAATTTACTTCCTTGGAGAGAAGATGCACGTCAGCAACGTCAGCAGCAATTTATTACTATTGTTATAGCAGGCCTCATTTTTGCTGGAGTGGCATTGTATGGTGCAGTTTTGTTTGTAAATGGGCTGATAGATGAGCAGAATAATCGAAATAGCTTTCTGCAGAGTGAGATTGTTACCTTAGATAAGAAAATAAAAGAAATTAGTGCTTTGGAACAAGAACGAGAACGATTATTGGCCAGAATGCAAGTTATTCAAGAGCTACAAGCTAGTCGCCCTAAAGTGGTTAAAGTATTTGATTCTTTAGTACGGACAGTGCCCGAAGGCATTCATTTAGACAAAGTAACGAGGCAAGGTAATTCTCTGACCTTAAACGGGGTTGCACAATCTAATGCTCGAGTATCGGTCTTTATGAGGCAGTTAGATAAAGATGTTGAGTTTAAAGAGTCAAGGTTGCAGGTGATTAAAAGAACATCAACGAGGGGTGATGCTGCTGTCCGTAAATTTACCTTAGATATTTCGGAATCAAAACCTAAAATTAAAGAGGGAGAAATCTAATGGCAGAGTTCTCCCTTAGCGAATTAGATTTTAATGAAAGTGGTGAATGGCCTGCGATTATTAAGTTTGTTGTTATCTTGCTGTTGTGTGCGTTGATATGGGGTGCTGGATATTACTTTATTATTAAAGATAAACAAATAGAGTTGGCAGGGCTAGAACAAAAAGAAGTCCAACTAAAGTCGGAGTTTGAAATCAAGCAAGCAAAGGCTGTTAATCTAGAAGCCTATAAAGAGCAGATGAAAGAAATGAGGGTGGTATTTTCTTCCATGCTGAAACAGTTGCCAAGAAAAAGTGAAGTGGCAGATTTATTAATTGATATATCTCGAACAGGTTTGATAAATGGGCTGCAATTTCAGTTGTTTAAACCAGAGAGTGAACGACCAGTCGATTTTTATGCGGAACTACCTATTTCGATGACTGTGACCGGTGAGTACCATCAGTTTGGTGAGTTTGTTAGTGCGATAGCTGCATTGCCTCGTATTGTGACGTTACATAACCTTACTTTGACACCATCAGGTGGTGGTAGTATGACAATGCAGATTCAAGCAAAAACATATCGCTATTTTGATGATCAAGAAAATTAATTTTGGTATTTGGATGATGATAGATTATATGAGTAAGGACTATGAATAATATGACGACTGTAATCAAATTATTGATATTGTCTTTAGCGGTGTTATTGACTGCTTGCCAACAAGAAAAGGAAGATTTG
>JBJPGB010000002.1:0-4675 GCA_048595405.1 Methylophagaceae bacterium
AATTGATCGCTCATCAATATCTCCCCATGAAATACCATCAGCAATACCCGCATTATTAATTAGCCAGTCAATACGTCTTCCTGATAATTTTTCAGCTAATGCAGTAAGACATTGATAATCACTCACTTCAATATTATCAATAATTTCCACACCTAAAGCATCTAATGCTGATGAACTATGCCGGCAGGTCGCAATCACATTAAAACCACGCTGTTGTAATTGATTACAAAATTCTAAACCTATGCCTCGATTTGAACCTGTTACTAATGCTGTCTGAGTCACATCATTACTCCTTTATCTGTAACATATTTTGATTTGATGGCGATAATACAACACCCTCCTCTGTGACGATGGCATCAATTAACTCGGCAGGTGTGACATCAAATGCTGGGTTCAATGCTGGCACATCAGTAGGAGATATTTGCATACCATCTATCATCGTTATTTCTTGCTCTGGTCGCTGTTCAATCGGAATATCCGCACCATTATCCAGTTGCCAGTCTATGGTTGATGTCGGTGCAACTACCATCATTTTTACGCCATGATAACGAGCCAAAACAGCCAGCATATAAGTACCTATTTTATTAGCAACATCACCATTAGCTGTAATGCGATCGGCTCCAACAATGATCCAATCCAACTTGCCTGTCGCCATTAATGCCGCCGCCGCTCCTTCGCATTGTAAAGTCACAGGGATATTATCCTGTTGTAATTCCCATGCGGTTAATCGTGCCCCTTGTAACCACGGCCGAGTTTCATCAGCATAAACCTGTTTTATTTTGCCCTCAATATACCCTTGTCTAATCACACCCAATGCCGTACCAAAGCCGCCTGTTGCTAATGCCCCTGCATTACAATGCGTCAACACTATACTATTCTTCTCTAATAAATTAGCACCTAATTCACCCATTTTATGATTGGCAGCTATATCTTCATCATGAATCATTTGCGCTTGTTTTAACAAAATAGCTTCCGGTGATTCATCATCCGCTAAACCGTCATATAATTTTGTCATCCGCTCAATTGCCCAAAATAAATTAACCGCAGTTGGCCGTGATTCTGCTAACTTATCTAGTGCTTCAGCCATCATTTTCTTCCAATTATTATTGGCACTATTCCATGCTTGTCTTGCTGCCAACACAACACCATATGCCGCCGTAATTCCTATCGCAGGAGCACCACGCACCACCATCTTGGTAATCGCATTTGCCACCACATCAGAATGTTCATATTCCAGCCATATTTGCTCATGAGGCAAAGCACGTTGATCCAACAATAACAGCTTATTATCTCGCCAAATTATGGCTTGAATTGAATCAGTTTGTTTATCCAATGTTATCCCCTAAAGATAAGTGCCCAAGCTACCTGAAAATAGTATAATCGCGAAATGAAAACTGTTGATCTCATCATATATGCTCGCTGGGTAGTTCCTGTTGATGCAAATAATCAAGTATTAGACCTTCACTGCGTGGTGATCAATGAAGGTCTTATTGTAGCGTTAATTCCTCAAGATCAGGCAAAACAACTTTACACTGCCACAACGGAACACCACTTTGACCAACATTGTGTGATGCCCGGATTAATTAATAATCATACTCATGCTGCAATGTCATTATTACGTGGGCTTGCTGATGATTTACCATTAATGTCATGGTTAAACGATCATATCTGGCCTGCCGAAAAAAAATGGCTTAGTGATGCCTTTGTTGAGGCCGGTTCAGAACTTGCTATAGCTGAAATGATTCGTGGTGGTACAACCTGTTTTAATGATATGTATTTCTTCCCTGAAGCAACTGCACGGGTCGTCGATAGCAGTGGCATCCGTGCCAGCCTAGGCATGACAGTAATAGATTTCCCGAGTGCATGGGCGGCGAACCTCGAAGAGTATCTCTATAAAGGTCAGCAATTGCATGATCACACTCGTCATCATTCACGTATTAGCACACATTATGCAGCCCATGCACCTTACACAGTATCTGATAAATCCTTAGAAAAAATCATCATGAATGCAGAAGAATTAGACATTCCTATCACAATGCATATTCATGAAACTGCAGGCGAGATATCACAAAGTGTTGAACAATATGGTGTGCGCCCATTAGAACGATTAAAAGATCTTGGTCTATTATCACCACGTTTAATTGCGATACATATGACCCAATTAACTGATGACGAAATTCTGTGGTGTGCCGAAGCCGGTGTTCATATTGCACATTGCCCTGAATCAAATTTGAAGCTTGCCAGTGGTTTTTGTCCTATCGCTAAACTGGAACAACACGATATTAACGTCACTATCGGAACTGACAGTGCGGCATCAAATAATGATTTAGATATGTTTGCTGAGATGAGACAAACAGCACTACTCGCTAAAGCAGTTGCTCAAGATGCCAGCGCCATTCCAGCCGAATCAGCGTTAAAAATGGCCACTATTAATGCCGCCAAATCTCTAGGAATTGATAATAGGACAGGCTCGCTAGAAATAGGAAAAGTTGCTGACCTAATTGCTATTGATTTTAGTAGCGTGGAATCACAGCCTTGTTATGACGTTATATCCCAACTGGTTTATGCCACCGGTCGAGATAAAGTGACTGATGTTTGGGTCGATGGCAAACAATTATTAACAGATCGCCAACTCACCACCTTGAATCAAGATAAAATAATCCAAAATACTCAGCAATGGGCAGATAAAATTCAATGACAACAACACAGACTAATGTTGATCCAGCAGAAGTTGCTAAATTTGAAGCACTAGCATCCAGTTGGTGGGATCCTGAAGGCGAATCAAAACCCTTACATCAGCTTAATCCATTGCGATTATCTTATATTCAAGAGCGCTGTGAACTCAATAATAAACATATTATCGATGTGGGTTGTGGTGGAGGAATTTTATCTGAGGCCCTCGCTAAAAGTGGTGCCCATGTTACCGGCATAGATATGGGTAAAATGCCACTTGATATTGCCACATTACATGCCATAGATGCAGAACTCACTATTGATTATCAACAAATAACGGCTGAGGAAAAAGCGCAACAATCTGCCGGACAATATGATGTTGTTACTTGCATGGAAATGTTGGAACATGTGCCGGACCCAGTGTCCGTTATCAATGCCTGTGCACAACTGGTGAAACCCGGCGGTGATCTGTTCTTCTCAACCTTAAACCGTCATCCAAAAGCGTATTTAGTCGCTGTTCTTGGGGCCGAATATATTATGAATATGTTGCCCAAAGGCACCCATGATTATCAACGCTTTATCCGTCCTTCTGAAATGGCCAGCTGGTGTCGACAGTCAGGCCTAAACGTTATTGATATTACCGGCATGACTTATAACCCATTGAATAAAACCTTCAAATTAACAGATGATGTCAAAGTTAATTATCTAATGCATTGCCGACGAGCTGCCGATTAATGCAGCCATTCTCTGCAATACTTTTTGATCTGGATGGCACCTTAGTCGACACCGCACCTGATCTAGCCTTTGCATTAAATTCATTATTGCAACAACAAGGATTAAAGGCTCTGCCCTACGATACCATTCGCCCTGTTGCCAGCCATGGTAGTGCAGGATTATTAGGCCTAGGATTTGGCATCACAACAGAACATCCCGATTATCTATCACTGCAACAACGCTTCTTACAACTTTATCAGGATAATATTGCCCGTGAAACGGCACTATTTGATGGCATGGAAGAAGTCCTCACCTCACTAGAACAAACCAATATTACTTGGGGGGTAGTCACTAATAAACCAGCATTTTTGACTGAACCATTGATGGATGCACTTGAATTAACAGATCGGGCTGCTTGTATCGTTAGCGCTGATACTACGCCTTATACAAAACCACATCCGGCACCGATGCTTCATGCCTGTGAACTCATTCAGCACTCACCTGAAAACTGTTTGTATATTGGTGATGCCGCGCGAGATATTGAAGCAGGGAAAAATGCTAATATGAAAACCGTCGCAGCCCTTTACGGCTATTTAGGCGAGCAAGATCATCCTGAAAACTGGCAGGCGGATGCCTCCATTAACCACCCACGTGATATTCTGCAATGGATATAGATTTTAGTATTATTCAACAATTTTCCCAGCAGCAAAATGGTCTGCTCATTTTACTGATCGCAAGCTGCCTAATTGGCGCATTCGTTATATTTCTTATTCGCGGCCGTAAAATTAGGCGACTTGCAACAGAAAATGCTGAATTATCCCTAACATTATCATTGGAAAGACAAGCAACTTCACATCTGGATGAGGTCTTGGATCAAACGCGAGATCAGCTTGCCAACACCTTTAATCAATTATCAAATGAAGCATTATCTCGTAATAATAATAGTTTCCTCAAGCTGGCTGAAGAAAACCTAAAACGATTTCAAAGTGAAGCCAAGGCTGAATTAGGCTCAAAAGAAAAAGCCATTGAACAGCTGCTAAAACCGATTAATGATGCGTTGACTCAAACGACCAAACAAATTAGTGAAATCGAAAAAGACCGAAAAGAAAGCTATGGCAGTTTACGCACCACCATTGAGCAAATGGCTAAAAGCCAACAGTCATTACAAGAGGAGACTCACAACCTTGTTCAAGCACTACGTCGCCCAGAAGTGCGTGGCCAATGGGGTGAAATGACGCTACGCCGCCTCGCTGAACTCAGCGGCATGGTCGCTCATTGTGATTTTTTT
>JBJPGB010000003.1:0-7820 GCA_048595405.1 Methylophagaceae bacterium
TCCCACAATTCATCAGCTGTAAAGCTCAAAATTGGCGCCATCCAGCGAGTTAACGCTTCAATAATATGATACATCGCTGTTTGGCTAGAACGACGACCCGGGCTATTAGCTTGCATAGTATATTGACGATCTTTGGTAATATCTAAATACAAACTGCCCATTTCTTGGGCACAGAAATTATGAATTTTCTGATAAATCACATGGAAATTATAGCTTTCATAGGCTTCTAAAATATCTTGCTGACACTGATAAGCCTGATCAACGGCCCATCTATCCAGTGCCAACATATCTTCAGCAGCGACAAGATCTGTAGCAGGATTAAAATCAAATAAATTCGATAATAGATAACGCGATGTATTGCGAATTCGTCGATACGAGTCAGCCGAACGTTTTAGGATCTCGTCCGATACACTCATCTCACCACTATAATCTGATGAAGCCGTCCATAAACGAATAATATCGGCGCCTAAATTGTTCACTACTTTTTGAGGTGCAACTACATTACCAACAGATTTAGACATTTTCTTGCCATCAGCATCAACTACAAAACCATGCGTTAATACTGATTTATACGGCGCGTTACCAGTTGAAGCTATTGAAGTAATGAGTGATGATTGGAACCAACCACGATGTTGATCACTGCCCTCTAAATACAAATCGGCTGGTCGATGTAAATTATCACGACGTGCTAAGACACAGGCATGAGATACACCAGAATCAAACCACACATCTAAAGTATCACTCACTTTGTCATAATCAGCTGCATCATCAGCCAACCAATCAGATGTATCGGATTCAAACCATGCATCAATACCTTGTTGTTCTACTTTAAGAGCAACTCGCTCCATAATCGCTTGGGTATTGGGATGTAATTCACCTGTTTGTTGATGAACAAATAGTGGAATCGGCACCCCCCAAGTACGCTGACGAGACACACACCAATCTGGCCGACCTTCAACCATTCCCTCAATACGTTTTTGGCCCCATTCAGGCATCCACTCGGTTTCACTGATCGCTTGCATAGCCGCATCACGCAAACCATTTTTATCCATACTGACAAACCATTGTGGTGTCGCCCGGAAAATAATAGGACTCTTATGGCGCCAGCAGTGCGGGTAACTATGCTGAATATCAATATGTTTCAACAATGTGCCTTTCTCAATCAATAGTTCAATAACAGCTGGGTTCGCTTTAAATACGGATTGACCAGCAAAGATTTCAGTATCGGGTAAAAACACACCATTTGAACCCACTGGATTATAAACTTCTAAGTCATATTTCAAACCAACAGTGAAATCATCTTGTCCATGACCTGGTGCAGTATGGACAGCACCCGTACCAGCCTCAGCAGTAACATGATCACCTAAAATAATGGGCACTTGTTTGTCATAAAAGGGATGTTGTAATAATAAACCTTCCACATCATCACCCTTAATGCGGGCGATGACGTCACCAACCATACCATAACGTTCCAATGCTGATTCATGCAATGCTTCAGCTAATAACAAACGTTCGTCAGCTGTTTGTACAACGACATATTCGTAAGCAGGGTTTAATGATACCGCTTGATTAGCAGGTAACGTCCACGGTGTTGTAGTCCAAATTGGCACATTGATTTTACCTGTCCCCGTTGAGCTTGTTGCAGCTTCAAATGCTGCATTATCAACAACGGTAAAACGGACATCAATCGCAGGTGATGTTTTATCTTCATATTCCACTTCAGCTTCAGCCAAAGCACTGCCACAATCAACACACCAATGAACAGGCTTCACACCTTTATGTAAATGCCCCTGTTTAACAATCTCATTCAAAGTACGAATAATATCGGCTTCAAAGCTGAAATCCATCGTGAGATAAGGATTATCCCACTCTGCTAACACGCCTAAACGTTTAAAATCCTCACGCTGACCATCCACTTGTTTTTGAGCATAAACACGACATGCAGCCCTAAACTCAGCCGCTGTTACTTTTTTACCTGGTTTACCGATTTTTTTCTCAACATTAAGCTCAATGGGAAGGCCATGGCAATCCCAGCCCGGCACATAAGGCGTATCAAAACCGCTTAATGTTTTTGATTTAAGAATAATATCTTTAAGAATTTTGTTAACCGCGTGACCGATATGGATATCACCATTGGCATAAGGAGGGCCATCGTGCAGGATAAACTTACCCTTAGGATGTTCCATTTCACGTATTTTTTGATACAAACCAGTATCCTGCCAACGCTTTAAAATTAACGGTTCACGGTTCGGCAAGCCCGCCTTCATCGGGAATTTAGTTGCAGGCAGGTTTAAGGTCTGTTTATAATCGGCCACTGGCTTACTCATCGGTTCAAAATCAATATAATCGAGCAATTATACGGGTTTTTGTTGCTGACCTAAATCTCTGATCTCGGATTAATTTCTATTAGAGTTACGCTATTGCCATAATTTAAAGTAAAATGGCGTTTTTCTGTTAAAAATTAACTGTGGACACAGCAAATATGGCAACAACTAAGGTCATTATCCAAGGAATTACGCAGGATGGTGCCACTTTTCGCCCCAGCGATTGGGCTGAACGCCTATGCGGAGCTGTTGCCACATATGGCCCCGGTCGCCGCATTATTTTTCACCCCAATGTTGCACTAGCATCTATCGAAGGCATTAAATGTGTAGTGATTGATGCGTCATTAGAAGAAGATGACGAAATGTTATTTGAATTTCTGACTGATTTCGCCGATGAAAATAATTTACAGATCTTACATACTGAAGACTACCCACTACCCGGCATGTTGTAGAACAAATAAAAAAACGGCCAATAGCCGCATTTTTATCATCACCATCATTTGGCTAACCGACACCTTCCTCTGCATCAGGCCAGTTCTGAATATAGTTTTTCAGAATTTTATTCTCAAATTTAGCTTTCTTCAGTAATTCTTCAACGATATCGGTAATTGATAACATTCCTTCTAATTTACCTTCATAAACTACTGGTAAATGCCGAACATTATTATCAACCATCATATTCATTACTTCTTCTAATGTATTATCCGGATGACAAACGATAGGATCCGGCGTCATCGCATTTGATACCATCAGTGGTGTCCACATCGCGTGTTTGTCATGAAGTATTCGCAATAAATCGCGCTCAGACAAAATACCTACGACCTTACCATTCTCCGTTACTATTAATGAACCAATATGATGCTCCATCATTAATGTCACGGCTTGATCAAGCGAATCACTCGGTGACAAACCTATTACTGGCTTACCTTTGTTTTTAGTAATTGATCTTACTTTCATTCCATCGACCTCTTAAATTGATGAACAACTATGACTCTATTCTGCTTGAAATGACTTAATAAACGCAAGCGCAACTCTCGTTTTATTTTTGTTAGCTGATTTACTACATATATTTGGGAATATCAGCCTTATTAAATTTACCAGCTCATCAATTATCGTCAAGTCATGGTACATTTAATTAACGACTACTTTCCACTATTTTATTATTGTCATGAAACAAGCCTACTTGCCGACTATTTCTATTGCCGCACGAGCCAATATTTACCGACAACTTTCTCAATTGGAACAAGCCGGTTTTTCTGCACAACAAAGCTGTGATTTATTAGAAAAATCAGCTCCTAAAATGGCAAAATATATTCAACAAATGCAAAAGCAGCTTAATCAAGGTCACTCCATTTCTGAGTCAGGATTCAAAGCCGGCATTTTCACCCTGTTTGACAGACCGTTACTTCTTGCCGGTGAATCCAGTGGTAAATTAGCTGATATTTATCAAAAATTAGCCGATTATTACCTCATTAAAGACCGGCGTTATCGGCACATTAAATCCAAGCTACGGTTACCCATACTGGTTTTAATACTCGCTATATTTATCCAGCCATTGCCATTATTAGTATCAAGCAAAATTAATGGCTTTGACTATCTTTTAGTCACTGTTGACCTACTACTTAAAATAGCTCTAGCTATCTATATTATTTATAAATTATCTGCATGGTTAATGCGTTGTCGATGGGGATTTTTAGGTATTAAAAACCTGTTTTATTATCTGCAACTCAACCTGCCCATAATTTCCAAGTGGGTTATTGCGCGACAGATAAATAATTTCATGTATAGCTTAGGGCTTATGCTTTCTGCAGGTTTCCCTATAGTAGAAGCGCTTCCTAAAGCCACCAACAGCATTAAGAACAATACTCTTAGAGCTCATTTTATGCCCGCAATATCATCAATACAAAAGGGTAATAGCCTGACTCAATCTTTAAGCCATATCACTCAAATAGATAGTCAGATAATTCATCAATTATCAATTGGCGAAAATAGTGGGAAGCTTGCTGAAACGCTACTTCATTTTACCGACATCCAAGCCAGTAAAATTAAGCTACAGGAAGATTTACTAACTGAATGGATACCACGAATTATTTATTTGATGATTGTGATTACATTGGCACACTCAATAATAATTTCAAATCCATTTAGTCCTATTGCTTTGTAATATCACCGTATGTAATTTTAACTAACTATGCTCTCTAGTCGCTTTAAACTCAATCTCAGGCCAACGCTCCATTGTTAAGTCCAAATTTACCCGTGTTGGTGCGATATAAGTGAGTCCCCCTGCGCCATCTAATGCTAAGTTCAATGCCGCTTTCTTTTTGAACTCATCTAATTTTTTATCATCATCACAATACACCCACCTAGCCGTATAAACCTGCACCGATTCATACATGCAATCCACGCTATACTCACCCTTCAAGCGATGTACCACCACATCAAACTGTAATACACCCACGGCACCTAAGATCAGATCATTATTTTCGAGAGGCCTAAATAACTGTGTCGCACCCTCTTCACTTAATTGTTGCAATCCCTTTAATAGCGCCTTCATTTTAAGTGGATCTTTCAAGCGTACACGTTGAAATAATTCTGGCGCAAAATAAGGAATTCCGGTGAACTGGATATCTTCGCCCTGAGTAAAGGTATCACCAATTTGGATTGTGCCGTGATTATGTAATCCTAAGATATCACCTGGCCATGCCTCTTCAGCCTGTGCACGTTCTGCCGCCATAAAGGTCACCGCATTTGCAATAACAACATCTTTACCGGTCCTGATATGGCGTAATTTCATGCCTTTAGTATATTGGCCTGAACACACCCGTAAAAAGGCAATGCGATCTCGATGTTTCGGATCCATATTGGCTTGAATTTTAAATACAAAACCACTAAAAGACACTTCATTGGCCTCAACTTGACGTGTTTTTGTTTCTCGTCCTTGCGGTGCTGGCGCAATCTCAACAAAAGAATCCATTAATTCGCTAACACCAAAATTATTCATCGCACTACCAAAAAATACTGGCGATAATTCCCCTGCTAAAAAATCATCATGGTTAAATTCATGACTGGCACCCCGGACCAACTCTATTTCTTCACGAAACTCTTCTGCTAAACCTCCAAATAACTCATCTAAGCGTGGATTATCTAAACCCTCAACAATCTCACCGACTTGATCACTATGTGGCTCAAACAAGTGAATACTGTCTCGTTCTAAATGGAAAATCCCTTTAAAGTTTTTCCCCATACCGATGGGCCATGTAATAGGGGCACAACGGATATTAAGAATAGATTCAACTTCATCCAAAATATCAATCGGATCACGGCCTTCACGATCCATCTTATTAATAAAAGTCAAAATGGGCGTATCACGCAGGCGACAGACTTCCATTAATTTAATAGTTCGTTGCTCGACACCTTTCGCAATATCAATCACCATCAACGCAGAATCAACCGCCGTTAAAGTTCGATAGGTATCTTCCGAGAAATCAGCATGGCCAGGTGTATCTAATAAATTAACCACCCGACCATTATGCTCAAATTGCATTACCGATGATGTCACAGAAATACCGCGTTCTTTCTCCAATTCCATCCAATCAGAAGTGGCATGACGATCTGCCTTGCGAGACTTAACACTACCTGCGGTCTGAATCTTGCCACTGAATAATAGTAACTTTTCAGTCAAGGTAGTTTTACCTGCATCAGGATGCGAAATTATCGCAAACGTGCGTCGTTTATTAATTTCTGCTAATAATTCAGCCATGAGGGGAAGTACATCAAAGAAAACGCAGCATTCTACTACACTCACCATTAAACTGACTAAATGATTGTCTAGTTCAAATAATATTTACCCACAAAAAAGCCCCGATTAACGGGGCCTTTTATTTACATCTTTATGTTAACTGATAACTAATCAGAGCTTTCTTCATTTACCGCTTTCATGCTTAAACGAATACGGCCTTGGCGATCTACTTCAAGTACTTTTACTTTAATAGTGTCACCTTCCGATAATTTATCGCTTACATTTTCAACACGTTCTTCAGAAATCTGAGAAATATGTACTAAGCCGTCTTTACCCGGAAGAATCGTTACAAAAGCACCGAAGTCCATTAATTTAGCAACACGACCTTCATAGATTTGACCAACTTCAACTTCAGCAGTAATTTGCTCAATTCGTTTTAATGCATCTTGTCCTGCATTTAAATCAGATGAGAAGATTCTGACTGTACCATCATCATCAATGTCGATGACCGCACCCGTTTCTTCAGTTAAAGCACGAATAGTTGCGCCACCTTTACCAATTACGTCACGAATCTTATCTGAGTTGATTTTGATTGTGATGATACGTGGTGCAAATTCAGACATTTCTTCACGATGTGATGAAAGGTTTGCATTCATTGTTTCAAGAATCGTTAAACGACCATCACGCGCTTGTGATAATGCCGTTGTCATGATTTCTTCGTTGATACCTTCAATTTTGATATCCATTTGAAGCGCTGTAATACCTTTTGAAGTACCCGCTACTTTAAAGTCCATATCGCCTAAGTGATCTTCATCACCTAAGATATCAGTTAATACAGCATAACCATTGTCTTCTTTAATTAAGCCCATTGCGATACCAGCAACAGGTGCTTTAATTGGCACTCCTGCATCCATTAATGCTAATGATGTACCACACACAGAAGCCATAGAGCTTGAACCATTTGATTCAGTGATTTCTGATACGACACGTATCACATATGGAAAGTCTTCAGCAGAAGGCATAACTGCTTGGATACCACGTTTTGCTAATTTACCATGGCCAATTTCACGACGCTTAGGACTACCTACAAAACCGGTTTCACCGACACAAAATGGAGGGAAGTTGTAATGCAACATGAAACGATCACGATATTCACCTTCAACCGCATCAATCATTTGTGCATCACGTTCAGCACCTAATGTTGCCACAACAACCGCTTGCGTTTCACCACGCGTGAATAATGCGCTGCCATGTACACGAGGTAATACTGTTGTTTCAACAGTTACTTGTCTTACTGTTGCTGTATCACGACCATCAATGCGAGGTTCACCAGCAATGATTCTGCCACGGACTAATTCTTTTTCAATTTTTGCAAATGCACCTGTGATTTCATCAACAGGCAACTCATCATTTTCAAGTGCTAATGCTTCAAGTGTTGCATTACGCACATTGCCTAACTCATCTTGACGCGCTAATTTATCACTAATTTGATATGCCGCTTCAATACCTGAAAGTGCCTTTTCTTTAACCGCATCAAAGATAGCAGGATCTTTTTCTGGTGCAGTCCAATCCCATGCTTCTTTACCGACTTCTGCTTTAAGCTCGTTCACTAAAGCGATTGCAGCTTGCAATTTCTCATGACCAAACATAACAGAACCTAGCATCACTTCTTCTGATAACTCAGCTGCTTCTGATTCAACCATTAGAACAGCACTATCAGTACCGGCAACAACCAAGTCTAAGTCACTTGTTGCTAA
>JBJPGB010000004.1:0-26203 GCA_048595405.1 Methylophagaceae bacterium
TACTTGGCCTTGATAAAGCAAAGCAGCAGAACAACATTCGGTACATGTATCTAAAGCAAGAATATTCATTTAATAATAGTGTCAATTGACCAGTAACAACGGCTAAGTATAATGCAATCTATCCACTTTAAAGGAGAAAATGATGGCTGAGGAACATATTCAAGCGCTTGATATGCAGGCACAAGGTGACTGGGATGGTGCTCATCAACTTATTCAACAATATAACGATGAGTTAGCCTGCTTAGTCCATGGCTATTTGCATCGTGAAGAAGGTGATTTAAGCAATGCTAGTTATTGGTATAGTCGTGTTGGACAGGATATTCCTGACAACAGTTTAGAACAAGAGTTTGAGCGTTTATATCAATTAGCGGAGCAGTAACAAACTGATAGTAATTAACGCTGGCGTCTTCTACTTTTTGCTTTTATTGGCTTGCGGACATGTTGGGTGCGGAATGATTTTCCTTTTTGTCCGGCACGCCGACCCTCACCCTGACTGCCGGTTCCAGCGGGTTGCCATGTTGGAATCAAATGTTTTTTACCGTTACCGATTAGGTCTGCCCTGCCCATCTTCTGCAGTGCTTCCCGCAACATTGGCCAATTTTCAGGATCGTGATAGCGCAATAATGCCTTATGTAATCGCCGTACTTTTATACCCTTTGGTACGGGTATATCGCCACCTTTTCGTTTCACTTTGTGTAAGGTATTTTTCCCCGAATGGTACATTGCCGCCGCCGCGGACATCGGTGATGGCAGATACGCTTGAACTTGGTCTGCTCGGAACCCGTTTCGCTTTAGCCAAATCGCTAAATTCAACATGTCTTTATCGGTTGTTCCAGGATGTGCAGCAATAAAATAAGGGATTAGGTACTGCTCTTTACCTGCTAGTTTTGAGTATTTATCAAACATAGCTTTAAAGGCATCATAAGTACCAATGCCCGGCTTCATCATCTGATCTAATGGGCCATCTTCGGTATGTTCTGGTGCAATTTTCAAATAACCACCAACATGATGCGTAACCAGTTCTTTAACATATTCTGGTGATAATACCGCTAAGTCATACCGCAAGCCTGAAGCAATCAATACTTTCTTGATTCCTGGTAATGCTCGGGTGCGTTTATAAAGCTGAATTAGTGGCGTGTGATCGGTATTGAGGTTTTTACAAATACTAGGGAATACACAGGATAATCGGCGGCAACTAGCTTCTATCTTCTCACTGTTACACGCAAGTCGATACATATTCGCTGTCGGCCCGCCTAAATCTGAAATAACACCGGTAAAGCCAGGGGTGGTATCTCGAATCGCTTCGACTTCTTTAATAATAGAATCTTCCGATCGACTTTGAATAATACGACCTTCATGCTCGGTAATTGAGCAGAAAGTACAGCCGCCAAAACACCCCCGCATAATATTGACTGAAAAACGGATCATTTCATATGCCGGGATATTCTTATCGCCATATTGCTTATGAGCCACACGGCTGTAAGGCAAGTCAAATACGCCATCCATTTCAGCAGTAGTCAAAGGAATGGGCGGTGGGTTTAACCAGACATCGCGTTCACCATGTTGTTGAACTAATGCCAATGCATTCCCGGGATTAGTTTCCAAGTGTAAAATACGTGAGGTGTGAGCATATAATACCGAATCACCACGCACATCTTGATAGGCCGGTAGGCGAATGACACTTTTCGATGAGTCTTTCGGCATCACCTTATGAAAATGGATCACATTTGTTTTGGTGTTGCTGGCTTGTTTTTCTTTTTCCGTTTCGGCCTTTTGCGTTTCACAACTAGCCTGCGTTTGCATCTGATAAGGATCAATAGGTGCATTGACTTTGCCTGGCGTATCTACGCTAGTGGAATCTTTTTCCCACCAACCTTCACGATGGCCATGTTTGATGACAAAGGCTGTACCACGAATATCTGTTAATTCAGCAATAGGTTCATTTCTCGCCAAACGGTGGGCAATCTCTACCACTTGACGTTCACCATTACCATAAACTAACAAGTCAGCCTTAGAATCCATAATGACGCTACGACGCACTTTTTCTGACCAATAATCAAAATGGGCAATACGGCGAAGGCTGGCTTCTATACCACCGATAATGATCGGCACACCTTTGTAGGCTTCACGACAACGCTGACTGTACGGCACAACACAACGATCAGGCCGTTTACCACCCTCTCCTCCAGCGGTATAGGCATCATTACTGCGGATACGTCGATCTGATGTGTAGCGATTAACCATCGAATCCATATTGCCACCGGTGACGCCAAAAAATAAATTGGGCTGGCCCAGTTGTTTGAAATCGTCAGCATTAGTCCAGTCGGGTTGAGAGATAATGCCCACCCTAAAACCTTGTGATTCTAATAATCGACCAATAAGTGCCATACCGAAACTAGGATGATCGACATAAGCATCACCCGTAACTAAAATAATGTCACAAGAATCCCAGCCAAGATCATCCATTTCTTCGCGAGACATCGGTAATTGTGGTGCCACACCAAAACGATGTGCCCAGAATTTACGCTGAGAAAATAAATCAGGAGCCGCTTGCATAAAGTTTAGATCAATTTAGAGAATGTAATGAGGCATTCTAACAAATACGGCAAATAACTGACAAAAACGATCAGGAATTAGTCAATGATGCTAATTTTAGTTCCAATGTCGATATAGCGATTAAGTTCTTCAATTTCATGATTCCGCATCGCAATACAACCTTGTGTCCAATCTGCAATATCGTGTATTTCTAATTTATCTTTGGTTTCATCACCCACACCATGAATACCTATTGCACCACCTAAAGCGGTATCTTGCGGCGGTAAATGGCCATACAAATGTGCACTTAAGATCTGCTGATATTGTTTGTGATTGATCAATTTACTTGCTAATGCACGTTTGGCATCATCCATATTAGGATAATTAAGTTGCATAAACATATGGAATCGATCGCTGCTGCGCACTTTACTTATAAGATACTGCCCTTTTGGTGTCGTGTGGTCGCCTGATTGAAGTTTCGCTTTTCTGCCGCCACTGCCCAATGCCACTTTAAAGGTGCGTAAGGTATTACCTGCTTTTTTGACCAAGAGCTGATGCTCTGAACGATCGATAATGAGCTCAATATCATCATCGTCGGCAATCGCTGCTGCTAAGCCAAATAGTGACAAGCTAAGTACAGCTAGTGATGTCTTAAAAAACTGTCTCATTTGATATTTCAGGTAAACAATTGACTGATAAATGAACGATTTTGTCGTACTAATTCGTTTAAGGATTTTGGTAAATTGATATTAAACTGCATTTCCTGCCTTTCAACTGTTGCCGTTAATTTTTTTAACTGTGCTGATGATACATGCTGCCGCATGGCCAGCCCAATTACATTACCTTTATTTTCAACGGGTAAAACCATTGTATTGCCTTCAAAACTTTGATTAATGCGTGCCATCGTTTGTTTGAATAATAGTTTATCACTACCCCATAAATTAATGCTCATGACACCATTGGCGGTTAAAACACCGGCACAGGCATCAAAAAAAGCTTGTACACCAACACTTGCCGCCATTCCGACATGGTCATAAGCATCGACTAATATCATGTCATACTCTAGCTCGGCTTGGTAATAAAGCTGTTGAATAAATACATAACCATCGCCAATATTTATTGTTAATCGAGGATCATCTACTGGCACATTAAAATAACCATGTGCTACCTTCACCACGTCTTGGCGATATTCAATGGCATCGATCTGACATTGTGGAAAATGATGCAACAAAAACTTAACGATTGAACCACCACCTAAACCTACGACTAATACCCGCTTTGGATTAGGATTCAATAATAAACATGCCATCATGGCTTCGGTATACGATAACTCCAGTGTATGAGGTGTTCTTAGCGACATACTGCTTTGACGGGGAAAGCTACCAAAATGCATCGAGCGGGTATTACCTAAATCGACCACCTCAATCACGCCATCATCAGATTGTGATTGATGGATGACTAAACCATCGTAATAAAGTCGCATTGTTTATTATTGTTCCTGCTTCAAGAATGTTGTGCGAAGCCATCCACGGATAGTTGATGTCAATATTGGCTGCAAGCCATCAAAAGCATGATCGGCACCATCAATTTTACGTTCTGAATAACCTGTATTTGCCTCGCGTATCATTGTTGTTTTCCTATTTTTCACTGCTTGTCTAACTCCGATTAAATCATTATCGCCATAGATATCGAATATTGGTTGCTTAAATGTTGTAAATACTTCAGCGGTTGTTAGTTCTGCTGTCCCTACCAAAATCAATGCTGAAATAGGTGTGTCAATTACATTTAATAAATCGATTGCTAATTCCCCGCCTTTACCATGGCCAATAAATATAATTCGTTTTATATCTTTTGCTTGCAGTAATGCTATTGCCGTTTCCACTCGTTGCTGATTTGAGATATTAGGCAGTTCTTGTTTCGATTCAACTGAATCACTTTCTTCGGCCGAGGAATCTTGCCCCTCCGAGTCAGACAATAAAATATTGGGTTCACTAGGAAAGTCTAATGCCAGTGATAATGTTGACCAGCCGTATTGTGGCATTTGATGACGTAAAGGCGTGATTACACCGTAACTTTCAAATTGCTCGCCTTGGTCGTGAAATAAGATAATGGCACCATGTCGTTGACCTAATGTTTCTTCAAGATAAGTTGCATCAATTTTTTGTCCCGCAACTGTCAGAGCTTGATACCCTTCCACAGTATTGCTTACTCGCAACATCTGACTATCCTTAACACCAGTATTCATCATTTCAGTATCCGCCGGCGCCATGTCATCCTCACCTTCGGCTCCTGTGACAGAAAGTGGAAATACACTCAGTACTAGACTTAATAAAGCTATTTTTACTGGTCTCACCAATAATCCTCTTATCATAGGTTGTAACTATTAAAGTTCAAGTATAGCCAGTCAACATCACTAATAATAGCGTCTAATATACTCCTTTATCGACTGTTCACACTACGCTCATCATAAGCCTTATAGAACCAGTACTTATACGTAAAAGCTGAAAAAAGTGGTGATTTCCGGTAAAGTATTAGGTTTTACCCCCCTCAATATTGATTACTAAATGGAGAGTTCATACTATGGCTAAGTTCCAAATCGCACCATCCATCCTTTCTGCTGACTTTGCTCGTCTTGGCGAAGAAGTTGATAATGCCCTTGCTTCAGGTGCGGATGTTGTTCACTTTGACGTGATGGATAATCATTATGTACCAAATTTAACAATCGGCCCATTGGTATGTGATGCATTACGTAAACATGGTATTACTCATGAAATTGATGTGCATTTAATGGTTAAACCCGTTGACCGCATTATTCCTGACTTTGCTGCCGCTGGCGCAACATTTATTACTTTCCATCCGGAAGCGTCTGACCATATTGATCGTAGCTTGCAACTGATTCACAACGAAGGCTGTAAAGCCGGCTTGGTCTTTAACCCAGCAACACCTTTGTCTTTAGCAGAACATGTATTAGATAAAGTAGACCGTATCTTATTAATGTCAGTGAACCCCGGTTTTGGTGGTCAATCTTTCATCCCTCATACCTTAGATAAACTACAACAAGCACGTAAATTAATTGATGCCAGTGGCTATGATATTGATCTTGAAATCGATGGCGGCGTTAAACCGAGTAATATTCGTGAAATAGCTGAAGCTGGTGCGCGTACCTTTGTTGCTGGTTCGGCATTATTTGGTGCTAAGAATGCTAATGATGCGAACATTTATGACACAGTGCTTGCTGAGTTCCGCTCTGAATTAGCTAAAGCCAACATTTAATCAGATGGCAGTTGTTTTAACAAAACCAAAAATGGTGCTGATAGATCTAGATGGTACGCTGGTTGATAGCGTGCCTGATCTAGCCTGGTGTGTTGATGAAACTATGAAGGCACTTAACCTGCCTATTCGTGGTGAAGATAAGGTTCGGAACTGGGTTGGCAATGGTGTGCCACGTTTAATCCAGCGCGCGCTTATTGATCAACTTGATGGCGAGCCCAGTGATGCTTTATATGCTGAAGCTGCACCCATTTTTATGGCACTTTATGCTGATAATGCTAGCAAACGTAGCCAACTCTACCCATCAGTAGTTGAAGGTTTACAATGGTTAAAAGATCAAGGTATTCGAGTTGGTTGTGTTACCAATAAAGATGAGCGGTTCACCTTGAAAATATTAAAAGACTTAGGTCTGTTTGATTTTTTTGAAATTGTCATCAGTGGGGATACTTTACCATTGAAAAAACCTGATCCTGCACCTTTGTTACATGGTGCACAATTCTTTGGTATTGAACCAGAAAATGCCATGATGATTGGTGATTCTATTAGTGATGTTAAAGCCTCGCGTGCAGCCGGGTTTTCGATTGTATGCATGAGTTATGGGTATAATCATGGTGTTGATATTGCCACTGCTAATCCAGATGTCATAATTGATACTTTTGCAGAGCTTAAAAGCGTTATTGCACATTAAATCATGAACCAAGTTGAATTCGATCAATTAGCCGAGCAAGGCTATAACCGCATACCTGTCGCCCGTGAAATATTGGCTGATTTAGATACGCCTTTAAGCACTTATCTGAAATTAGCTGATGCGCCCTATTCTTATCTACTTGAATCCGTACAAGGCGGTGATAAATGGGGGCGTTATTCCATTATTGGCCTGCCTAGCGAAACCGTTGTCCGCATCACAGGTCAAAACATTGAAGTTAAGCACCTTGGCGAAGTAATTGAAACAACCACTTCTAGTGACCCGCTGGCATGGATTGAAACATTCAAACAACAATATCGCGTGCCTGATTTAGATGACTTGCCACGCTTCACCGGTGGCTTGGTGGGCTATTTTGGCTATGATACTGTGCGATATGTTGAGCCGCGCTTAGGTGAATGTCCAAACCCCGATCCGCTTGGAACACCTGATATTTTATTAATGGTGTCGAACGATATTATCGTGTTTGATAACTTAAGTAATCGCCTATTTTTGATCGTCCATGCTGATCCAGCAGTAGAAAATGCCTATAAACTCGCACATCAAGGTCTTGATACATTAAGTAAGCATCTTCGCATCGCCACACCCAATTACAACTCTTCGAGTACAGGTAAAACCGTCAGTGAAGATGATTTTATCTCTGGGTTTACCCATGATGGCTTTATTGATGCAGTAGAAAAGGCTAAGCAATACATAACTGATGGCGATATTATGCAGGTAGTGTTATCGCAACGTTTATCTATCCCTTTCTCTGCGCAACCAATGGATTTATACCGCGCCTTACGCACACTTAATCCATCACCTTATATGTATTATTTAAACTTGGAAGACTTCCATATTGTGGGATCCTCACCTGAAATTTTGGTGCGTATGGAAGATAATGAAGTAACAGTTCGTCCTATTGCCGGTACACGGCCACGTGGTAAGACAGCTGAAGAAGATCTCGCATTAGAACTAGACTTATTGGCGGATCCTAAAGAATTAGCCGAACATCTAATGTTAATTGACTTGGGCCGTAATGATGCAGGCCGTGTTAGCCAGATCGGCACAGTTGAACTCACCGATAAAATGATTGTTGAGCGTTATTCTCATGTGATGCATATTGTGTCGAATGTAACGGGACAAGTTGTACCTGATATGACGTGTATTGATGCATTGCGAGCCACTTTTCCGGCAGGTACGGTGAGTGGCGCCGCTAAAGTGCGTGCAATGGAAATTATTGACGAGCTAGAACCTATTAAACGAGGGGTTTATGCTGGTGCAGTAGGTTATTTATCGTGGTCCGGTAATATGGATACGGCAATTGCAATTCGGACTGCCGTGATTAAAGATAATACACTGCATATTCAGGCTGGTGCGGGTATCGTTTACGATTCTGTGCCCGAAATGGAATGGCAAGAAACCATGAACAAAGCTCGCGCTGTGTTCCGTGCTGTTGAAATGGCTGAAGCGGGACTTGATGTCGCCAGCCAAACAAAACATAAGTAGATACAACCATGTTATTAATGATTGATAATTACGATTCATTTACCTATAACCTCGTGCAATATTTTGGCGAGTTAGGCTCAGATGTGCAAGTGCATCGTAATGACAAAATTACCATTGCTGAAATTGAAGCTTTAAACCCACAACAAATTGTTATTTCACCGGGTCCGTGCACGCCTAATGAGGCAGGTATTTCACTTGATGTTATTAAATATTTTGCAGGCAAGAAGCCTATTTTAGGGGTCTGTCTTGGACATCAATCTATTGGCCAAGCATTTGGTGGAGAGATTGTGCATGCTAGTAAAATAATGCATGGAAAAACATCCCCTGTATACCACAATAATAGCAGCGTTTTCAAAGAGTTAAACAACCCTCTTAAAGCGACGCGTTATCACTCTTTGGTCATTGATAAAAATAAGCTTCCAGACTGTTTTGATATCACTGCTTGGACTCAAAATGAGGATGGTAGTGTCGATGAGATTATGGGCATTTCTCATAAAACATTAGCCATCGAAGGTGTGCAATTTCATCCTGAGTCTATACTGACAGACCAAGGCCATGCCTTATTGAAAAACTTTCTAGATAAATAGAGGTTTTATTATGAACTTAGCATCAGCATTAAAAATCATTGTTCAAAAAAGAGATTTATCGAAAGAAGAGATGACTGCCGTCATGCAGCAAATAATGACCGGTGAAGCAACTCCAGCCCAAATCGGAGGCTTCCTTGTTGGTTTGCAGATGAAAGGTGAGACTGTTACTGAAATTGCTGCTGCTGCTAAGGTTATGCGTAGCTTAGCAACACCCGTTGATATTTCTGGCGAACATATCGTCGATACCTGTGGTACCGGTGGCGACGGTGCTAGCACCTTCAATGTCTCAACGGCGAGTGCCTTTGTTGTCGCCGCGGCTGGTGCAAAAGTAGCAAAACATGGTAATCGCTCTATCAGCAGTAGTTCGGGTAGTGCCGATGTATTAGAAGCCGCTAGAGTAAACTTGAATATTTCTCCCGAACAAGTAAAACACTGTATCGATACCGTTGGGATTGGTTTTATGTTTGCCCAAAAACATCATGGCGCGATGAAACATGCTATTGGCCCACGGAAAGAAATGGCCATCCGTACCATTTTTAATCTATTAGGTCCGTTAACCAATCCTGCTCAAGCTCCTTGCCAAGTATTAGGCGTATTTGACTTGAAGTGGGTCGAGCCCATGGCACAGGTTTTAAAAGAACTAGGGAGTCAGCATGTATTAGTTGTTCATGCTGATGATGGTTTAGATGAAATTAGTATTGGCTCTAAAACGCATGTTTCCGAGCTGAAAGATGGCACAATAAGCAATTACGTCATTGAACCTGAAGATTTTGGTTTAGAGCGGCATGATATTGACCATCTTGCGGTTGACGACGCTCAGGAAAGCCTAGCTATAATTCTAGAAATATTTGCCGGGAAAGCAGGCGCAGCCAGAGATATTGTAGTGCTCAATGCTGGTGCGGCAATCTATGCAGCAGATCTTACAACGAGCCTTGCAGATGGTATTAAACAAGCTCAAATACTTATTGATAATGGTCAAGCGCAACAAAAACTAGATGCGCTTGTTGCCTGTAGTAACGCTTAAAATAAAGAATAGAATATGACTGACACTCCCGATATCTTAAAAAAAATCATTCAACGTAAATACGAAGAAATTGCAGAACGCAAGGAGAAGGTATCACAGCATCAGTTAATTGAGCTTGCTGAAAAAGCAGATCAACCTCGTGGTTTTGTTGCCGCCATCGAAGCTAAAATAAATTCAGGCCAAGCGGCGGTTATTGCTGAAATTAAAAAAGCATCGCCCAGTAAAGGATTACTGCGAGAAAACTTCATTCCTGCTGAAATAGCAAAAAGCTATGAGCAACATGGTGCCGCTTGTTTATCCGTTCTTACTGATCATGATTTTTTCCAAGGTCATGAATTTTATCTTCGGGAAGCCCGCGAAGCCAGCTCACTTCCCGTTATTCGCAAAGACTTTATTGTTGATCCTTATCAAGTTTTTGAAGCTCGTGCGATTAATGCTGATTGTATATTATTGATTGTCTCAGCCTTGAATGATGAGCAATTAAGTGATCTGTCTAATCTTGCTATTCAACTTGATATGGATGTACTTGTTGAGGTGCATGATCTGGAAGAACTTGAGCGGGCTCTCTTATTGAATTTACCTTTAATCGGTATCAATAACCGCAACTTAAGCACATTTGAAACAAGCTTAGATACCACGTTAGATTTGCTTGCTCGCATTCCAGATAACCATACGGTTATTACTGAAAGCGGCATTCATACCACTGCCGATGTCGCATTAATGCGCGAACATCAGGTGAATGGCTTTCTGGTTGGTGAAGCCTTTATGCGAGCAGATGATCCCGGCCATCAATTAGCTAAATTATTTAATGACTAAACCTTAAGCATTTATAAGGTGCTTGGTCTACGATGTTCGGCATCGTAGATAATCATTGTTTTACCTCGTGCATACATCTGACCTTTATCTACTAAAGTCCTGAGCACCCGCCCAGCCATTTCTCTTGAGCAGCCCACCATGCGACTAATTTCTTGTCGTGTTGCTCTGATTTCTATGCCTTCATCATGAGTCATAGCATCAGGTTGTGCAGCCAATTCATGTAAAACTGCCTCAACCCGGCCGGCCACATCTAAAAAGGCTAAATCACTCACTTTACGCGTAACCGACAATAGTCTTTTTGCCATTTGTTCTGCCAGAAATTGCAGTAATGTGGGATAACATTGTTTTAATTGATTGTTAGTGAGTACTTTAATCTGTTGGTAGGTGATTTCTTCCGTCCGGCAATCTGTTCGAGCGCGTACAGTTACTTTACGTTCTCCTACATCGGGATAGAACATTCCTACTTCACCAATAAAGTCACCTTGATTAAGATAAGTGATAATCAGCTCTTCGCCATCCTCATTCTCCATGGTGATTGAGACTGAACCTTCGCGAATATAAAATAAGGTTTCTGCAGCGTCTCCGGGGCGAATCAAGGTAGATTTCGCTGGGTAGTTTTTACTATGACAGCAGTGGAAAAAATCTGCCAATCCTTCTTCTATTGCCTTAAATTTCACATAATCCATAATTATTCCTAAAGAAGTGACCATTTCAACCGTGACTAATTTAACACTAATAATAAACTAACACTGCCTTCAAGCAAGTTAATATGTCAAAATTAGCACTATTTTTAAATTATTGAGACATTTATCACATGAAAGCAAGGGTAAAATGGGTCGAAGATTTACAATTTTTAGGTGAATCAGAAACAGGTCATACTTTAGTAATGGACGGCCCAGAAGAGTTAGGTGGCCATGGTACAGGCATGCGGCCAATGGAACTGTTATTACTGGGGATGGGGGGCTGCACCTCATTTGACATGATACAAATGCTCAAAAAAGCACGGCAGGATATTCGTGATTGTGTGGTTCATATTGATAGTGAACGTAGTGATGAAATCCCTAAAGTATTTACTAAAATTAATGTTCACTACACGATTACCGGAAAAAATGTGAAAGAGTCACAAGTTAAACGTGCAATAGCGCTCTCAACTGAAAAATACTGTTCTGCATCATTGATGCTTGGAAAAACGGCTGCAATAAGCCATGACTATGAGATCATCAATGTCGACTAATGATTTAAACTCAAGCCAACAGACCTTTGACAGAATCGAAAAAAGCTATTTAAGTACCTGGTGCCGCTTCCACCCTGAAGCCGCTTTGGAAGCAGGTATTGAGGATTATGCAACTAAGCTTAAACCTTATGACGATGAGACTATTGGAATTCAAATTGTCCTGAATGAAAAATGTTTAGCGGCACTAGATGAAGTTGAATTTTCCGCACTCGATCCTGAACGCCAAATTCATTATCAAATTCTGCATGGGTGTGCTGAATTAGAACATCACTCATTAATGGAGCATGATTGGCGTCATCGTGAACCGGCTCAGTTTTTGCCGATTAATGCCTTGTATCAATTAACGATTCGGCCAGTCGAAAACTTCTCTCAAGCATTAATGGAACGACTATCTGCGATTCCTAATCATATTCGTGATGCTAAGCATTATTTAAGTTCTGCCCCCATCCTTATTCCAAAGGTCTGGCTAGAAATGGCATTGGCAGAAGCTGAAGCAGGTGTGGATTATTGTCACCATATTCATCGACAGCCTCTAGTTGCTCATGCATTAAATAAAAATGACCATATTGAACAAGCTATTGCCGATGCAATTAAAGCGTTGGAGAGTTTAGTGCAAACATTAAAACGGCTTGCCGCTAAATGTGAAGGTGATTTTGCCTGTGGCCGTGAACACTTTGACCGTTTATTACAACAGCAACATTTTCTGCCTATTAACGCCCAAACATTACATGCTTTTGGTCAAAAATTGTTCAAGCAAACTAAAGCATTACTAGAGACCGAGCTTGCTGATAACAAACTTAGTTTGGCGGATATCCAACAGCAGCATCCAACAGCTGATCAATTGTTAACTATTTACCAACAAGAAATGCACGCGGCCGAAGTTTTTGTCCGAGAAAATGATCTGGTAACTGTACCCGACAGACAAACATTGAAGGTCATTAATACACCTGTATTTTTACAGCATCAAATTCCGTTTGCAGCATATTTAGACCCCAGCATTGCAGACTTAAGCCAAACGGCTTATTACTATGTCACGCCAACGAATAATGATGATGAGCTAACAGAGCATAATTTAGCGGCTATTAGCCAAACAAGTGTACATGAAGCATGGCCAGGCCATCATTTACAATTTGTGGCGGCGAATCAATCTGCCGAAGGCAATGCCTTACTTCGTCGTCTTAATCCAAGTGCCACACTGTATGAGGGATGGGCATTATATTGTGAACAAATGATGTTAGAGCAAGGTTTTAAGCGTCATAATGGCCAACGTATTGTGATGCTACGAGATCGCTTATGGCGCGCTTTACGTATCATTATCGATGTTGAAATTCATACTCAAGATTTATCACTTGAAGATGCTGCTCAAAAAATGGTTGATACTCTTGGCTTTAGTCATGAACAAGCGATGGGCGAACTTCGTTGGTATAGTCAGTCTCCCTCTATTCCGATGAGTTATGCCGTTGGTTGGGCATTAATCAATGCGCTTCGCGATCTCATTAATCCCAGTAATAATGAAGAATTAAAAGCATTTCATGATAAATTATTAACCAGTGGTTCAATTGCATTATCACTGGTGATTCAAAGACAATTTGGTGATGAACTATGGCAAAAATGTTGCCAACATGTCTTCGGTGATCAGGAATGAAACGGCCACAGGCAACAGCCGGGATGCGCCATGTTGCCATCTTTGTCAGCGACTTAGAATCTTGCGAGAAATTCTATGTTGACTTACTCGGCATGAAAGTCGAATGGCGCCCTGATGCTGATAATATTTATCTCACATCAGGTAATGATAATCTTGCCTTGCATCGAGCAAATACAGACTTTGATACCAGTGGCGCTCAAAAGCTCGACCATATTGGCTTTATTATCAAAACACCTGAACAAGTTGATCAGTGGTTCGAGTTTTTACAATTCAATGATGTAGCAATTCGTCAACCACCTCGCACTCATCGTGATGGTGCTCGTAGTTTTTATTGTTATGATCCTGCTAATACCGTTGTGCAAATTATCTATCACCCACCTATTTCTTAAATTAAACACATGAATACATATATCTATAAAAGTAGTAGAAAAGATGAACTTTATATTTATCTCGCAAAAAAAGATGATTTTTCAGTGGTGCCGCAAGCACTTTATGACAGCATGGGTAGAGAACCTATCTTTGTGATGGAGCTAGAATTAACACCGGATAGACCATTAGCTCGTGAAGATGTGAATACCGTAATGAAAAACCTGGAAAAACAAGGATTTCATGTTCAAATACCACCGCAAACACTGAATATCACCACCAACTTCAAAGAACCGGCAAAATACGTTAACTAAATAACCTTTTGACTGCGTTAAATTAAAAAGAGCCCTTTCGGGCTCTTTTCAAAATCAAGTTACTTTTTATAGCTTAAAACTCTTCACGTCCTGGTCCCAATAATGGACAAAGGAAGTAAGCATCATCTTCATCCATTACGCCATTAGGGTTTGCATCTACCCACCAGCGTCCACCAAGATGTCCCACTTCTCCTGGACCATAGTCGGTATGTAACGAGCCATCCATATTAGGTATTAACTGCTGAAAATTGCCTTTCATTGGCAAATCAGTCAATACAATAGAGTCATAATATAACCCCTGCGAGAGTACAAATACGACTGGTCCATCAGGGTTTCCGCGACCTGTTTTACGCTCTTTTGCCGATATTTCAGCACTAATAAACAAAACTGAACTCATTAAAAAAACCATGCTTAATACTTTTGATATTTTCATTTACACCACTCCTTTTATATGGGAGTTTCAGTTTTGCAGGAAAGAGTCACTTCATTATCCCGAAAATATCACAATTTGATCACATTTATTGAACAAGCTCATTAATCGTTAAATCGTCGATACTGTCGCCATATAAAATGAAAATATTGTGCCTTTATCAACATCACTACGGACATTAATGACGCTACCATGTAATTCGAGAATACGTTTTACAATGGCTAGGCCTAAACCTGCATTTTTACTGTCAGATCGATTGATATCTCGTTGATAAAACCGCTCGAATATTTTCGAAGTTTCCCCCGCCGGGATACCGCATCCTGAATCGCTGACCTGGACTCTTATTTTGTCTACATCAAGACCAACACTAATGTTGATATGCCCGCCTTCAGGCGTATATCGCAGTCCATTTTCAAGAAGATTTTCTAATACCCGTTGCATCATTGCAATATCACCAACAATTAGCGGGGTGTTTGGATCCAATTCTACTTCTAATTGAATCAATTTTTGCTGTGCTCGTAACTTATATTTTTGAGTAATATCCTGTACTAACTCACCCATCGAAAATGCTTCTGAATTCACTACTGATTCACAAGAATCTAAACGAGCAAGCTCAAACAATTCTTCTACCAATTCACCTAAATATTGGCTGTGACTTAATGCAGTTTCCAAATATTGTTCTCGCTCCTGTTCTGAAAGTTCTGATTTTTTTAATTGTAATGTTTCTAAGTAACCCTGCATGGTTGTTAATGGTGTCCGTAAATCATGAGATACATTAGCGACCATTTCACGCCGAAGGTTATCCATTTGTTTAAGTTCATGGATCTGGGTATCAATTTTTTCAGCCATTTGATTAAACTGCCTTCCCAACAGGTCAATTTCATTTGTTGAGTTCGCTTTACTTGGGTAATACATTATTGAATTTTCATTATCCGCATCCGCTTTATAACTATGTATAACATTGCTTAATATACGAAAGCGGCGTGTTTGAACTGCAAATACGATTAATCCTATCAGCATGGCTGCTGCCAGTGCGACTAAGAGTACTTTTAGTGCCGAATCTAGAATAAAGCTATTGCCCAACATCTCTACAACATTGTCGTATTGTTCTCCTGCCAATACAATGTACAAATACCCCTGTAAACCATCATCGTTCATGATCTCCGTAGTCGAAAATACTTTATATCCTTCAGGATTACGGGGGTCATCGCCTTTAAGCGGAAACCGAGCATCACCATCAAGAAACTCCAATACAGGATCAAGATCAACGCGTGTTCGTTTTATCTTATCTTCCGGTGCAGCAAAGCCAACAACCGCTCCTTGTTTATCGAGAACATATAGTTCAATACTCGGATTAGTCACCATTAGATCATGAAACAATACATCAAGCACTTGATGATTAACTTGCTGATCCTGCATCAATGACTGTTCAGCAACAATATGTTCAGCTAATTTAGTATTTAGTTTTTGTGAAGCTTCTTGTTGATATAAAGTACTGGAATGACCGACTATTTGAATCAGTATTAATCCCACTAGAATCAACAAAATGAATAAGGTCAGGGCCAATTGACTATATAAGGTACGAAATATCATTTAACTACATGTCACTCAACGATGAGAAAATTTGTATCCAACACCCCAAACGGTGAGGACATATTTAGGTTTTGCGGGATCTTGTTCAATTTTTGATCGTAGTCTATTAATATGCGAATTAACGGTATGTTCATATCCATCGTGACCATATCCCCAAACACTATCAAGCAATTCTGTTCTGGTATAAACACGCTCAGGACTGCAGGCAAAATACCAGAGTAAATCAAATTCCTTAGCTGTCAATTCAATATTATTTTCACCGACTAGTACTTGTCGCGTGTCCGGATTAATAGTGAAATCACCAAATTGTAATACTTTCGGTTCAACCAAGGTTGAGGTCTGCTGATATTGTTCGGAACGTCGTAAGATTGAATTTACTCGTGCGATAAGTTCAGGAATGCTGAATGGTTTTGTTAAATAATCATCCGCTCCGACTTCCAATCCTAATACACGATCAAGCTCTGAAGCCTTTGCAGTAAGCATTAAAATGGGCGTATAGTTTTTTTCACTACGCATTGCCCTGCAAATATCTAAACCATCCATACTCGGTAACATCAAATCCAATATTACAAGCTGATATTCCCCTGACAGTGCCATTTTTAGACCAACATCACCATCTGAGGCATGTTCTACTTGCATATGTTTACTGCGTAAATTAACCATCACTAGATTCGCAATATCAACATTATCTTCAATAACAAGAATATTTTTCTGCATAGACACTCTGAACCGTTAACCGTAGATTATTTTTCTTCGAAAAAGCGTATCATTAAAATATCACATAACAATCACAGCTAATGATTAGACGTTTTGTTTAATATTGTATTAAGTTTATATAATGCTTCTAGTGCTTGTTTCGGTGATAATTCATCAGGGTTTAACTCACTTAAATACTGCTCTACTTCCGAAGGTTCAACCGGTAGCTTAAATAAGTCTGCTTGCGGTAAACCTTCACCTTCTGAAGAGTGTTGTCGATTGGCTTCAAGTTGAATAAGCTTGGTTTTGGCAGCATTAATCACATCATTCGGCACACCCGCTAATTGCGCCACTTGCAGGCCATAACTTTGGTTCGCAGGGCCCTCTTTTAATTGATGCAAAAATACGATCTTATCGCCATGTTCAATGGCATCCAAATGTACATTAATGGCTTTATCATGCAGTTCAGGAATTTGGGTTAATTCAAAATAATGGGTGGCAAATAAGGTATAGGCACCAATATCTCGTACTAATTTTTCAGCACAAGCCCATGCTAAGGATAAGCCATCAAAAGTACTGGTTCCCCGCCCTATTTCATCCATTAATACCAAGCTATGTTGAGTTGCATTATTAAGGATATTTGCGGCTTCACTCATTTCCACCATAAACGTTGATCGACCAGAGGCTAAATCATCTGAGGCGCCAATTCGGGTAAAGATCTGATCAACAGGCCCAATAACAGCCTTTGTTGCTGGCACAAAACTGCCCATATGTGCCATTAATACAATAAGAGCAGTCTGTCTCATATAAGTCGATTTACCGCCCATATTAGGGCCGGTAATCATTAATAAACGTCGTTGATCTGTTAGTTTAAGATCGTTTGATGAAAAGTGTTGTTGTGTGGTCATTTCCACGACAGGGTGTCGACCCGTTTCAATCACTATACCGGCCCTATCCGTAAAATCAGGAGCTGTATAGTTTAAGGTTTGTGCTCGTTCGGCAAGGTTGGCTAATACATCTAATTCCGCCAATGCCCCAGCAGACACTTCTAATGCCGGTAAATCAGGTAATAGCTTATCAAATAATTCATCGTATAAGGCTTTTTCCAATGCTAATGCTCGTTCATTTGCACTGAGAACTTTATCTTCAAAAGTCTTCAGTTCTGGTGTGATATAACGCTCCGCATTTTTTAAGGTTTGTCGTCTTACATATTCGGTCGGTATTTCAATATGATGCGAACGACTTATTTCAATAAAATAACCATGAACACGGTTATAACCTACCTTTAATGTCGACACGCCCGTTCGTTCTCGTTCCCGTTGTTCTAAATCAAGTAAATATTGGCTAGCATCATCACGAATATGTCGCAGTTGATCAAGTTCATCGTTATAGCCTTCCGCAATCACACCGCCATCACGAATCAAAACGGGAGGCTCGTCTACTAATGCTGTTTGTAGTAAATCTAATAATTCAGGAAACTGTCCTAACTCGCGGTCAAGTCGCTTCAATCGAGCGCTCTCACACTCTACTAACAAGCTATGTAGTTCAGGCAATAATGCCAAGGTATTACGCACTTGCATAAAATCACGTGGTCTAGCTGTTTTTAATGCAATTCGGGCCAAGACTCGTTCAACATCGCCTAATCGTTTAAGAAATATTTGTATTGATTCTATAAGTTGGGAGCTAATAAAGTGCTGAATAGCCTGTTGCCGTTGTTTTAGAATTTGATGATCGCGTAATGGTCGTAATAACCAGCGCCGCAATAATCGAGCTCCCATTGGTGTTGTAGTTTTATCTAATACTGCTAATACGGTATGTTCTCTACCACCTGACAAGTTATTTTCTAACTCTAAATTTCGACGTGTTTGAGGATCTAAACAAATGCTATCCGCTGCCTGCTCGACTTTTAAGCCACGTAAATGCGGTAAGGCGGTAAAGTGCGTTTCTTGGGCATAATTTAATAAACAACCGGCTGCAGTGACGGCCAAATCTAATGTTTCACAACCAAAGCCTGTTAAATCTTGGATCTCAAAATGTTCACATAATCGGCGTGTTGAATTCTCTAAATCAAAATGCCATGGCGGGAGTGTTCGCAAAGTTTTTACAAATTCTGGTAAATTATCATATTCAGATTCATCAACCAGTATTTCTGCCGCTTGCAAACGTCCCAATTCAGCTTGTAATTCAATAAATGAATCAACTTCACTGACGGTAAAGCGACCGCTGCTTAGCTCGGCAGTGGCTAAGCCATATCGATTATTATTGCCGTAAATCGCGACTAATAAATTTTCATGTCGGCTATCTAATAGCGCTTCTTCTGTTAATGTACCCGGTGTTAATACCCGCACAACTTGTCGTTCAACTGGGCCTTTGCTAGCGGCCGGATCGCCAATCTGTTCACAAATAGCAACAGACTCACCGATATTGATTAAGCGCGATAAATAAGAATCAGCCGCATGATAAGGCACCCCTGCCATTGGAATAGGTTTACCATTACTGCTTCCACGCGCAGTCAGTGTTATATCTAATAATTCCGCAGCCTTATGTGCATCATCATAAAACATTTCATAAAAGTCACCCATGCGGTAAAACAATAAATAATTAGGATTTTCTGCTTTTATCCTAAAATATTGCTGCATCATTGGTGTATGGTTTTGTTCATTTCTCATCTGTTATATTGTAGCGTATGCAAACAATTTCTGATGATGATCTTCATCAACTTTCAATACAAGCTTCCAAGCTTTTGTTAGCGCGCAACTGGATGCTGTGTTGTGCCGAATCTTGCACGGGGGGTTGGCTAGCAAAATGTTGCACTGATATTGTTGGTAGCTCAATCTGGTTTGAACGTGGCTTCGTTACATATAGCAATCAAGCCAAACATGAAATGTTAGAGGTTCGGCTCTCTACTTTAAATAAATTTGGCGCAGTGAGCGAACAAACTGTTATTGAAATGGCGCAAGGGGCACTACTGCATTCAAAAGCTCATATTAGTGTCGCAATTACCGGTGTTGCCGGCCCTGATGGTGGCACAAATGACAAACCAGTAGGCCTTGTGCATTTCGCTTGGGCAACAGCAAACTCGACTCTAAATACTGATGTTCATCATTTTACTGGCAGCCGTGAAACAATAAGGCGACAAGCAGTAATGATTGCACTACAAGGAATCATCAAAAACGCTAGTGACTAACTTCTATCTATGGGATAATCACGCCCTTATAAAAATAGATTCAAGGGCAATACAATGGATGACAATAAAAAGAAGGCCTTAGGAGCAGCGCTCGGTCAAATTGAAAAGCAATTTGGTAAAGGTGCCGTGATGCGTTTAGGTGATGCAGCTGCATCACGTGATATTGAAGCCGTCTCTACAGGTTCGATTGCTCTTGATGTTGCTTTGGGAATAGGTGGTTTGCCCCGTGGTCGCGTTGTTGAAATTTATGGCCCTGAATCATCCGGTAAAACAACACTAACACTCCATGCTATTGCTGAGATGCAAAAATTAGGCGGTACCGCTGCCTTTGTTGATGCCGAACATGCTCTTGATCCACTTTACGCTGCTAAATTAGGCGTTAATATTGATGAGTTATTAGTCTCACAACCAGATACGGGTGAGCAGGCTCTAGAAATCACCGATATGTTAGTTCGTTCTGGCGCGGTTGATGTTGTTGTTATTGACTCAGTTGCAGCTCTCACACCTAAAGCAGAAATTGAAGGCGATATGGGCGACAGCCATATGGGCTTGCAAGCTCGCTTAATGTCGCAAGCCTTACGTAAACTCACCGCCAATATTAAACGTTCAAATACACTCGTTATTTTCATCAACCAAATTCGGATGAAAATTGGAGTGATGTTTGGTAGCCCTGAAACCACAACTGGTGGTAATGCACTTAAATTTTACGCCTCTGTCCGGCTTGATATTCGCCGTATCGGCGCCATCAAAAAAGGCGATGAAATTCTGGGTAATGAAACCCGCGTCAAAGTGGTTAAAAATAAAGTGGCACCACCATTCAAACAAGTAGTATTCGACATCCTTTATGGTGAAGGTATTTCTCATGAAGGTGAATTAATTGATTTAGGTGTCGAAAATGATATCGTCGAAAAATCTGGAGCCTGGTATAGCTACAGTGGTACTCGCATTGGCCAAGGTAAAGATAATGTTCGCAGCTATCTAAAAGAAAACCCAGAAATGGCTGCTGAAATTGAAGCTAAAATACGAGCAATTATGTTACCTAAAAAAGGTGATGTACAAGCCGTTGTTGAGGATGATGTAGAAGCGTGAAAAAACAATCGCTCAAACAAAGAGCGATGAATTTACTGGCCCGGCGTGAACACAGTATTGCTGAGCTCACAACAAAATTATTAAAAGCAGAATTTGAACCCGATGATATTAATAACATCATCAGCAAATTAACAGAATCAGATTTACAAAGTGATTCACGATTTGCAGAAAACTACCTCCGATATCGCTCAAATCGTGGGTTTGGCAGCCAACGGATTAGGCAAGAGTTAAAACAACGTGGTGTAATGGTTGATATTATTAATGCTGCACTAAAAGGAGCAGACATTGATTGGTTTTCGCTTGCAATGATAGTTCGTTGCAAACGTTTTGGCGAGCAAAGTCCTGATGATTATAAAGATCGCGCTAAACAACAACGGTTTTTACAATATCGCGGCTTTACTCATGAACAAATAACGGAAAGTTTTAATACTGACCATTAAGGTTATCTAAAAATTAGGTATGAAAAGTAGCGCAGACATTCGCAAACTCTTTTTGGATTTTTTCCATGAAAAAGGCCATGAAATCATAGCCAGTAGCCCCTTGGTGCCTGTGAATGATCCTACCCTGCTATTTGTTAATGCCGGCATGGTCCAATTTAAAGATCTGTTCCTTGGTCAAGAAGTTAGAAAATATAGCAAAGCTGCCAGCACCCAACGTTGTGTGCGTGCCGGCGGCAAGCATAATGATCT
The DNA here is from genome assembly GCA_048595405.1 of Methylophagaceae bacterium. GTDB lineage: Bacteria > Pseudomonadota > Gammaproteobacteria > Nitrosococcales > Methylophagaceae. The sequence continues at coordinate 21,667 of JBJPGB010000004.1, forward strand.
CGAAAATGTGGGTTATACCGCTCGCCACCACACCTTCTTTGAAATGTTAGGCAACTTTAGTTTTGGTGACTATTTTAAACAAGAAGCTATTCAATATGCTTGGGAATTCCTAACAGATACTTTGGCTATTCCCCCCGAAAAACTGTGGGTGACTGTATTTGAAGAAGATGATGAAGCAGCTGATATTTGGTTAAATGAGATTGGTGTTGACCCGGCTCGTTTGTCTCGTATCGGCGCTAAAGATAATTTTTGGTCGATGGGTGACACCGGTCCTTGCGGCCCATGCACTGAAATTTTCTACGACCATGGTGATGATATTGCTGGCGGCCCACCGGGCACTCCAGATGAAGATGGCGACCGTTATATCGAGATTTGGAATTTAGTTTTCATGCAGTTTGATCGTGCGACTGATGGCACATTATCACCACTACCTAAGCCTTCTGTTGATACAGGGATGGGCTTAGAGCGCTTAACGGCGATATTACAAGATGTACATAATAATTATGATATTGATTTATTCCAACGATTAATCAGAGCCATTCAAGATTTATCCGGCACTGAAGATTCAAGTCATACCTCGCTACGCGTTGTTGCTGATCATATTCGCTCATGTGCCTTTATGATTACTGATGGCGTGCAACCTTCAAATGAAGGTCGTGGTTATGTATTGCGGCGAATTATTCGTCGGGCTATTCGTCATGGCCATAAATTAGGTCTACAAGAAGATTTTTTCTTCAAATTAGTCGCGCCTCTTGTTGCTGAAATGGGCGATGCCTTCCCAGAGTTGGCAAAAGCACAACAACAAGTTGAACGTACATTAAAACAAGAAGAAGCCCGTTTTGCTGACACGCTAGATAATGGCCTTAAAATTCTTGAACATGCCATTGACGGTATGGCTGATAAAGAGATTCCGGGTGAAACCGTATTTCTTTTATACGATACTTACGGTTTTCCAATCGACTTAACTGCCGATATTGCTCGTGAACGTAATTTAACCATGGATATTGCAGGCTTTGAACGGGCAATGGAATTACAACGTATTCGTGCTCGTTCAGCTAACCAATTTGCAGGTAATTTATCAGATCAAGTCACGATTGAAGGTGAAACTGAATTTTGTGGTTACGATAAAACACAGGACCAAGCGACCATCATCAGCATTCTGCTTGACGGTGAACATGTTGAACAACTACATGAGCGCCAACAAGGCATTCTCGTTTTAGATCACTCCCCATTTTATGCTGAGTCAGGTGGGCAAGCTGGTGATTTAGGACAAATTTCATCTGATGTAGCCAATTTCGATGTCACTGATACACGTAAACAAGGCAAGGTATTCACTCACGTAGGGCTTTGTGAAAACGGTAGCTTTAAAGTGGGCGATCACGTCACAGCACATATTGATGAACATAATCGTACTGCAACCGCTCTAAATCATTCCGCAACTCATTTATTACATGCTGGATTACAGCAAATATTAGGGGATCATGTCACCCAAAAAGGTTCATTAGTAAATGCGCAACGCTTGCGTTTTGACTTCTCGCATTTTGAACCGGTCAGTAAGCAGCAATTACATGAAATTGAACGCTTGGTGAACCAACAAATTCGACTCAATCATGATATTGAAACCAATATTATGGCCTTGGAAGATGCTAAACAATCGGGGGCGATGGCACTGTTTGGTGAAAAATATGCTGATGATGTCAGGGTATTGAGTATGGGAGACTTCTCTACAGAACTTTGTGGTGGTACTCATGCCAAGCAAACTGGTGATATTGGTTTACTCAAAATCACCTCCGAAGCCGGCATTGCTTCTGGTGTACGTCGTATCGAAGCGGTTACTGCTGAAGTGGCTCTTGAATATATTGAAATCAATGAATCACGTCTCTTCGATGTCTCGTCACTTATCAAAGCAACACCTGAGAATATTGAAGAAAAAACAACTCAGCTAGTACAGCGAAATCGCCAGTTAGAAAAAGAGCTAGATGCGCTCAAAAGTAAATTAGCCAGTAATGCTGGCAGTGACCTTGCTAGTTCTGCGCAGGAGGTTTTAGGAATTAAAGTACTTGCCTCCCAAATTGAAGGTGCGGATGGCAAAAGCTTGCGAGATACCGTTGATCAACTTAAAAATAAGCTCGGCACTGCTGCTATTATTTTATCTTCTGTTGATGGCGATAAAATCACCTTAATCGCCGGCGTTACTAAAGATGCTACCGATAAAATAAAAGCTGGCGATCTGGTCGCACATGTTGCAAACCAAGTTGGTGGTAAAGGTGGCGGCCGGCCAGACATGGCACAAGGTGGTGGTAATCAACCAGAAAATCTAACCATCGCTTTAAAGTCGGTAGCAAGCTGGATAAACAGTAAGTTGGAAAACTAATGGCATTGATCGTACAAAAATATGGTGGTACCTCCGTTGGCACGGTTGAACGTATTCAGGAAGTCGCTAAAAAACTCATTCAACAAAAAAAAGATGGCCATGATTTAGTGGTTGTTCTGTCAGCAATGAGCGGTGAAACAAATAGATTAATAGCGTTAGCAAATGAAGTAAATGATCGACCAAAAGGTCGTGAACTTGATGTTTTATTATCAACAGGTGAACAAGTCACTATCGCCCTACTTTGTATGGCTTTGGAGCAACTGGGCGTTCATGCTAATTCTTATACCGGCAGTCAAGTTAGAATCCTGACTGACGATACTCATAATAAAGCCCGTATCATGGAAATTGATGATAATAAAATACGGTCGGATTTAGCAGAAGGGCATATTGTTGTTGTTGCTGGTTTTCAAGGCTGTGATGAACATGGCAATATTACGACCTTAGGACGTGGTGGCTCAGATACCACAGCTGTTGCACTTGCTGCGGCGCTAAAAGCAGATGAATGTCAAATTTTCACCGATGTGGATGGTGTTTATACCACTGATCCACGTGTAGTGCCTGAGGCTCGCCGCCTAGATCAAATCACTTATGAAGAAATGCTCGAGATGGCCAGTCTTGGTGCAAAAGTATTACAAATTCGCAGCGTTGAATTTGCCAGTAATTATAATGTCCCGTTACGAGTGTTATCCTCATTTACTGAAGGTGGCGGCACACTCATCACGGCTGAGGACTCTCAAATGGAACAAGCTGTTATTTCAGGTATTGCCTTTAATCGCGACGAAGCAAAACTCACTGTGCTCGGTGTACCTGATCATCCGGGAATTGCATCACAAATTCTTGGGCCGATTGCCAAAGAAAATATCGAAGTTGATATGATCATACAAAATACCGGTCATGACGCAACAACAGACTTTACTTTTACCGTTCACAGAAACGATTATCAGTCTGCTTTACAGATATTAACCCGTACCGCTGATTCGCTCGGTGCGCGCGAAGTTACCGGTGACGATAAAATTACCAAAGTATCGGTAGTTGGTGTTGGAATGCGCTCTCATGCGGGTATTGCCAATACAATGTTCGAAACATTAGCCAAAGAAGCAATAAATATTTGCATGATCTCTACTTCAGAAATTAAGATATCAGTTGTGGTAGATGAAAAATATTTAGAACTTGCCGTTAGAGCGTTACACAATGCATTTGAGCTTGAGCAGAAATGATATGAATCTTTAGAATTATGTGTCCTACATCACATAATTCCAAATTAAAATGTGTAACTCGTCACATAATCTGTGATATAACTTAAATTAGCAAATGCTTAAATTGTAGATAAATGAGATTTAAGTCACAAATAAACAAATGTGGTTGAAAATAGTCAAAGAACTATTCCAAACCCGCCCACGTAAGATAATTTGAGAATTAAGGAGAACAAAACATGTTGATACTTACACGTCGTGTTGGAGAAGCACTTATTATTGGCGATGATGTTGTTGTTAATGTTTTAGGCGTTAAAGGCAATCAAGTTAGAATTGGTATCGATGCACCTAAAGAAGTCTCCGTTCATCGCGAAGAAATTTACGATCGTATTCAAGCCGAAAAAGACGAGTCAAACGTCGGCTAAAACTCAATATTTGTACTAGCTAAATCAGCCATAACTGATATATAATGGTCGGCTTGTGTGGAGAGCTGGCCGAGTGGCTGAAGGCGCGCCCCTGCTAAGGGCGTATAGGCTAACCCCTATCGAGGGTTCGAATCCCTCGCTCTCCGCCAATACTTAAATTTATGCGCCCGTAGCTCAGCTGGATAGAGTACCTGGCTACGAACCAGGCGGTCACACGTTCGAATCGTGTCGGGCGCACCATATACCTGGTATATACATCAAGCAGTTAGTCACTTAGTGGCTAGCTGCTTTTTTGTTTTTAAATCCTAGTTATTAGTCGTGTCATCGTACGTTTGAGCTCAGTATTTAACCATCATCCAAAATTTTTAAACATTGTTCCTGACATTTATAAATCACCTCCCTGTAATTTCCCCTTAGGGCAAGCTTACAGCTGTTCAAAATCACTCCCGATGATTTTGTGTGAACCCAGCGGGTGAGATTCAACGGCGTATCTATCAAACAAAAAAACCACCCGAAGGTGGTTTTTTTGTTTGGTGGAGACGGCG
>JBJPGB010000005.1:0-25423 GCA_048595405.1 Methylophagaceae bacterium
CAAGGTTAATACTTTAAAGCTCTCTCCCATTTCAGACGGTAATGTAAGTTGTTTAATTTCATTTGCTTGCTGCAGCATTGCCCATTCATCAGTATTATTATCTGTAGAAACAAGCTCCGTAATGCCGCCGGCCAGCAAAAAATCTGCCTGCGACTGGAAGCCTTCAACATCTAAGCCACTCTCTAATGCCGACTGTGCCAATGAGGTGAAATTAACATGGGCAGTAATATCTTGCAGGCCTGGTAAAATCAAAGGATTATCATGACCTTGATGCCGGAAATAACACATTAGTGTGCCATCCGTTCGCTGTGGATGATAATAATTAGCTTGCGAATAGCCATAGTCAATAATAAAAATAGCACCACATTTTAAGTTATCTGCAAGACTGGCAACCCAAGCATCTGCCGCCAGATTAACTTCGGTGGTATAGCCATCAATAATACCTGTCAATGATTGAATTTCTATTGCTCGATCGGCAAGTAATGGTTGTGAAAGTGCTCCCTCACACCACTGGATGGTTGAATTAACATTTTCAATATAAAGCTCGTGGAACTTGTTATTCTCAAAATGTAATCGGTGTACCGGCATGGCATCACACACCTCATTAGCCAGCACCACACCCATAAAGCCCTCAGGAATAGCAACCAACCATTCGACCCGATCAAAAAGATGAGGAACATGATTTTTTATTGTGACAGCTTGTCTTTGTTGTAAGTCAGCACTCGCTTCAATAATGTAATAATGTTCCGGAAAACACTGCTTAAATGCTAATTCGTGCAAAATATCAGCAGCCATTTTTCCACTGCCCGCACCAAATTCTAAAATATTATTATGTTTGATCTGCTGGAAAACATCTTCGATATGCTGTGTCAAACTACGTGAAAAAAGAGACGATATTTCGGGAGCCGTGGTGAAATCGCCATGCTCGCCTAATTTATAACTGCCTGCGCTGTAATAGCCTAATCCGGGTGCATACAAGCATAAGTGCATATAGTCGGCAAAAGTCAGCCTTCCACCAGCCTCAACAATCTTTTGCTTAATATGAGTCAATAATTGATCACTCTGTTGTTGCGCTGCGGCATCAGGAGAAGGTAGGGTAGAGGTCGAAATCATAAGCTAAGGGTATCAGGTGTTAGAAAATGCAGTTTTAGTTACCGGCGCTAACCGCCGTATTGGCCATCATCTCGCCATGCGACTGCATGAAGAGGGTTATAGCATTATTGCTCATTATCGTACGCTTACCGCTGAGATCCAAACTTTAGCCGATCGAGGAGCCAGTATTGTTCAGGCGGATTTTGTTGATAGCGCGGCTATTTTACAATTTTGTCAAACCCTGCAGAATCGTTGCAATAGCTTTAGAGCCATCATTCACAATGCCTCTTCGTTTGAACCAACATCAACAGATTTAACCGTAGCAGCACTACAATATCAACAATTTTTTAATATCCATATGATGGCACCCTTTTTAATAAATGAAGCCTTGCGACCACTGATGCGAGGGCAGGGCAGCGATCCTGCAGATATTATTCATATCACAGATATTAATGTTGAAAATCCAACACCAAATTTTGACATCTATGGCACTACCAAAGCGGGCTTGCATAATATGATGTTGGTATTGGCCAAAAAATATGCCCCTCAAATCAAAGTCAACGCCGTCGCTCCCGGCCCAGTATTATTCACCGAGCAACATTCCAAAATCATTCGCCAGCAAATGTTAGCGGAAACTCCTTTAGCAAAAGAGGGTGGGGCGGAACCGGTTTATCTGGCAGTGGAAAGCTTATTAAATAATCCCTTTATTACCGGATCAAGCATTCCGGTTGATGGTGGTCGCCGCCTGTCCAAACGTTAAACCATCCAAATTAATGTCCACCCCAGCAGGCAGTTGAGTAGGGCTCTTACCTGACAAATATGCTTTAATTTCACCCAATAAGGGATAAAGAAAATATTCATCGGTAATGTCGCTTACTAAACGTCCCGCATCATCGGGAAATTGTATGCTCGTTAGGATATCCAGATCCGCAGGCCGATCTTTGGTTTTTCTTGTCGGGTCGTCACGATCTCGACCCAATTGAATCTCTATCGTATTACAAATTGCTTTGAGATCGGCTTGTTCGATAGCTGTTTCAATGAAAACCACAACATTGAGAAAGTCGTGTTGGCTATTCATTCCAATGGGTGGAAGCTTCAGCACCCGGCTCAAATTAAGCTGCGGAAAGCGCTCAAGCAAAAGAGCGATAATACGAGCGATATTATTGTGTGGATCGATATTGCTACCAATTCCTAACAAGTAGCCGGAAGAGGTATTACTCATGTATTACTGCGTTCAATCACTATTTTCGCCGTATTTTGCCCATGCAATGCAACCGGTTTGCTCAATATCAGCTTTAGCTTGGAGAGCGGATACTGTTTCAACAATAATGCACATAGATCTTCCGCTAACGTTTCGATAAGCTGATATCGGCTGGCCTCAACAAAACTCACAATAGTTTGCGCTATTGACCCATAATCAAGGGTGTCGCTAATATCATCACTTTGCGCCGCTTTATGGATGTCCCAATCCATTTCTAAATCAAACGTGATCGTTTGTAGCGTTTCTCGCTCCCAATCATAAATACCGATAATCGTGTCAATTTTAAGATCGTTAAGAAAAATTTTATCCATGAGTATCTACGCGTAAAAGGTGGAAATTACTGCCAAGCGCCCTATAATGTTCCAAAGACTAAGAGGTTGCATCATATCATGCCTGAAATACTTGATTTAACGTTGCTTGTTATTGCTGGCGCTTATTTAATAGGCTCATTATCTAGCGCAATTATTCTCTGCAAGCTTGCAGGTTTGCCCGATCCTCGATCGCAAGGCTCTGGCAATCCCGGGGCAACTAATGTGCTGCGTTTCGGCGGCAAAAAATTAGCCGCAACCGTATTGATCATCGATGTTATCAAGGGAATCTTACCCGTTGTCATTGCACGTCTATTAGGTTTAGACATGATTTGGTTGGCAGTAACGGCTTTTGCTGCTTTTCTAGGTCACTTGTACCCGGTGTTTTTTGGCTTCAAAGGCGGCAAAGGCGTTGCTACCGCTTTGGGTGGCTTTATTGCCCTATCCCCAATTATGGCCGGCATAAGCCTAGTAACATGGTTGCTGGTATTTGTTATTAGCCGTATCTCGTCTTTATCAGCTCTAGCAGCCGCGGCCATGACGCCTGTTTATAGTCTGTGGTTAATTGAAGATCTCACTGCTCGTTGGATAATATTAATCATGGCCGTTATGTTATTGGTTCGGCACCGGAGTAATATCAAACGATTACTGTCGGGTGAAGAAGGTAAATCCTAAGCCTGATTACTGCTTTTTCCCGTAGGCGCTGTTAATTCATCCAATGGCCAACGAGGCCGAGCAGAAAAAGTTGGCCGGGGCTGTTTTACCATTGCCAGCTGACGCATTGCTCCTGCAAATGCAATCATGGCGCCATTATCACTACAAAATTCTGGTCTAGGATAATAAACATTAAGATTAGTCATCGCATCCAACCTTGCTCGCAATGCTTTATTTGCGCTTACTCCACCAGCAACCACCAGCGTGTTATGGCTCGTTTGTTTTAAAGCCCGCTTACATTTGATTGCTAATGTTTCTACCGCTGCTGTTTGAAAGGCCAAAGCAATGTCTGCTTGATCTTGTTGTGTTTGAGCGCTAGCACGCCAAGTATTCATTGCAAAAGTTTTAAGGCCACTAAAACTAAAATCTAAGCCCGGACGATTGGTCATGGGTCTCGGAAACTCATATTTCTCTGCCATGCCGTGTTCTGCAAGCGCCGCCAAAATAGGGCCACCCGGATATGCCAGCCCAAGCATTTTTGCAGTTTTATCAAATGCTTCACCAACAGCATCATCTATCGATTCACCCAATAATTGATATTGGCCAACAGCTTGCACCTCCACCAATAAGGTATGGCCTCCAGAAACCAGTAATGAGACAAAAGGAAATGCTGGTGGGTCCTCTTCAAGTAAAGGGGAGAGCAAATGACCTTCCATATGATTAATCGCTAGCGCTGGAATGTCTAAGGCCCAGGCAAAACTGCAACCAATTGCAGCCCCAACCAATAATGCTCCAACCAACCCCGGCCCAGCGGTATAGGCGACAGCATCAATATCCTCACGGGCAATATTAGCCTCGGTCAATACTTGCTCTATCAGCGGTAAGGTTTTACGAATATGGTCTCGAGAAGCGAGTTCAGGCACCACGCCTCCATATTCTGCATGAAGTGCAATTTGGCTATAAAGCGCATACGCTAAGAGCCCTTTTTCAGTATCATAGAGTGCAATGCCCGTTTCATCACATGATGACTCAATGCCTAATACCCGCATTTTAATGTCTTTCTTTGCTTGTAATTCATGGCGACATTATGCCTTCTTTAAAAGAAATATGATCTAACACTTTGCTTTCCTTTCGGAATTTCGTACAATTGGGGGCTTTTCCATAAAAATTGTTTAGGAATTATTAATGCCATCAGTACGTTTAAAAGAAAACGAACCATTTGATATTGCTTTGCGCCGCTTTAAACGCGCTTGCGAAAAAGCCGGTACCGTAGCAGAAGCACGTGCCCGCGAAGCTTATGAAAAACCAACAACTGTACGTAAACGTGCCGCTGCAGCGGCCGTTAAGCGCCACCAAAAGAAAGCGTCACGTGAAAGTGCTCGTCGCATTCGTTTGTACTAAAAAACCACTTTTCAATGCCCGCCGAATCCAGCCCATTAAAGCTTGTCCTACAAGATAACGTCAAAGCAGCAATGCGCGCCAAAGAAAAAGAGCGCCTGGCGACCTTGCGCCAAATAAGCGCAGCAATTAAACAAATTGAAGTTGATACACGTCAGGATGTTGATGATGACGGCATTATTACTGTCCTCACCAAAATGTGTAAACAACGCCGTGATTCACTGAGCCAATTTGAAGCCGCGGGCCGTGATGATTTGGCAGCAATAGAAATTGCAGAGCTTGCTATCATCGAAGAATTTATGCCAACCGCAATGACAGATGATGAAGTCGCCGACGCTATCAAAGCTGTGATTACGGAAGTGGGTGCAGCTAGCCCCCGAGATATGGGCGCTGTAATGAATGCATTACGACCAAAACTTCAAGGTCGTGCAGATATGGGCGCTGTCAGCGGCCTTGTTAAGGCTGCACTTACTGCATAATTGATGTGCTTGCCAAAAGTTAAAGTAGGCGAGCTTATTGCACCAACATTAAATCAGCTATAGGCTCTTTTCATGGCTGGCCAAATTCCTCCTCAATTTATCGATGACTTATTAACTCGTATTGATATTGTCGATGTCATTGATCCGCGAGTCCCACTGAAAAAAGCAGGTAAAAACCACCAAGCTTGCTGTCCTTTTCACAACGAAAAAACACCATCTTTTACGGTAAGTCCTGATAAACAGTTTTATCATTGTTTTGGCTGTGGAGCGCACGGCACTGCTATTGGGTTTTTGATGGAATACGATCAAATGAGCTTCCCTGAAGCCATTCAGGATCTTGCCGATCAAGCGGGAATGACCGTCCCAACCACACATTCAGCATCACAATCACCAGCAGCTCAGACTCTCTATGATTTATTGGATAAAGTCAGTCAATATTATGTGCATCAATTGCAAACACATCCTCAACGTTCCATTTTTATAAACTATTTAAAACAACGCGGCCTGTCCACTCAAACCATAGAACACTTCAATATCGGTATGGCTCCAGATGGCTGGGACAACGTATTACGAACATTTGGTACGTCTGAGCAGGCCCGACAACGGCTCACCGAAGCAGGACTCCTTAGCAGCAATGACAAAGGCCGCACTTATGACCGCTTTCGAAACCGAATTATGTTCCCGATCCGAGATCGCCGAGGTAGGGTGGTAGGTTTTGGTGGCAGGGTACTAGACGATAGTAGCCCTAAATATTTAAACTCACCAGAAACCCCCGTTTTCCACAAAGGTCATGAATTATATGGCTTATACCAAGCACGAAAAGCCAATCGTAAACTAGATCGTATCATCATCGTCGAAGGCTATATGGATGTCATTGCCTTGGCACAACATAACATTACTAATGCTGTCGCTACGCTCGGAACCGCAACCACACCCGATCATTTGCGTTTAGTTCAACGTAGCACTCCGGAAGTTGTATTTTGTTTTGATGGCGATCGCGCTGGTCGTGAGGCTGCATGGCGTGCCGCCGAAAATGCTCTGCCATTATTGGGCGGCAATCAGCAACTAAAATTCATGTTCTTAGCTGATGGAGAAGATCCCGACAGTATGGTCCAGCAACAAGGACCAGAAGTATTTAACAAGATGGTTAAACAAGCACAAAATTATTCTGATTTCTTTTTTGCTACATTAGAGAGCAGAGTCGACTGCAACTCTATGGATGGACGGGCACGCTTAGTTGAAATGGCGAAACCTTATTTACGCCATATTCCAGTCGGCGTTTACCGCGATATGCTGGAACAACAATTAGCTGAAAAAGCGCAAACAAGCACTGCATTATTAACTAGGCACTTAGAAAAGCCTCCCACACAAAAGACTAAAACGCGGGCAAACAAACCTTCGTCCTCAATCTCTCCGATACGGATGGCCATTACTATTGTAGTCCAACACCCCGAACTCCATTCTGCCGTCGGTAAGTTTGATAAGCTGGCCTCTCTAGAAAGACCCGGAATAAAGATTTTAGTACAAATGCTTGAAACCTTACTCGAAAGCCCCCATCTAAATACTGCGGCACTATTGGAACGCGCACGAGGTAGCGAACATGAAGAGCATATTCAACGACTTGCCCTGCAGCCACTAACATTAAGTGCAGACGAGTTACGGCACGAGCTCGTAGGCATTATTCAGCAATTACAGCAACAAGCCGTTAAACAACGACATGCTTATTTAATGGCAAGGCCTTTAAGTGAATTAAGTGATGCCGAAAAAGAAGAAATACGAAATATTACTATCTAGCTAAATTTGCGCAAACAAAAACGTGCATTATTATGGGGTTAGCGTTATAATTGTCGGTTCGATTAAGCCAATACCAATACTCTCGTTAAATGTAAAGAGGCACAATGAAAGATCAACAGTCACGTATTAAAGAACTCATCACTCTTGGAAAGGATCGCGGTTACCTTACCTACGGAGAAATTAACGACCATTTGCCTGAAGACTTAGTCGATGCCGATCAAATTGAAGATATTATCGGGATGTTTAGCGATCTCGGCATTATGGTGCACGAAGATGGTATGGATACCGATGAAATGGAAAGGCTGGCAGAAGCCGCATCTAGTAATGATGAAGTATCTGCTGAAGAAGCCGCCGCTGTTTTAGCCAGTTCTGATGGTGAGTTTGGCCGTACAACCGATCCCGTTCGTATGTATATGCGTGAAATGGGCTCCGTTGAGCTGCTTACCCGTGAAGGCGAGATTGTTATTGCTAAACGTATTGAAGCCGGCTTACGTGAAAGCCTCTTGCTACTGACAACTTTTCCGCCTTGTTTCACTTCATTCCTTGAACTCCATGATGCTGTAGATGCTGGCGAAATGCGGCTAAATGAACTCATTAAAGGCTTTATCTATCCTGAAGAGGAAGAGACCGAAGAAGTTGCAACTGGGCCAGCTGCGGAAAATACCGATGATGATGACGAAGAGGAAGATGAGGGGCCTCAAGGTATTGATCCTGAAGAAGCCCAAGAACATTTTCAAGCACTCCGTGAAGCTTATGCCTCCTTACAAAAGGCCGATGATGACAGCATAAGTGCTGCCCAAGAAGCCGCAACAAGCCTATTTATGGAGTTCAAACTTACACCAAAAACATTGATCTACTTAAACAACTTAATGGCCAAAGCCATTGGCGTAGTTCGCCAACAAGAACGGACTATTGCTAAAATTGTTGTTGATCAAGCTCGCATGAATCGTCGCGACTTTATTGATTCATTCTCTGGCAATGAAGCTAATATTGATTGGTCAAGCAAGCATATTAGAGCTAAGAAGCATTACTCCTCCACGATTAAGAAAAATCTCGACACCATCTTAAGTGCACAATCAAAAATGGTTGATTTATCATCGGAACATGACATGACCATTTCAGAAATTAAAGAAATTAGTCGTCAAATGTCTATTTCTGAAGCCAAAGCCCGCCGAGCTAAAAAAGAAATGGTCGAAGCAAATCTACGCTTGGTTATTTCAATTGCGAAAAAATACACTAACCGAGGATTACAATTCTTAGATCTGATCCAAGAAGGTAATATTGGTTTAATGAAAGCGGTTGATAAATTTGAATATCAACGTGGTTATAAATTCTCAACCTATGCAACATGGTGGATCCGCCAAGCAATTACTCGCTCAATTGCCGACCAAGCACGGACTATTCGTATTCCTGTTCATATGATTGAAACAATCAATAAATTGAACCGTATTGCTCGACAAATGTTACAAGAAATGGGCCGCGAACCAACACCGGAAGAATTAGCAGAACGTGTTGACATGCCAGAAGATAAAGTGCGGAAAGTGCTGAAAATTTCTAAAGAACCTATTTCAATGGAAACACCGATTGGTGATGATGAAGACTCACACTTAGGTGATTTTGTAGAAGACATTAACGTCATCTCACCACAAGATGCTGCCATGAATGAAGGCCTGAGAGAAGCAACTCAAGGTATGCTTGGGGGCTTAACAGAGCGTGAAGCAAAAGTATTGCGCATGCGCTTTGGTATTGATATGAATACCGACCACACGCTAGAAGAAGTCGGCAAACAATTTGACGTAACACGTGAACGTATACGTCAAATTGAAGCCAAGGCCCTGCGTAAGCTTCGCCATCCAACACGCTCGGATCAACTAAGAAGCTTCTTAGATTCTGATAATTAAACAATCTATCGGGCCTATAGCTCAGTTGGTTAGAGCAGGGGACTCATAATCCCTTTGTCCAAGGTTCAAGTCCTTGTAGGCCCACCATATATATCAAAGCCTCAGCATTATTTCGGTGTTGGGGCTTTTTTGTGGATGTAACTCAGGTGTAACTTTGATCAATGATATCTTAAGTTAAAATGCTTTAGAATGAGGTGTAATGGTCAAGTAAATCAGTACACGACGTTAGGCCGTTTTTAGATAGTTTTCCTCATCTTGATCTGGTGATATATTTTATACCTCTCCCTCTGCGAGTAAGAAGATTCTAAATTGAAAAAGTAGCACTAATTGGGTTTCATCAAAAAAGATCTTTTTGATATAACAAACATCATAAGTCGAAAACTATCCTATTATTTGACATATGGCCAAGGTGTCGCTATATTTCTGACATAAGAATTTTCTTATATCAAAAACTAGGTATGAATTTAATATAGATATGAATATTTTCGATTTTACAGCGGGTACATACGCACAGCAATATGAGTATAAAAGCTTTTCACCTGAAGCCGTTAACCATGCATGGGAAATAGCCGATGGTGAGATTCAGCAGCTGCTTAGCGATGCTGATAGGGCGTTAGGTGAATTAAATGCTTTTTCCCAATTAGTCCCTGATGTCGACTTTTTTATTCGTATGCACATAACAAAAGAAGCCACTCAGTCCAGTCGAATTGAAGGCACAAGAACGAATATGGAAGACGCTCTGTTGGATGAAAGTGATATTGAGCCTGATAAAAAAGATGATTGGGTAGAAGTTCAGAATTACGTTAAGGCCATCAATGAAGCTATTAGACAGTTGCAAACCATCCCTCTATCTAACCGTTTATTACGTGATACGCATAAAGTACTGATGCAAGGTGTGCGAGGAAAAACTAAGCAGCCTGGGGACTTTCGAAATAGTCAAAACTGGATTGGTGTGAGCCTAAAAAATGCCCTTTTTATTCCACCCCATCAGGATGACGTTGAGGCGCTAATGAGTGACTTGGAAAAATTTATCCATAACGATGCACTCTATGTGCCGCATCTAATAAAAATCGCTATCGCCCATTATCAATTTGAAACTATCCATCCATTTTTAGATGGCAACGGTCGACTTGGGCGTTTGATGATTGCCTTATACCTAGCGAGTAACAACCTATTACACAAGCCAGCTTTGTATTTATCCGATTATTTTGAGCGAAATAAAACGGAATACATAGATCGTTTAATGGCTGTGCGTGAATCTAATAAAATGAAGGAGTGGTTGGTGTTTTTCCTCTATGGTGTGCGCGAAACTGCCGAAAGCTCAATACAGGTGTTCAAAGACATTATTGCGTTAAAAGAAACGCTGGAGCGAGGAGTGTTACCTCGTTTTACTACGCGCAGACAAGAAAATGCTCAAAATCTAATAAAGCACCTTTATCAATCTCCAATCGTTAACATAAAAGATGTTGCTCAGATATTGAATTTGAAAACAAATACAGCATCAGCATTAGTAAGCGACTTTGTAAAATATGGTGTGCTGCATGAATTAACAGGTAACAGGCGAAATAGAACCTTTTTATTCGAAGAATACGTAATGATCTTTAATCGTCAATTTTTACGGTCATAATTGTTATTTTAGGTGAATACTGTGGTCAAAACCGTGTTTATCGTTTGATGAAACAAGCACGGTTGCGAGCCCAAATTAGCTATAAGCGCCGTCCTTGGGTAAAAAATAATAGGTTGGTTGCTGCGCTCCCGTCTGCAAGATGCAGCTTGTTCTCAAGGCGCTATTAATGGCTGTTTGGCATCGCAGACCAAAACAGCAAGTGTTATTGCAGTTAGATCAGGCCTCACAATATCGCAGTCATGACTGCGATATTGTGAGCTTAATGATGGGGCAGATGAATGATAAAGATACCCTCTAAAGGGCTTCTTACGACGCTTCCCGCTCTTATCTAAAAAACATCCATATGTTCCTCGCGATAGGCGAGTACTTCGTCAAGAATGGAGTCAAATAGTGGAATAAGATTTGGATCAAACTGTTGGCCACTTTCCGCATGAAGTAGCGCCACTGATTTCTCAACAGTCCATGCTTCTTTATATGGCCGATCTGATGTCAATGCATCAAAGACATCCGCAATAGCACAAATACGCCCTTCTATAGGAATGTCTTCACCTGACAAGCCGTTGGGGTATCCTTGGCCATCCCATCGCTCATGATGCGTGAGGGCAATGGTTTTCGCTTTATAGAGTAATGGTATGTCATCGCTACCCGATAAAATATCGGCGCCTAATAAAACATGAGATTTCATGATTTCCCATTCATCAGGCTCGAATTTTCCTGGTTTAAGTAAAATATGGTCAGGAATACCGATTTTGCCAATGTCGTGCATGGGTGCAGCAAGGTAAATTAAATCTACCTCCTCTTTTGATAAGCCAGCAGCCTGAGCCAACAGCCGTGAATATTTGGCCATCCTCAGTATATGGTTGCCGGTTTCGTTATCTTTAAATTCAGCTGCTTTTCCGAGACGTTCAATCACTTCATAACGGCTAAGCTCAAGCTCCTTAGTCCGCTCTGCTACTTTAGCCTCAAGGATTTGGTTTTGGTTTTGAACTTGTTTGTGTAGTAAGCGTACTTCTAAAATATTATTGATCCGCTGTAAGACTTCCAGTCGATCAAATGGTTTTGTTAAAAAATCTTTGGCTCCACCACTTAATGCCTTGGAGCGTGTTTCACTAGTAAGCTCAGCTGTTAACACTAAGATAGGGAGGTAATCATTGTCGTGCGTAAGATCATTCAAAAGCCCCATTACTGCAAAGCCATCAAGGTGGGGCATGCGGATATCCAATAATAAGATATCTATTTGATGTTGCACATACATTGACACCGCTTCTCGCGAATCGGTTGTGGAAAAGACATGGTCATATCCCTCTTTTTTGAGGATTCCTTCCAACAATTTTACATTGAGAATTTGGTCATCAACAATTAAGATGTGTGCAGACTTTAGCTCTTTAATTAAACTCATGATTCGTTAAATTACCCACAAACGTTAGGTTAATTCTAGCATATAGAACATTTTTTCGATGTCCCTTTTGGTTATTGTTTTATGATGGATGTCATCAACTATATTTCTTTAAGACCTCCGCTAATCTGGTGAAATCAATCGGCTTGGTAATGTACTCATTGAACAAGCTTTTAGTTTCATCGACATCATGCGTCATCGCCGAGGCAGTAATGGCAATGATGGGAAGCGATTCATATTTAGTTTGTTGTTTTAGTTGTTTTGTTAATTCTGTTCCACTCATGCCGGGCAAGTTAATATCCATGAGAATAAGATCATAGTTGTTGCGTTCAATGTGTTCTAGGCCTTCTTCTGCTGTTACACAGATCTGTAAACGCATATGCCGTTGTTTTTGAAAGAAAGATTCCATCAACCGAGCATTGGCAGGATTATCTTCCACATAAAGCACGGATATCGTGCTTGCGAACTCATCCTCAATACTTTCATTTTCAAGAGCTGTCGCCTCCTTTTCCACTGATAGGAGGATGTCGGTAGGCTGGAAATCTGAACGCGGCATGGTAAGCCAGAAAGTGCTTCCTTCATTTTCAACACTCTCAAAACCAATCTCTCCCGCCATTAATTCGGCCAGCTCTTTTGTCACAACTAGACCAATTCCTGTTCCTTCAATATCCGCGCCAGCGTGGCCTACCCGACCAAAGGCTTTAAATAGTTTTGTATGGTCATCTGAATTAATGCCGATGCCGGTATCAATAATACTAATTTTAACTCGGCGATTATCTGTGGCTTGCACCGCTATCGTGACTGAGCCATTTTGTCGGTTGTATTTGATCGCATTGCTGATGAGGTTAATCAGAATTTGTTTTAGTTTTGTCTCGTCTGCTTTCACCAAGGTATAGGGGTCCGGAGAGACAAATTTCAGCGAAATATTCTGCCGTGCTGCCGCTGTATTTAACAATGACAAGCTCTCTCTAATTGTGTCTGTTACGTTCACATCTTCAATGTTCAGCTGTATTTTTCCGGCCTCGATGGTTGCAAGCTCAAGAACCTCATTGATGAGTGTTAGTAAGTGAGAGCCGCTGTCATAAATATGATCAATGTTTTCTCGTTGCTCCGCATTCAAATCTGTGTCACTTTGAAGCAATTGGCTAAAACCAAGAACCGCGCTCAACGGTGTTCGCAGTTCATGGCTCATCGATGATAAGAATTTAGATTTAGCTTTATTTGCCCTTTCCGCGATGAGTTTTTCAGCCATTAGTTCTTTATGGGCATATTCATTTGCCACCGCCAACCCTAATAACTGACCTATGCTCGATAGCATTTCCAGCCGGGAAGACGCTTTGGAAGGGTGTGGCTCAGTATACAAAAAGAGCACCCCCAAAACCTCTCCAAACCTGGTAATTGGCACGATATAGTGGCCATGTGCGGTCATGTCCTCAAAGGTATGGGTATGCTCATGATCGGTAAAACAATCATCTGATACTTTTAACAAACCACTTAGGGCAACACGACCACAAAGACAATCTCCTACATCGATGCATTCCTCCTTCATGATGAACTCTTCCGAAAACTCACCAAAGCTTGCAAACATATGTAATTTTTGAGCTTTTCTTTCTAATAAGAAAACGCCTGCTTTTTGTTGTATCGCCAAGTCTGGGAATGCACACATAATGGCCAGAACTTGTTCGATCCTCTCCTTAAAGGGAATGCTTTCTTTTTGTAGCGCAACAGAAATACGTGCACGAATTAAGGCTTCTTCACGCAATATTTTTTGTCGATATTGTAATTCTTTAATGTGGGTAATATCTGTTCGAATCGAAATATATTGCTCGGGCTTGCCCTGAGAATTAAGTAGCGGGACAATGGTTGAATAAACCCAATATGGCGAACCATCTTTTGCTTTATTTCGGATCTCGCCTTCCCAAACATTGCCCTTGGCAATGGTCTGCCACATCTCTTGGAAGAACGCTTTTGGGTGAAAGTCTGATTTGACGACATTGTGATTCCGGCCTATTAACTCATCCCTTTGATATTGACTTATTTCACAGAACTTTTCATTTGCTTGAAGAATATTACCTTTAACATCGGTCATACTAACAATGGCATGTTTATCTAAAGCAAACTGTTGATCTGCGAGGGCCTTATTCTGTTGTGAAATAGTATGCCGAGCATTGATATTTTCAATAAACTTCCGATTCAGTTTTTTTGCGCTGCTGTTGAGAAATGCATAAAACAGAATAAATAAAAGGGCGATACCTACCGCTAGCGCTGTCCCTTCAAGATAAAGCCTCGCCACAATAGGGGCAAACAAAAAGAAAATATAGCCGTAAATCACTATGCGGCTATAACTTAAGGTGGTCATAGCCGACGTGCCGACTGCAATCGCAATCAATGTCGTTAAAACTTGATACTCTTCTGCCTCTGGAAAAATGACCAGAAAATATAAGCCCCACGAGAACGCCGTTAAATAGGCAAAAATAGTAAAAATTTTGAACTGTGTTTTTGAGGAAAACCGGGGGGAGCGCCAAAAGATCAACGTGTCTGTTATTCGAATGATATAAATGATTAAAATCAGGCCAACGCTATAGGGAAGCAGCTGGGGATGCCCAATATGATCTTTGATTATAAAATATGACAGCACCAGTAAAAACAGTGCACTACCAGCAACCTGTAAAACAGTTTCATATAGTGCCGCTAACTGACTCTCAAGAGCCGTATTGGTCTCTTTTCCCATGCTTTAATCACACCGCTATTATTTTGATGCTACTATACCATAGCTATATAAGCATATAATTAAGTGGCAACATGCGCCGCACGCTTAGGATTGAGCAACAAGATTGGGAGGGAAAATGCTAAATAAGCACATACTCTATGTAGAAGATAATCATAGTAATCGCCAACTCATGCGAGCTTTCTTTAAGCAACAGCCTCATATAGCCTTACACCTTGCGGAAACAGCAGAAAAAGGCTTAACGCTACTCGCCGAACTGTCGATGGATCTTATTTTAATGGATATAAATTTACCTGGGATAGATGGCCGAACATTGTCCAAGCGCTTAAAAGAAGAAGCCGATATAAAGCATGTTCCTATTGTGGCGGTTACGGCAATGGCAATGCCTGATGACCGGCAAGATATCAGCATGTTTGATGACTATATTACCAAGCCTATTGATTTTTCATTGCTAACCGCTTGCTTACAAAAACACCTCTAAAACAAGTTGGACGGGAAGAAATTTTGAACTTTAAACTAGCATTACAGCCCTCGCTGTTTATCTTTGCCCTCTGTTTCTCCCTCTCTCAAAAAGCCTTATCTCAAACACCCTCTGATCTTGCTGCATTAAGCCTGCAAGAGTTAATGGGGATAAGCATTGATGACGATACCGATACTGTTGTTCATGCTCATGATCATAATGAGCGATGGTCGATAAGCTATGGCTATCAACGATTAGAACTCGATGGTTACCGTAACGGCACCGATAACCTTTCTGATGAAACCGCCATTTTTAGGCCGCCAGAGGCAAGAACAACAACAAACTACCCTATTTTACCGACGGTTATTACGCAAGAAGTTCACACATTAAATCTTAATTACAAACTGAATGAACAGTTACACCTTGGGATAACCGCACCTTATATTTTGCAAAGTACAGAACATAAAAGCATTGTGCCTGGCTTTGATGAATTTACGATACGGTCTGAGGGTGTTGGTGATGTCGCCATTAACGTTGCTTATACACTACCGCTTGCCGATTCAGGGCGTTGGAAGCTTTTAGCTGCGGTTAGTTTACCAACGGGCTCAATAAGCGAAACCGGTGATACCCCCAGAAATGGCGCCGGTACAAAAGAGCGGCTGCCCTATACTATGCAGCTGGGATCGGGAACCTATGATTTTCCCCTGTCGATACAATATAGTAATGTGCATCAGCAAATTCACTATGGTGGACAACTGAGCGCTCGTATTCGAACAGGTAAGAATAATGAAGGTTATCGTCTAGGTAATACTTATGGGCTTAATTCCTGGGCCAGATGGATGACCAACTCTTGGTTTCATCCCGGACTCTCTATTGCTTATCGACATGCTGATAAAATACAGGGAAGAGATGATCGTTTAACCGTGGCAGGGCTATTCCCATTCCCTGCCAACATCACTGATCCAGACAATTATGGTGCCGATAAAGTAGATTTAGGCGCTAGCATTAGAATATGTTCGCAGAAAAAGCACTGTCTCCAATATATTGATTTAAATATCAGCAAAGCTGTTTATCAACGATTAAATGGTGTTCAAATAAAAGAAGGCGCGGTATTTGGCCTGACTTCCGGTATAAATTTTTAGGCCCGAATGTCTACTAACTTTAAACATAAATTTTTAACGGCGACACTGGTTCTACTGTGCCTTTTGCCACATTCAGCATTTGCTGAAAAGGCAAGCAAAGAAGACCAAATAAAAGCGGCTATTCTGGTTAAGCTCTCCCAGTTTTTTTCATGGGAAGACCGCGAGGTTAACCGCCATGGAGCCATTAATTTTTGCTTGCTTCAGCCTGCTGAACCCTTGGGCGCAATAATTAATGATGCGGCTTCTAGTCATAGCGCAAGATCTCATCATCCGCGACTAGATATTGTCCGAGTCGGCCATTCCGATGACTTATCTTCATGTCATATTTTATTTATGTCTCAACAATCCGCACCCTTGCCACAGCAATACCCTGACAGCGTACTTCTCATTTCTGAAAATAGCGTTCTTGCAAATAGTCCGTTCCATTTAAATCTTTTTATAGAAGAGAGCAGGATACGATTCGAAATAAATATTGATAACATTCTTAACAGTAGAATAAAGGCCAATCCTCAGTTACTTAACGTAGCAAAAATTGTTAAAAATGATAACGACAAGAGCAATAGTCGATGAGCTTCTTCCCGCGATTATCAGTAAAAAACAAATTTGTCCTCATTATTATGAGCATCAGCTCCTTGTCTTTATTGCTTGCGCTGATTTCCATCGCTTCTGTTGGCATCAATTTATACAAAAATGATTTAGCCGAGCATGTTGAGCATGTGACTACCATGCTGGCCGTTAATGTTGCGCCGGCATTGCTTTTTGCTGATAAAGAGGCCTCCCAACGCGCCCTTAAAATCGCTGAGGAAGCACCTAATATCATTTTTGCAGCGGCTTATGATCTTGAAAATAAAATAGTAGCCAAACTGACGTCGATAAAGGAAGCAAAAGCCAAACCTCGTAAAATGGTCTCCGGCACCACCATACATGGTGATTATATTGAAGCAATAAAAGCCGTTGTTTTTAATGACATTATTGTAGGTCATGTTGTTGTCCGGCTTGATATTAGCGTACTAACTGATCGTGTTAAGTTGTATGTGTTTGGCTCTGTTATTGCTTTTTTACTGTCCTTTCTGTTGATCTTAATATTATCCTCGCTTATACATCGTATTATTTCTAAACCGATAGAACAGCTCATTAATGTTGCAAACCAGATCTCGAATGATGGTAACTACTACACTAAAATAGAGCATTCTCGGCAGGATGAGTTTGGCGTTTTACTAAATGCTTTTAATGACATGATGTCGACCATTGCTAAACGAGATGAAATGCTATTGAAAACAAGTAAAATGATGATTAAAGAAAAAGATGAAGCAGAATATCAACGCGAGGCAGCAGAAAAAGCCAGTATGGCTAAATCTGAATTTCTATCATCGATGAGTCACGAGCTACGCACGCCTCTCAACGCTATTTTGGGCTTTGCACAACTGTTAGAAATGGATGCCAAGGAGTCGTTAAATGCCGAACAATCTGAAAATGTTCATTATATTTTGGAAAGCGGCCACCATCTTTTAAAGCTTATTAATCAGGTGCTTGAGCTGGCAAA
Source organism: Methylophagaceae bacterium (assembly GCA_048595405.1). GTDB lineage: Bacteria > Pseudomonadota > Gammaproteobacteria > Nitrosococcales > Methylophagaceae. The sequence goes on from JBJPGB010000005.1 coordinate 17,784, forward strand.
AGTAGAGGCGGGACAAATGGACTTATCGATAGAAAAAGTCTTAACGGAAGATGTCATTAAGGAATGTCTACCGTTAATTCAATCATTGGCGGATACCAAACAAATTGAGATCATGATTAAACAAAAACATTGTCAGATAATGATGATGGCCGACCATACTAAACTCAAGCAAATACTCATCAACCTAATGAGTAATGCCATCAAATATAATCGTCAAGGTGGCTCGGTTACGATTGAATGTCAGCTATTTGAAAATACTCATTTGAAAATATTGATCGCAGATACTGGCATAGGAATTCCACATAAACAACAAGGTCAGGTTTTTACTGCATTTTCACGATTAGGCCAAGAAAACTCGACTATTGAGGGCGCTGGTGTTGGCTTGGTGGTCACCAAGCGTTTAGTTGAAGCCATGTCAGGCCAAATGGGCTTTGAAAGTACAGAGGGTGAAGGCAGTTGCTTTTGGTTCACGCTTCCGATAGCAGATGACACCAAGGAGGCCACCCCTTATGGATAAGGCAATGTCGAATGATACTGCTATTGTAATGCCACAAGTAGATGCTCTATATTCCACCGTCTACAACGTTACGATTAGTGCGCTCATCTTAGTCGCTATCGCTTATTATGCATTGATTGAATATGCCCGCTTCCCGAGCATGGCGCTTGCTGGTTTAATTCTGGTATTACTATTTTATGCCATTCGGTCATGGGATGCCTTTCAATATTTCCATTCGACGAATAAAGACGCTCATTACTGGCTTAAGCGGTTTAGCCTTTTTTCTTATACTCTTCCGTTAGCGTGGAATCTCTTGCTGATAGGTTTGACCTCCACAAATGATGGCCCACAAGTAATTGTTATTCTTATTTTTTCTGGTGTCGCCATGTCTGCTGTCACGGTATTAAGTTATAACCAACAGATCGTCCGCATTTATCTAAGTCTGCTTTTTAGCCCTTTTATCATCATGCTTTATTATGGCTCGGGGGAGTTTTCCTCTGCTCTGTTTTTGTTTGTTTTATTATTTTTTTTATTCCTGATGGTGAATTCAAAAAAACTATCCTCAGCCTTTCTTGATAGCCTTCAAGATCGGCTGGCAAGCCAGAATCAAGCCGGCACATTAGAAAACTTAAGGTTCTCCGTCGATCAACACTCCATTGTCAGCATCACTGATGTTAAGGGCAACATTACTTATGTAAACACTAAGTTTGAGCAAATCAGTCAATATTCCTCTGATGAACTCATTGGACAAAATCACCGGATTTTGCAATCTCGCCTTCATCCAGCATCCTTTTTTCAAGACATGTGGTCGACAATAGCAAAAGGCAAGACATGGCATGGTGAAATTAGAAACAAAGCTAAAGATGGCTCCATTTATTGGGTTTCGTCGACTATCGTTCCACAACTAAATGGTCAGGGAAAACCAGAACAATATGTTGCTATTCGCACTGACATTACTCAAAGTAAAGCCCTTGAGATACAACAACAGGACGCCAACAAATTACTCCTCGCTGAAAAAGCGCTGACGGAGCTGGAAACAAAACGTTTAGACACCATTATTGATATCGCAATGGATGCCTCCATTCAAGCCGATAGCTCGGGAGAAATTATCGGGTGGAACAAGGAAGCCGAAAGAATTTTTGGTTGGCCCAAAAAACAGGTTATGGGCAAACAACTACATACCTTGATTATTCCAGGAAAATATCATCAGCAACATCTTGCCGGATTTAAGCGATGCTTAATTAGTGGTAAGTCCATATTATTCAATGCTCCCATTGAAATTACCGCTTTAAATCATCTCGGTATTGAATTTCCTATTGAAATATCGGTCTCGCTTGTAAAACATCGCCACCGATATGAGTTTTCAGCCTTTATTCGTGACCTGACAAAACAAAAAGAGCATGACTCAGAAATGCTCGCCGCAAAAGAAGAGGCCGATCGCGCTAATAAAGCTAAGTCTGAATTTTTAACGTCAATGAGCCATGAGCTTAGAACACCGATGAATGCAATTCTAGGTTTTTCTCAATTAATGATCTCTGATAAAGATGACCCGCTATCTGAGCAACAAAATGAGCACCTCAATTATATACACTCTAGTGGCCAACACTTATTAAACTTAATTAATGATGTATTAGAATTAGCAGCCATTGAGTCTGGGCAGACGGCGGTATCGCTTGAGCCTATACATCTCCCAGCAATAATCAATGATTGTTTATTATTGCTTGCGCCGTTAGCTAAAGAAACAAATATACAGCTGGATTTAGCCACATCCATGGATGTGCTGGTCAATGCCGACTACACCAAGTTAAGACAAATCATTATTAATTTAGTCTCCAATGCAATTAAATATAACCGTGCTGGTGGCAGCGTTCGTCTTGAATTGCAAGAAATCGCCAACAATATGCTTAAGATTAATATCATTGATACTGGGATTGGCATTTCAAGCCGGAATAAACATAAGGTCTTTAATGCCTTTAATCGACTAGGACAAGAAACATCTGCTATTGAAGGTTCTGGTATTGGCCTGGTGGTGACCAAAGATCTGGTTGAGTTGATGGGTGGCTCAATAGGCTTTGATAGTGTTGAAGGTTCTGGTTCTACTTTCTGGTTTGACTTGCCTATTATTTCTGATTATGGGAAAGCGGAAGCGCCCACCGATGTTAAAGATGCAATTGATGCTGGAGAAACAGCTATAGACATCGAGCAAAAGAATATTCTTTATGTTGAAGATAACCCTGCCAATAGAAGCCTTATGCAAGCATTTTTTAATCAAAAAAAGCAGCGTTATGCGCTGCAAATGGCTGAAACAGCTGAATTAGCCTGGGACAAAACATTAAAGCAAAATTTTGATCTTATTTTGATGGATATTAATTTGCCCGGCATTAGTGGTCTGGAATTGACCAAAAGATTGAGAGAAACTGAGCGCTATAATCAAAAACCGATCATTGCGGTTTCCGCCGCAGCAATGGAGCATGACATTGATGCCAGTAAAGATTTATTTAATGTTTATCTCACCAAACCTATAGACCTTCCTAGTTTGTTCTCTACACTAGAGAAGTATTTAAACTAAATACTGGCTTTTATTCAGCGATGATATGGCAGCTTTGGCTCTAGAGCGTTAAGGCTTTTTCTTTTGGTATTTATAGCGATCAAAATCACCCCACATCGGTTCTGGCACGGGCCCAGCCGTATCTGATATTGATTGAAAGTCTCCAAATTCATTTGGACTGCTAGTGATAAAATTATCAACCGCTAAGCTAGAATCTAAACGCCTTTGTTCGGCTGTTAAATTTTTATTTTTTTGTTCGACCTGAGCCTCTAGCTCACTTATTCGTTGCTTTAAAGCCTCGGTTTCGTCTTCAGTGCCTAGGGTTTCCCCCGCCTTTACGACCGCCTCACCACCCTCGCCTTCTTCTGGCATGGCTGTGGGGTCGGCCATCTGTTCTTCATCAACCGCCACCTCTTCTGTTTCTGTCGACATGTCTTCGTTGCCAGGCAACCCTTTCATAATGTCTTCAAATTTTGGTGATTCATTCTGCATCACCATCTCAGCAGGATCTGTTGCCATAGAACCCTGTTCTAGAATGGCATCCTGCTCACGCGTCTCTTGGGATTCTGACGGTTCTTCTTGCATGAAAAAAAAGAAATATGCGCCCGCACCAATCATAACGACCGCTAAGCCAATCGCAATTTTGATAAGCAAAGGAACCGCAATACCAGCAATTTTTTTAACTTCTGAATCACCGCTCTCCGCAGCCTCACCGTCCTCTAAGATAACGTCATCGGCGCTTTCATCAACATCATTCTCAGCCATTACAACCCCTATTTAACAAAATACTCTATTATTATATTGCTCTTTTCTACTTGTATCGGCATTTCCTTGGATTACATTATCCAACTATAGCTCCAAAGAGTGTCCTTGTTGTCGCAACCACTGGCGCTGTATTTCATAATCCGGCAATATGGTTTTAACTAGCGTCCAAAAATTAGCCGAATGATTATGCTCAATCAAATGACATAACTCATGAACAACAACATAGTCGACGACGTCACTCGCCGCCATAATAAGTTTCCAATTAAATTTAATATGGCCCTTACTGCTACAACTTCCCCAACGCGCTTTATATTCACGCACCTGGATAGACACTGGAAAGACCTGCATCATTTTTGAAAACTGTTTTACTCTAGATTCTAGCTGCTGCCTAGCATGCTCTAGATACCATTTTTTAAGTGCCGTTCGAATTGCGGCCGGCTCCTTTTTATTAATCTGTACGTGTAAATAACCATGGCTTAATTTCACTGTTTGTTTAGCTGCTATTAGCACCTTCAATTGATATCGCCGACCTAAATAATAAACCTCTTCTCCATTCACATATTGCTTGTATTTTAGCGGTGGTAACTGTTGTTGCTGAAGTAGTTTTTGCTTTATCCACCGTGTTCGACTATCAATTAATACATCAATTTTATCGACAGAAAGTTTTTTAGGAACACGAATTATTACCTGGCCATTATTTATTTGAATACATGTTGTTTTACGCCGACCGGTACGAATAACCTGCACGTTAAAGTCTTGCTTTTTTATAATTTCAATCGACATAATATGGTCTAGCCTCACATCCCTTTTAAAATCGGTTGTTTTAGACATAATCTCCAATGAATATTATTTTAAATCCGTGTAGGATTATGCCTAATAGATCTCAAACAAGGTAATACTATGACCATAAAACAAGCTCTCGTCGATGAAATTGAAGTCTTACTTCGTTATAACCTAGACAGTACTCAAGAAGGTATTAAGGTTCATCACACCGCTCGAGAAGGGCTTATTTCAGCGACACAACGACTTCATGAAAAAGGCTTGATCGGCCAAGAGGATGGTGGTTATTTAACCGAGTTGGGCCATGAGGCTGCCGAACACACTCAAGCAGCGCTACGTATTTTAACGTCTGACAGCTAAATCCGCTGATAACTGATAAAGCTATACGGATAATTATTTTTATTATCCGCATCATGATCCTCTCTACTAATTTCCTGCCATTGCGTTTTATCCCAGTCCGGAAACCAAGTATCGCCACTTAAATTAGCATGAACAAGCGTTAAATAAAGTTTATTCGCTAACGGTAGAAACTGTTTATATAGTGATGCCCCCCCCATCACCATGACCTCTTCTGCGCTACCACAAGCATGCACGGCTTCATCAATCGTGTGCACGACCGAACAATCTCCAAGCTGATAGTCCGCATTGTTCGTCAACACAATATTCTTTCTTCCTGGCAAGGCTCGACCGATAGATTCATGAGTGTTTCTTCCCATTATTAGTGGTTTACCCATGGTAATGCGACGAAAATACTGCAGATCAGCAGAGAGTGCCCAAGGTAAGTTATTATCACGACCAATTAAACCGTGCTCATCCGTTGCTACAATTATTGATATATTCACTTTTATTCTGCCTTTATACTTTTATTCGCTACTTATATAAAATACGATAAACCACTAGATTCGTGTTAATTTATTCACTAAATAACCCTTGTATAAATGACAAATAAATCACAGGATAAGGTGTGGATAACTTTCCTTGTGGATAAGTTCGATTGTTATCCACAGGTTTTAAAGTAATAACTATTTTGTTGCCAACAGTTAAACTATCACTAACTATTTAATATAAGAACTAAAATACGTGTTACCCACATATCTACAAGCATTAATCATCATCAACATTATCTTTTAAATATAATACTTATATTGTTTATATGTCGAACATAATTCAAGTTGCTGTCCCTTGTCCTCTCAGACAATCTTTTGATTATTTAGTTGATCAAGATTTAGAGCCGTTAAAAAAAGGAATGCGGGTTCTTGTTCCTTTTGGATCACGACAAGTCATTGGCATTATTATTAAGGTTTCTAAAATAAGTGACGAAATAGAGATCTCAACATTAAAACAGATTATTGAATGTATCGACTCATCACCTCTTTTGCCAATAGAGTTATTTAATTTAATTCTATGGGTAAGCGATTATTATCACCATCCTATTGGTGATTGTTTTCAAGCAGCACTACCTAAACAACTACGCTATGGTGAGCCCGCCACTCTTCAGACAGAAAGTTTCTGGCAATTAAATAACGATATAGCCCAAATGACGCTGGGTAAAAAACAGCAACAAATTATTGAATTGCTTATATTGTATCCTGAAGGAATAACGCAGCAGCATATAAACAAGAAGCTTGGCCAATGTCGTTCATCTTTGATTAGCCTTGAACAAAAAAAATATATTTCTCAAACCAAAAAAATAAAACAAGAACGTTCTAAAGAGCCCTTATCTGAAGGGTGTCAATTGAATGCACAACAACAATCTGCAGTAGAGACTATTTGGCAGGCTCGTTCTGGATTTTCAACGCATTTGCTTCAGGGGATAACAGGAAGTGGTAAAACGGAGGTTTATATTCAGTTGACGCAACAAATGATCGCTGAACATAAACAGATACTTATTTTAATTCCAGAAATTGGCTTGACCACGCAATTTGTTGAACGTTTTCGACAACGCATAGTAGGATCAATTGTGGTATTAAATTCTGCGATTTCTGACGGTCAACGAAAACAATCGTGGTTATTAGCTAAAGAGGGTTTAGCAGATGTGGTGATCGGCACCCGATCAGCTATCTTCACAGCATTGAAAACCCCCGGACTTATTATTATTGATGAAGAGCATGATAGCTCTTATAAACAACAAGATGGTCTGCGTTATCATGCTCGAAATATTGCTTTAATCAGAGCAAAAAAACTAGCGATCCCGATAGTGTTAGGCAGTGCCACCCCCTCATTAGAAACCTTGTATAACAGTCAGCAGCAACGCTATCAAGTAGTAACATTAAATAAACGTGCGACAGGGGCAACACTTCCGAAAGTAAAATTAATCGACACCGCAGGACCCAGCGCCGATAGTGGAATATCGAGTGAGTTATATCAAGCGATTAAAACGCAAGTTTGTGCCGGAAATCAGGTGTTATTATTTATTAATCGACGAGGTTTTGCACCGGTATTAATGTGCCATGATTGTAATTGGCAGGCGACGTGTTTGGATTGTGATGCTCGAATGATTGTGCACCAACGGCGTAATATCTTAATGTGTCATCATTGTGGTTTTATTCAGCGATTGCCTCAGGAGTGCCCAAAATGTCAGGCAACTGAGATTAAAACCTATGGCGCGGGTACCGAACAGATAGAACAAACCTTACAACGTTATTTTCCTGAGATAACGGTATTAAGAATTGATCGTGATACCACCCAACGGGTTAATGCGTTTGCAGAAGTTGTCAAAGAAATTCAACAAGGTGGTGCTAAAATATTAGTAGGCACTCAAATGTTAGCAAAGGGCCATGATTTTCATGATGTGACCTTAGTTGGGGTGATTGATGCGGATCAAGGATTATTTAGTGCAGATTTTCGAGCAACTGAATTATTAGCCCAATTGATTATCCAAGTGACTGGACGAGCTGGACGAGGGGAAAAAGCAGGGGAAGTATTAATCCAAACCAGCCAGCCACACCATGAGTTTTGGCGAGATTTAATTGAACAGGGTTATCCAGCAACTGCTAAAAAATTATTAGAACAACGACAATTAATGACTATGCCGCCAATAGGATCGTTATG
>JBJPGB010000006.1:0-6566 GCA_048595405.1 Methylophagaceae bacterium
GTTAATTGTTGATCCGTTATATTGTCGGCAAAGCCTTGCTCTATTGCCAATTTAGCCACGGCAAAAGCAATCTTTTTACTTAGCTCTGCAATATCAGCTAATGGCGGTAATAGCGCGCCTTGTCCCGTCACAATAACGGGGGATACTTGTGCTAATACCTCACTTGACATCATCAACATCTCATCGGTAATTCGAGTGATATTTGCCGCCACTACTGCCAAACCAAATCCCGGGAAAATATAGCTATTATTGCATTGTGGAATCGGATAAGAATCACCTTTATATTGAATAGGATCAAACGGACTACCTGTTGCAATAATCGCTCGTCCATCTGTCCATTCAATAAGCTGTTCTGGTGTGGCTTCAATTTTTTTCGATGGATTACTTAATGGGAAGACGATTGGTCGTTCACAACCTTGTTGCATGGTTTTAATGATGGCTTCGGTAAATAAGCCTGGCTGACCTGAAACGCCTATCAATACTGTCGGTTTAGCAAAACTCATTACATCAATTAGAGGCGCATATTGATCACTATATTCCCAAGCGGTTAGATCCGCCGTTTTTTGAGCTAAGTTTTGCTGGAAATCTAGTAACGCAGGCGAATCCTCCGCCAATAAGCCATGTCGACCCACCATATAAATTTGGCTACGTGCTTGTTGTTCCGTCAATCCTTCTGCACACATTTGAGAGACAATTTGTTCTGCAATGCCACAACCTGCCGCGCCCGCGCCCACAAAGACGACTTTTTGGTCTGAAAGCTTTTCGTTTTTAACATGACTTGCTGCCAATAGTGTTCCCACCGTCACTGCCGCTGTACCTTGAATATCATCATTAAAACAACAAATTTGGTCACGATAACGGTTTAACAATGGCAAAGCTTTGGTTTGCTGAAAATCTTCAAATTGGAGCAAGGCTTGAGGCCAACGTTTTTTAATCGCAGTGACAAATAATTCTAAAAAGTCATCATAGTCTTGATCTTCAATACGTTCATGATGCCAACCCATATACATCGGATCATCCAATAACTGTTGATTATTGGTACCGACATCTAATGTTATTGGCAAAGTATAAGCCGGACTAATACCTGCACAGGCGGTATATAAAGAGAGTTTGCCAATCGGAATACCCATGCCTCCAATACCCTGATCACCTAAGCCTAAAATACGACTACCATCGGTGACGACAATGACTTTTACATTTTGTTTGGTGGCGTTGTGCAATATTTCATCCAGATTATGACGGTCTGGATAAGCAATGAATAAACCGCGAGCACGTCGATAAATTTCTGAAAACCGTTCACATGCCTCACCTACCACGGGGGTATAGATGATCGGCATCATTTCTTCGATATGCTGCTGGACTAAACGATAGAATAATGTCTCGTTACTATCTTGAATTGCTCGCAAATAAATGTGTTTATTGATCGGTTCATCGAAGCTTGAATATTGAGCATAACAACGTGTTACTTGCTGCTCAATTGTTTCATGTGTATCCGGGAGTAAGCCTGTTAAGTTAAACGATGTACGTTCATCATCAGTAAATGCCGAGCCTTTATTTAACAATGGCATACCTAATAATGTCGGACCAGAATAACGGAGGTAAACGGGTTCTTTTAAGCGTGAATAAGACATATCATTCCTTCCAACTTTTCTAAAAATAAATTTTCGGATACCGCATTGCTTTCAATATAAGAATATCTAATCATCCCACAATGATAACTGATAATTTCGCAACTAATCAGATATTAATGTTATCTCATTAATTGTGTCTGCACTTCACGATTAATAATCTAAATAGGGTAGACTTACATTACATTCAAATCATTACTTAATCTATGAATACTAGACCATTTAAAAACCTTTATTTTGTGGAATGGCTACTCATCTTACTACTCATGGGCAGCTTGTATTATCACACCAACCTTGGTGGAACAGGGCTGCGTATTCCCAATAATATCGTTGTCTGGTTTTTTGCTTCATTGATCGGCTTTTATTCCTTATATCGCTTTTCTAAGCAAGTACATTATTATTTGCCAAGATATTTTCCACTCATTTTTGCGTTTCCCACTCTGGCATTACTAAGCGGGATCTTAGCGGGAATAGAGATCCCCGAACAATGGTTATTCCGCTTGTTATATCTATGGGGAGGATTATTATTTCTATTTGGTTTATATCAACACCCACTTAAACAAGCCCGTTTAGATAGATTGTTATTCATTATCGTAGTCACCGGCTTGATCCATAGCATTATTGGGATGATGCAAATCTTCCTTGTTCAGGATATGCCTAGATGGCTACCTATCAATATATCGGGTAGTCCAACCGGACTATTTCAACAAATTAATAATCAAGCTAGTTTTCAAATTAGCTGCGTTATTCTCAGTTTCTGGCTATTTACTCGACCATTCATTCGACATGGGCGAATATGGTTATTCTGCCTGTTATTGGTCGCTGTATTCACCAGTATTTTTATTGTTAGCTATTCAGGATCTCGAGTAGGAGCATTAAGCTTTATGTTGGCGACACCTTTATTATTCACCGGTCGTTGGCAGTTTATTAAAGCTGATAAAAAACAATGGTTATTAATAGCCCTGACTATATTGATTGCAATAACAAGTGCAAACATGGTCGATAGGCAACGTGGATTAACTAATGTTGTAGATAAAACTACGGCAATAAACTCTGGCTATTCTGGTTCTACACGATTAGGCATCTATTCTATTGCTATCGACTTGATTAAAGAGGAACCTTTTTGGGGGCATGGTATCGGTAGTTTTGTACGCGTATGGCAATTAGAAAAGCCCGGTTTTTTTGCCAAACATCCTGAGGCCTCGCTCCCTCATCAACGGGTTTCGCACCCTCATAATGAAGTAATATTTTGGCTGGTTGAGGGTGGTGCCGTTGCAGGCTTAGGTCTATTATTAGTTGTTATTGCCGTGATGCTTTCTCTTTGGCGCTTACCGCATTCACGCCGTTACGCCTATGCCGCCATGCTTGTTCCAATCAGCCTCCATACACAAGTTGAATTGCCTTTTTATATTTCATCAACACATTGGTTTATATTTCTAATATTATTGTATGTGAGCTTACACCCTACTCGGAAAAAATTGGACAATACGAGTGGGAAATTCACACCGACAGCTCTGAGAATATTAGTCTTGGTAGGTAGCCTAGCATCAGCGCTTTTCTTTACGCATACGATGGCTGCCAACCTTGAATTTAGAAACTATTTTCTAGGAAAATCGACAGAAGATCCCTTTCCTATCTCTATGCAAAACCCGTACTTTAACCTTATGGCTACCCATACTTTGATGACTACATTATTTCATAGCAGTATGAAATATGGAGTGACCAATAATGTGCAGATTTTTGCCGATTGGGGGGAGCAGGAACTTAAACAAAACCCACATATTCTGTTTTACAAATTAACGGCAGATGCATTGCTATATCTAAAAGATTATAAGCGTGCATGTGGCATTGCTTATACCGGTAACGCTGTCTACCCAACAGATGAGGGACTCAAGAAAATTGCGAGTATTTGTCAGCAAAAAAGCGATTAAAACATTCCCAATTGCAACTGTGCAGCTTCGGTCATCATGTCTTTTGTCCAAGGCGGATCCCAGACTAGCTCAACCTTAACTTCATTGACATTTGGCACTGTCGCTACTTTAGCTTCGATATCGCCGGGGAATGATTGTGCAACCGGACAGCCTGGCGCGGTTAACGTCATATTGATATCAACTTTTTTATCATCATCAATATTAACATCGTAAATCAATCCTAACTCATAAATATTGATAGGTATTTCAGGATCGTAGATGGTTTTTAACATTTCAATCACATCTTCTTTTAGCTCATCTAAGCTAACCTCGAAATAATGTTCACTCATAATAAAGTATCCTTATTATTCCGTCGTCACTGAAATATCATGATCACTATCCATCGCTGCATGCATGGTATGCCATGATAATGTTGCACATTTAACACGTGCTGGAAATTCTTTAACACCGCTCAATACTTCTAATTTACCTAAGGTGGAAGTATCAATCTCTTGTCCCATCATTTGCTTATGAACTTGCTCATAGAGCATTTCCGCCTCGACCAATGTTTTGCCTTTAAGTGCTTCAGTCATTAGGGATGCTGATGCTACTGAGATTGCACAACCACTACCCTGAAAGCTGACATCTTCAATGACATCACCATCCAATTTCACAAATACAACCAAAGCATCACCGCATAATGGGTTATTGCCATGGGCAAAGTGATTGGCATCGGTCATTTCACGAAAATTACGTGGCTTTTTATTGTGATCCATGATCACTTGTTGGTAGAGGTCTCTTAGATCTGCATTACTCATGCAAAAAGCTCCTGTACTTTTTTAATACCCAAAACTAAAGAATCAACTTCTTCCATAGTGTTATAAAAGGCAAAAGATGCCCGTGCTGTCGCAGGGATCCCGAAGAATTGCATCACCGGTTGAGCACAATGATGGCCAGTACGAATTGCCACACCTTGTTGATCGAATATCGTACCGACATCATGCGGGTGTACTCCTTCGATCATAAATGACAATACACTGGCTTTGTGTCCGGCTGTACCAATAATTCTAACGTCATCTATAGCACTTATCTTCGCTGTGGCGGCCACTAATAAGTCATGCTCATGCTTGGCTAAATTATCAATACCCAAACTATTCATATAATCAATTGCTGCACCTAATCCAATAGTACCGGCTATGTTTGGTGTGCCTGCTTCAAATTTATAAGGCAATTCATTGTATTGAGTATGGGCAAAACTGACCGACAAGATCATGTCGCCCCCACCCTGCCAAGGTGGCATTTCTTCTAATAATTCCTGCTTACTATATAAAGCACCGATACCGGTTGGTGCAAACATTTTATGGCCAGAAAACACATAAAAATCACAGTCTAAATCCTGTACATCCACTACCATATGAGGAACAGCTTGTGCACCATCAATTAGTACCGGGATATTTTTAGCATGCGCTTTAATGATCATATCTTTAATAGGATTAATTGTTCCTAATGCATTCGAAACATGGCCAACCGCTAAGATCTTAGTTCGGGTGGTTAATAAATCATCAAATGTTGATAAATCTAACTCCCCTACTTCCGTCATTGGAATGACTTTTAGCTTAGCGCCGGTTTGCTCACATAATATTTGCCATGGCACGATATTAGCGTGATGTTCTAAATGACTGATTAGAATTTCATCACCCGCTTGCAGTTGCGGCCGCACAAAACTTTGGGCCACTAAATTAATCGCTTCTGTTGCCCCACGTACAAAGATGATTTCTTTATCTGATTTAGCATTTACAAAGCCACGTACTTTATCGCGTGCACCTTCATAGGCATCCGTTGCACGCTGACTTAAGCGATGTACACCGCGATGTACATTGGCATTATCTTGTTTGTAATAATTAGCAACAGCATCAATCACCTGAATTGGCTTTTGGCTGCTAGCCGCATTATCAAGATAAACTAATGGTTGACCATTCACTTGTTGGTCAAGAATGGGAAAGTCTTGTCTGATGGCTTGCAGGTCTAACATTTTCACTTGCCACCTTGTGGTAGACGTTGCTCGATCACTGCTGATAAGGCTTGACGAATATCATCTGCAGGGATGCAGTTTAATACATCAACAGCAAAAGCATAGGTCAACAAACTACGCGCGCTGACTTCATCTAAACCACGAGCACGTAAGAAGAATAACTGATCTTCATTAATTTGGCCGACAGTACTACCATGGCCACACTTCACATCATCAGCATAAATCTCCATTTCAGGCTTAGTATCTATTTCACAGTCGCGTGATAACAATAAATTCTTATTTTGTTGATTAGCATCGGTCTTTTGAGCATCTTTGTGCACAATTACTTTGCCATTAAATACCGCATGTGAACTATCATCTAATACACCTTTGTACAATTCCTCACTGGTAGTATTAGGTACTGCGTGATCAATACGAGTGTGGTTATCGATATGCTGCTCATTATTCAGCAGATATAAACCATCCATTGTGACATGCGACTGTTCACCTAATAATTGGCTATGTATATCATTGCGAGCCAACTTACCACCTAGTGAAATACTATTGGTGATCCATTGACTATTCGCCGCTTGTTTAGCCGCCAAAGTCGCAATATGAAAGGCATTTTCTGATTCTTGTTGTAGCTTGTAGTGTTTAAGCTCAGCACTTTCTGCTAACGACACCTCTGTCACCACATCGGTAAAATATGACGCATCATTTAGGCCGATATAATGCTCAATAATGGTTGCTTTGCTATTTTCTTCAAGCGTAATCACATTGCGAAGATGTGTTGCTAAATTTTCGGTATTACCACTATTAATAATCAATAATTCAATTGGTTTCTTTATATCGGCATTTGCTGCCACAGTGATCACCACACCTTCATTCATCAACATTGTATTGAGGGCTGTTAACCCCGCTTTTGCAATATCAACGTGTTGGCCTAATGTTTGGTTAACACTGTTTACAGAACTTGAAAATGGCGCAATATTTAACCCTGTTTCAAGACTATCAATT
>JBJPGB010000007.1:0-3955 GCA_048595405.1 Methylophagaceae bacterium
ATTTTCTCCTTTAAAGTGGATAGATTGCATTATACTTAGCCGTTGTTACTGGTCAATTGACACTATTATTAAATGAATATTCTTGCTTTAGATACATGTACCGAATGTTGTTCTGCTGCTTTGCTTTATCAAGGCCAAGTATTTGAGCAAGTTGAAATGACCCAACGCGGCCATTCGGATTTAATCTTGGGCATGATGGATGAACTGTTTAAACAGGCAAATACTTCTATCGCAGTCATTGATGCCGTAGCCTTTGGACGAGGCCCGGGATCATTTACAGGCGTTCGCGTGGGGGTCGGAGTTGCCCAAGGCATTGCCTTTGCTAGAGATATCCCCGTGATTCCTATTTCGACATTAGCAGCCGTGGCACAAGATGCGTTGGAGACCTTAGATGCAAATCATATTTCGGTCGCAATGGATGCGCGAATGGGTGAGATTTATTGTGCTAGTTATTCTGTCAAAAATGGACTACTGCTAGCCTTGGATAAAGAACAAGTTTGTCCCCCTGAGCAATTTAGCCCATTCCAAAATCAGCAATGGACAGGCGTAGGCACGGGTTGGAGAGAATATGACTCGATATTACGTGATTGTTTTGCTGATAATCTAAATCAAGTCAGTTTTGAACATTACCCTAAAGCAAGCCGTATCTTAAAGTTGGCATTAATCGAAGCGAAAGCAGGCAGAATGTTACCTGCCGATCAAGCCTTGCCTGTTTATCTGCGTAACAATGTGGCGAAGAAAAAAGGTGAACAGCGTGGCTAATAAGCAAGATGCGATTTATGCTTCGCCGTTGAATGAAATGGTTGATTTTCGTTTTGATGAACGTGTGGTCGATGTTTTTCCCGATATGATTCAGCGATCAGTGCCCGGTTATGGCACCTTGATTTCGACTATTGGCATACTGGCTGCTAACTATGCTCAAGATAATAGTCATTGTTATGATTTAGGCTGTTCGCTAGGTGCCGTGACACTATCCATAAGACAACGACTTACCAAATTAGACTGCGACATTATCGCAGTCGATAATTCACCTGCCATGATTGAACGTGGCCAAGAAATTTTAGCTGCAGATCAGGCTTCAGCTATTCCCGTCACAATGATCTGTGCAGATATCCAAGATATTAAAATTGAAAATGCATCAGTCGTAGTATTGAACTTCACCTTACAATTTATTCCGATCACCGACAGATTGAATTTGCTTCAAAAAATTTATCAAGGGCTTAAGAAGGGCGGTATTTTAATCTTGTCAGAAAAATTAGCATTCGAAGAGTCAATGCGGCAAGACTTTCAAGTTGAAGCACATCATGATTTTAAACGAGCCAATGGTTATAGTGATTTGGAAATTAGTCAAAAACGATCAGCACTTGATAAAGTACTTCTTGCTGAAACATTAGATTGTCATCAACAACGTCTACATCAAGCGGGGTTTGGCTTTAGCGATATTTGGTATCAATGTTTTAACTTTGCTTCATTAATTGCCATTAAGCAATGACCGTATATCAATCGCTTTATCAACGTCTTGATAAAATGGGCCTATCTGAGTGGTCGCAACAATTACAGCATATTATTCCTGAAAAACTAGCCTCTGATGGCCATGGCAAAATGCACAACTGGCAGCAAACACTCAATTCATTACCTAAATTAATGCCACCCCATGCTGAGCTTAAAGATAAAGTTGAAATTGGGAGTGCGGCTGATTTAACCGAGAGTGATCGAGAACACTTTATTGACCAACTTAAACAATTTCATCCATGGCGAAAAGGGCCCTATGATTTATTGGGTGTGAATATCAATACCGAATGGCGATCTGATTGGAAATGGGATCGTGTATTACCGCATATTCAACCGCTAGCAGGAAGAAAAGTATTAGATGTTGGTTGTGGTAATGGCTATCATGGCTGGCGCATGCTAGGACAAGGTGCAGACTTTGTTTTAGGTATCGACCCAACATTAGTCTTTGTTATGCAATATCAGCTTATGCAACGCTATATCAATAATCAAAATCACTATGTTATTCCGTTAGGAATTGAACAACTTCCAACAGACTTAAATTGTTTTGATACAGTATTTTCAATGGGCGTGTTATACCACCGTCGTTCACCCTTAGACCATCTCTATGAGTTAAAGGCATGTTTACGACCAGGCGGAGAGCTGGTATTAGAAACACTGGTTATTGAAGGTGAAAATGGTGTTAGCTTAATGCCAAAAGGTCGCTATGCAAAAATGCGCAATGTCTGGTTCTTTCCTACAATTAAGACAATGGAATCATGGCTGGAACGATGTGGTTTTAAACAAATAAAATGCGTTGATATCAACACCACTAGCCTTGAAGAACAGCGCCAAACGGATTGGATGATTTTTGAATCATTAGCTGATTTCTTAGATCCGCAAGATAGAACTAAAACAATTGAAGGCTATCCAGCCCCAATCCGAGCAACATTTACAGCGATCAAACCAAAGCAATAATGAACTGATGTAGAGCCGATCTGTCATAAATTGAAATAGGTTAAATCAGGCATCCACAATGAAACGTTTTACATTGGCTTTGGCTCTATCGCTACAATTAATATCCATTACCGCGATATCAGGCGAGGCTTATAATTCTAATCACCCATTATCAGCTGTCATAGTAAGCTCACATCATTCACGAGCAGATGAAAGGACGATTAAGTCATACCGTTGCGGCACCAGATTAATACAAGCGGAAATGCATATATATGACGTGGTTAAATTATGCTCAAAAAATTACCGACCGACGGATATTGAAACCTATCAGCAAACATTTGAAAGCTATCATTATATTTATGGCGTCAGATATCTCTCAATTGACAGTTACCAAATGGAAAGATGGACCTTCAAACAATATGGTCGCTTTAGAACCTATGTCATTTTTCGCAATGGATACGTCTATCAAATCCTACAAGATAGGTCGCAAAGAAATTAGTTAACGAACCATACTGATAAGAAATGCAACAATAGCAATTACAATGACTAATGGAATAAGAATATCCCCCCACTTTCCTGAAGATTCACTAGGGTTCTTGATAGCTCGCTTCACCATCGGGAAGATATAGACCATCATTGCAGCTAAGAACAAAGCTTGCGTTATTTGTAGCCAATCCATTTTTACTCCTCAATAAAAAAGCCGCTTCAAATGAAAGCGGCTTTATTTATATATAAATTAAACAATAAAGTTTAATCGTCACCAGCGAATGCACCTAAAATGTGTAATAAAGAGGTGAATAAGTTCAATATAGATAAAAACAGACTAGCAGTAGCCATAATATAGTTTGTTTCGCCACCGTTAATAATAGCCGATGTTTGGTATAAAATTAGACCACTCATCACCAGTACAATACCGCCACTTAAAGCGAGCGATAGCAGGGGTATTTGTAAAAATAGGTTCAAAATCATTGCACCAATTAAAACAAATAGACCTACAGTCAAAAAACCGCCCATAAAGCTAAAATCTTTCTTAGTCGTAATTGCATAGCCTGATAGAGCAATAAAGATAACGCCGGTTCCGCCCATTGCTGTCATTACAATTGATGGGTCAAGAGCAAGGTAGCGCGCAATAATGGGCCCTAGACCAAAGCCAAGTAGGCCAGTAAAGGCAAAGATAACAGGAATGCCTGTTGCAGAATTAGCTGTTTTTGGTAAAACAAACCACAACAGAGCAATGGCAACAATATCCGCAACCAGAGCCATCCCAAACGATATGCCCATAGCCATACTAATATAAGCAGCTATCGCGCTAAAAATAAGGGTCATTGATAACAGCATATAAGTGTTTTTAATGACTTTATTAGTTGAAAATATCGACTCTTCCGAACGAGTAACCGAACTATTGATTTGCATGGAAATCTCCGTAATTTATAACAGTATTAAGACAAGGTGACAGTATTTTAAGTTCCTGAGGCATTGCTATCAAGCTTCTTATCTATTATATACTAGC
>JBJPGB010000008.1:0-20351 GCA_048595405.1 Methylophagaceae bacterium
ATGGCGGAGAGCAAGGGATTCGAACCCTTGATAGGGATAAACCTATACACACTTTCCAGGCGTGCGCCTTCAGCCGCTCGGCCAGCTCTCCATGAGGATTGGGAATTATTGCATTCTTATTCCTAAGGGTGCGAAAGATTACATTAGATTAAATAATCTGACAAACTTTATGCTTCAACAGCTTCAACAGCTTCAACAGCTTCAACAGCTTCAACAGCTTCAACAGCTTCAACAGCTTCAACAGCTTCAACAGCTTCAACAGCGTCAACAGCGTCAACAGCGTCAACAGCGTCAACAGCGTCAACAGCGTCAACAGCGTCAACAGCGTCAACAGCGTCAACAGCGTCAACAGCGTCAACGTCGGCTATTGCTTTTTTATCACCTTGGCGGGCGTAATAAGCCAAGCCTTTTAAGACAATGTCGGGATAGTGTGAGATAGGTGATGATAGTAGCGGTATGATGGTTTCTGCATCACCACCAGTAATAATAAAACGGATTCGGTCATTAAATTGCTCTTGAAGATCGTCAATAAGCCGTTCTAAGCTAGCAGTGACGGTATACAAAGTGCCTGCTTGAATGGCGCTTTGGGTATTCACTGCCAATGTTTTAAAATCATTTTCTTCGACAACATCATTCATATTGGTATTACTGGAAAGAGCCTCACGCATTAATGACAGTCCGGGTAATATCATGCCGCCTTGGTGAGTGCCATATTTGGTGACAATATCGACCGTGATTGCGGTGCCACAATCAATAACGCAGGTTGCCATACGTGCATGTTGCCGTGCAGCAATTAAGGCTAGCCAGCGGTCAACACCTAATAGTTCTACTTGGGCGTAGGAGTTAGTGACACCGAATCTTTTTTGTTCGCTGCGAATAAATGTGGGTGTGAGTTGCCAGTGTTTTTCAGTCCATTCAGTGAGTTGTTGGGCAATTTTGTCGCCAGCAACATTACAAACATGAATTGAGTTGATATTTTCGAGTGTTTTCCACTGACTGTTAAGGGATGCTTTAATGCCTGTTTTACTACGGTTAAAGCTTTGGCTGTCCATTGCTTTGCCAGCATCGAGGCATGCCCATTTAATGCGTGTATTACCTATATCGACTAATAATCTCATGAGGAAAACCGAATGCTGATATGGCTATTGGATAGGGTATGCAATTGCTTATTGTGTAAATACTGAAATTCACCGTGTTCATTGATACCGGCAGCAATCGCTTTGATTGTGTCGTCACCATCGATGAGGGTAATAGTTTCATTGGCAAGTGCATCATATTGTGGCCATTGGGCAATAAAATCGCTTAAGCCACGATGTTGAAATCGTTGTAATGTTTCGATCATAGTTTGAATAATTTTTCCTGCCAGCTCATTTCGACAGGGTACCTTAGTACAAAGCTGTTGAAGGCTGGTGGTTGGTTGTTGAATTTTCTGTTTAGTGGCAGTTGGAAGCTTAAAGTTAAGGCCAATGCCAATAACGGTATTTTGTTGTTTACCGAGACGTGATTCTACTAGAATTCCAGCTAACTTTTGCCTTTTATATAAAATATCGTTAGGCCATTTTAGTTGTAAGTCATTGATTCCAACAGATTTTAGGGTGTTTATCAAGCTCATTCCAATTGCAATGCTGAGTCCGTTTTGAGTTGTTTTTGCGGGGAATGGCCATGAAATTGATAGGTAAAGATTGCCACTAGCAGGAGAATACCAGTGATCGCCACGGCGACCACGACCCGATGTTTGGCTTTCAGCAATGCAAACTGCTGGTGTTATTTTACCCTGGCTAAGTCGCTGCCATAATGCATCATTAGTAGACGGTATGGCGTCTTCTATTAGAATTTCAGCGAGTTGTTGGCGAATATTGAGATCAATAGTTGCGTTGATCTCAGTCAGTGAAAGTGGCGAGAAGTTGTTTTCTGTCAAAATAATAATGATTTAATTTAAATGAAAGCTATAGTCTAGCAAATAAGACATTAGACAATGATATCGAGTAATTCCCCGGTTGATTGTGGGCTTGCAATATCTGGTGTTGAATTATTGTTTTGTTGCTCGTCATTATCAATGTTGCGTTGCCGTGTTATTTCAGCTCGGGCTTCGACGGCTAGCTGTGCGGCTTGTGCTGCTACACGGCGATCTTGGGATGAGGGTTGGGCGGGAGCCAATGCGGCAGCTTGGATTTGCACTGCTTTTTGCAAGGTTGCTTGAGGATTACCGTCAACTTTTGATATATCTATATTGACTTCGCCTCCGACAGCGTATTGCACACCATCTGGGCCACGTTGAAAACTAAAGCTTGCACCACCACGGATAGCGGATCCACCTGCTGCAATATGGGCGGCTTCATGAGCTCGTACCACACGATCTCTGGCTTTTAATTGTTGGATTTGCTGTTGTTCTTGGTTGGTGATTTCGGCAGCTTGTTTAGAGTCTGCTACCACTCCTGGCTGTAGCGTATTTGGGGTGGTGCTCAGTGGGGTGGCAGCATGGATTTCCATGGAATCAAGCTTTTATATCCAAAATAGTACCAATTAAATTATTACTTGCTTCAATTACTTTAGCGGATGCTTTTATTTGCAATTCATCACTCAGTAGGTTGATCAGTGGTTCAGTAATGCCAGTATTGGATTGAAGGGCGCCAGCACTGGCAATTTTTGCCGCATTTTGATTGAGACTTTGTAAGCCTGTTTGAATGCCATTTAGCCCAGATTGAAATGCAGGGATTGTACTCATGATCATCTCCTAAATAATTTTAACCTAATATATAACAGGTCAACGTTATTTTATTTGTGAGCTTTTTCGCATTTTAGCATTTAATTTGATAAAAGTAATTGATGCAGAAAAGGTGATGAAACTAAAAAGTATTTCTAAATAGGGATAAATATCAAAGGATTGTGCGCTATACGCTTCGCCAATGCCATGTGAAAAGTAGAGTAGCATTAAAAAACTCGTCCAAGCATGGGTATAGGGTTTGCCATGCAATAGCCCTCTCAACGGGAATAATAGCGGTATTAAGGCGATAAGAAGCCAAGCTGAAGTGGGGTAATTATTGCTGTGTGAACCCAGTGTGATCCAGCAGATAAGTGAGATCATCAGTGCAAAAAAACTGAATAAAGCGAGTTGTTTAAATAATTGTGTCATGAGTTTATGGTTTTTGTAATGTTGGCGATGCGTTGACCTAGGGCTCGACATAATTGTGCTTCATTGTCACTTAGTGGCCGATCATTATTGCTGCCCGCTAAGTGGCTTGGACCATAAGGTGTACCGCCATCAGTTGTTGTCATTAGTGTGCTTTCGCTATAAGGCAAACCCAGGATGAGCATGCCATGATGCATTAGAGGCAACATCATTGATAATAAAGTAGATTCTTGGCCGCCATGTAAACTACCGGTGGAGGTGAACACAGCTGCTGGCTTACCTATAAGTGATCCTGACAACCAGATATCACTGGTTTGATCGATAAAATATTTCAGTGGAGCAGCCATATTGCCAAAACGGGTGGGGCTACCTAATACTAAGCCATCACATTGTTTTAAATCCTCAGCATTGGCATAAAGATGTCCTTGCTGGGGAATGGTATCTTGTGTGGCTTCACAGACAGCAGAAATAGTTGGTACGGTTCTTAATTTAGCGCTACAGCCAGCAACATTTTCAACACCACGGGCAATATGTTCAGCCATATCGTGTACATGGCCAGACTGACTATAATAGAGAATAAGTATTTCGGACATATAGTACCTTTAGATAATCTCTAATACAGCTTCAGGTGGACGGCCTATTTTTGCTTTGCCATTCTTGATAACGATAGGGCGTTCTATTAGTTTAGGATTATCACACATGGCTTGAATCAGTTGCTGATCGGTTAGAGAGGGATCTTTCAGGTTAAGCTCTTTATAGGTGGCTTCACCTTTACGAAGTAATTGGCGGGCATCAATATCTAGTTGACCAAGAATAGTGCGTAATTGACCAATCGTAGGCGCTGTTTTTAAGTAATCAATAATGATCGGTTTAACACCTTGCTGCTCAAGTAATGCCAATGTTTGACGAGACTTACTGCATCTTGGATTATGATAAATTTCGATATCACTCATGGTGATGGCTCCAATAATGTTTCTAAAGCGGAAAGGTGAATTTCTGTTGGCCTAATAGTGCTCCACTGTTTGCAACCGGGGCAATGCCAATGCATGAGTTTTCCTGAAAAACCACAGTTTTGACAGGTATATCGATGGCCGCGTCTGACTAGGGTAGTGGTAATGT
Organism: Methylophagaceae bacterium; assembly: GCA_048595405.1. GTDB lineage: Bacteria > Pseudomonadota > Gammaproteobacteria > Nitrosococcales > Methylophagaceae. The sequence goes on from JBJPGB010000008.1 coordinate 4,250, forward strand.
TTTTAATCAATGGAACAACATCAGGGTTAGAGGTATCTCCCAACGCAATCAAAGAATGTAGGCCCTCAATTGAAGGGTATGTATGTAGTTGTTTATATAGATAATCTTGTGCTGATTGGCTACCGTCTTGCAATTGAATAACGTGCGTTAACATTAATCGAGCACTGGTCATATTAGGGTGTTTAACCAGTAATGTTTGTAACCAGCGGTTAAAGGCTGGAAGATTATTTGTATGTTGGTAACACTGTAATAATTGAGGAAGTGCCTGAGCAAGATAGTGATGATTTTGTTGTTCAATACGGAGCAAACATTTTAGTGCTTTACGATAATTATCGGCGCTAATATAGAGAGCAGCTTCCAGTAATGTTGCTCGCACACAATTAGGATCATGACTATGTGCTTTTTTGAGAAACCCAGCGATATCATTCGTTGATGATGGCTGTTGTTGCTCAGCAAGTTCACAATAAAATTGAGCAATGGTTGGTCCTAAATCTTCTTGGCTTTGTGTTTGGGATTTTTTTGCCATTTCAATTGCTTGTAACCAGTTTTTTTCTTGTTGATATATTCGTAATAGTTGCTGGCAAGCTTCTGTTGGCGGGGACGGCTTGTTTAATAGTTCAAGAAATAACTGTTCTGCTCGATCAAGTACGCCGGCATTCATATAATCTAAGCCAAGCTCCACTAGTGCCCGATCTCGATGTTCAGGGGATAGTGACGGTCTAGCAATTAGATTTTGATGAATTCGAATAGCCCGATCCGTTTCACCGCGACGGCGGAAAAGGTTGGCAAGTGCTAGGTGCGTTTCAACTGTTTCACTATTGACTTCCAATAGGCGGATAAAAACATCAATTGCCTTATCAGGTTGTTCATTTAATAAATAATTCAATCCTTTGAAATATTCAGGATCAAATGAACCTACTGATTGTTGATAACGTTTTTTATAATGCTTGCGTGCAGCCATCCAGCCGGAGATCGCGGCGATGGGAAGAAGAAAAAAGAGCCATTCCATTGGAGTATTAGCTTTAATGTACGTCTTTAATAGGTAAAATGCGCAGGCTATCTATTTCTTGTTCAGAAACAGAAATCTTTTTGTTAAGGCGACGATTTTCATAACGCAGTTTTAGGCTGCTCGCAAAAATAGCAAGCGCACCCAGCGCAATGCCTGCAATTAATGAGAGGACAATGACGACAGATAATGGCGCGGTCAATGTACCTATATAGTAGTTAATATCAACAGGGTTTGTATTAATGGCTGAAAATGCTGCGCCAATAGCAAAAATAATAATAAAGATAGTAATAGTTAATATTCGACGCATGATACCTGTTCCTTAACGAGACATTGTGATCATACCTTAAAAGTTAACATTACCCAGACTAGTTTTAAATCATGTAAAATTACAGTGTAGATTAACTGTATTAGTTAGCTGGTCACGTGTTTTGGAGAAATGATAATGACATTTGTTGTCACGGAAAATTGTATTAAATGTAAATATACGGATTGTGTAGAAGTTTGCCCGGTAGACTGTTTCCATGAAGGCCCGAATTTTTTAGTAATTGATCCTGAAGAATGTATTGATTGCACCTTGTGTGAACCTGAATGTCCTGCGGAAGCCATTTTTTCAGAAGATGACTTGCCAGATGAACACAGTGAATTCTTACAAATTAATGAAGAGTTATCACAAGTATGGCCAGTTATTGCCGAGCAGAAAGATCCGCCAGCTGATGCGACAGATTGGGATGGAAAAACAGGTAAAACAGCACTATTAGAGCGTTAGTTATCTAAATCTTATCAAATAAAAAAAGCCCGCTTCTTGTGGGCTTTTTTATAAATAATGATGGAGCTGAAAGTTGTTTATGACATTACAGCTTTTAATTTTTTCATCGCATTATTTTCAATTTGACGAATACGTTCAGCCGAGACTTGATAGCGATCTGCTAATGTATGAAGCGTGACCTTACCTTCATCGTTGAGCCAACGTTGACTGACAATATCACGACTACGTTCATCCAATATTGCTAATGCGTTAGCCAATTTTTGTTGTTGGTAATCCGCAAAATCAGTCTGTTCTAATTGCAAAGAAGGATCGGAATGTTCTGGTCCCGCTAAATAAGCTGCTGGTGAGAAGGTGTTATCGTCATCTTCAGCATCAACCGGTAAGTCAAATGAGGTATCTGGTTGCGCTAAACGGCGTTCCATATCCATTACATTGTCCGGTGTGACACCAAGATCTTCAGCAATAGCTTCTACTTCTTGTTGGTTTAGCCATGCAAGACGTTTTTTAGCACTACGTAAATTAAAGAATAATTTACGTTGCGCTTTGGTGGTCGCAATTTTAACAATGCGCCAGTTACGGATAACATATTCATGAATTTCTGCACGGATCCAATGTACGGCAAATGAAACCAAGCGAACGCCTTTTTCAGGATCAAAACGTTTTACTGCTTTCATCAAGCCTATATTGCCTTCCTGAATTAAATCAGCAACAGGCAAGCCATAACCGCTATAACCTTTGGCAATACGATTTACAAATCTGAGGTGTGACAAGACTAAGCGTTGCGCTGCTTCAAGATCACCCTCTTGTTGCAGACGTGTTGCTAGATCGTGCTCTTCTTCAGCGGTTAAAATTGGAACGTTATGAACCAGATTGGTGTATGAATCTACATTGCCAATGGGCGCTAAAGCTAAATTGTATTGGGCGACATTTGTGGTCATGTATGTGGCCTCCTTAAAAAATAGTTGCTGAATGATATAACATTAATTAATGAATTCAAATACTAAGAGCTATATTTTAGGAAAAAGTTCCCGAAATACTTAACTGGGTTCGATGGAATGGATATGCCGACCAACAGCAAGCCATGCGCCCAAGATGCCAAGAGATAAGCCAATAATTGGTAGGATAAATAGCATATCGCTGGCAAACCATTGCAAGGTGAAATCGCTGCCATAACGGCTTGCAAGCTCATGGATCGGCCCTGAGATTAGGCCCATGGTGAGTAGTAAGATTGACCAAGCAAATAATCCACCTAAAATGCCATACCAGAAGCCGGTGTACAAGAAAGGCCGCCGTACAAAACGATCTGTTGCACCAACCAGTTTCATTACCCGAATTTCAGATTGGCGATTGAGAATAGCAAGTCGAATCGTATTACCAATCACCAGCAGCACACTTAATGATAATAAGATCCCCAAAATGGTAATGCCGCGTTGTATTGTTTTGTTGATGCTCCGTAATCGTTGTAACCATTCCATATCAAGCTGGGCTTGTTCTACCTGTGGTAGAGCCTCCAGCCGAGTTAGCAGATCAGCGATAGCATCGGCAGTTAGATTTCCATCTACAGGAGTGAGAGTCATGATCGCTGGCAAAGGATTTTCTGGTAGGGAATCCAGTAGGTTTCCGAGTCCGGACAATTGACGAAACTCGACTAATGATTGCTCTGATGATTGATAGTTAAGTTGATCTATTTCAGACCAAGCTTGCAGTTTTACGGTGAGATCTTTAGCTAGTTGCGAACTAAGATCTTGCTGTAGAAAAAGTGTAATTTGGCTGGCACTATCCCACTGGTCACTTATTTTATTCATATTTTGTAGCAATACAAACAGTCCTGCCGGTAGTGCTAAGGCAATTGCAATAACAGTAACTGTCATCAAACTAGCTAATGGTTGGCGCCATAATTGCCCCAAACTAAAGAGCATGGTTTGTAGGTGGCGTAATAAGTAATTGTTTAAAAATGCAGGTAATTTCATTCGGGTACCTGCGGGGCTAAACGACCCTGTTGCAGAATGATTTGGCGATAAGGCATGGTTTGAATTAAATCGAGATCATGGGTGGCAACAAATACGGTCGTGCCAACCTGATTAAATTGTTCGAATAATTGCATGATGTCACGCGATAATTCGGGATCAAGATTACCCGTGGGTTCATCTGCTAATAAGATGGGAGGGCGGTTGACCACCGCTCGGGCGATACCTACACGTTGTTGTTCACCACCTGATAATGCAATCGGTAAATTACGCTCTTTAGTCAGCAAGCCAACTTTGTCTAAAGAGGCGCGCACTCGGCGGCCTATTTCGCGATGGTTTTCACCTGCAATGACTAGTGGTAATGCGACATTATCAAACACAGTACGGTCATGTAATAGATTGTGGTCCTGAAAAACTAGACCGATTTGACGGCGGTAATAAGGGATCTTGCGCTTGGGTAACCGAGTCAAGTTTTGGTTGTTAACTAGTACTTGGCCTTGAGAGCTACGCTCAATTAGCGCAATTAATTTGAGTAAGGTACTTTTGCCTGCGCCAGAATGGCCCGTTAAAAAAGCCATTTCACCGCGTGCCAATTCAAAACTTAAGCCTGATAAGGCCTCATGCCGATTGGCATAGCGTTTATGAACATCAGAAAAACTAATCATAGATTAATCTTCACGTCCTAATAGAGCATCGACAAATTGATCCGCTTGAAAAGGGCGTAGGTCATCGATTGTTTCACCAACGCCAATATAGCGAATGGCCAGCCCTGTTTTTTTAGCAATTGCGAAGATAATTCCGCCTTTAGCTGTCCCATCTAATTTGGTTAAGGTAATACCGGTTACGCCGACGGCTTGATCAAACTGAACTGCTTGAGATAAGGCATTTTGACCGGTACCAGCATCAAGTACTAACATCACCTCATGAGGTGCATTGTTATCTAATTTGGCCATCACTCGTTTTACTTTTTTTAATTCTTCCATTAAATTTGATTGAGTATGTAGGCGGCCGGCGGTATCTGCGATCAAAATATCAATATTGCGTGCTTTAGCCGCTTGTAGTGCATCAAATATTACGGAAGCGGAGTCGGCACCACTATGCTGGGAAATGACGGCAATATCATTGCGTTGACCCCATACTTGTAATTGTTCTACTGCCGCGGCACGGAATGTATCACCTGCTGCCAACATGACCGACTTGCCTTGTTGTTGAAATTGTTTGGCGAGTTTGCCAATGGTGGTGGTTTTGCCGACACCATTAATACCAACCATTAAAATGACGTATGGGCCGGATTGTTCTGGAATAACGAGTGGTTGGCAACTTGGATCTAAGATAGCCACCATGTCATCACGTAAAGCAGTAAATAATGCTTCGGAGTCCGCTAATTGTTTGCGGGCAATACGTTGGGTTAGATCATTAATGATAGTTTGGGTAGCATCAATGCCTAAATCAGCGGAGATTAATTGAGTTTCAAGCTCTTCTAATAAATCATCATCAATTGTTTTTTTGCCCAGAACAAGATCAGCAAAACCTTCTGTTAATTTACTACTGCTACGACTAAGACGTTGTTTTAGTCGGTTGAAAAGGTTGCCAGTTTTTATTTCAGGTTCAGTTTGATCTTGTGGGGAGGTATCATTGTCGATATTAACTGACTGTACCGGCTGTTGTTCGGTTGGCTCGGCATTGTCAATTGTTTCGGTTTTTTTTCGTAGGAAACTAAACATAATTGTTGCTTGTCATTTAAACGTTAATTAATAATTTTATCATGTCATGGTTGCGAGAAGCATATGGTTCAAAAATTTAAAATACTGCTTGGATTATTGTTATTACCGATAGTGGTAATGGCAGAAGTAAGTGAATATCAGCTTGATAATGGTTTGAAACTAATCGTTAAAGAAGATCACCGTGCCCCAGTGGTTGTATCTCAAGTTTGGTATAAAGTGGGTTCAAGTTATGAACATAACGGTATTACTGGAATTTCACATGTGTTGGAACATATGATGTTCAAGGGCACTGAAAACCTTGGCCCGAATGAATTTTCACAGATTATCGCAGCCAATGGCGGTCGTGAAAATGCTTTTACTGGGCGTGATTACACTGCTTATTTTCAAACATTAGAAAAAGATCGGCTGGAAGTAAGTTTTCGTTTGGAAGCCGAACGGATGCGCAAACTAGTCATTGATGAAGCTGAATTACTGAAAGAACGTGAAGTAGTGGCAGAAGAGCGTCGAATGCGTACTGAAGATAATCCGCAAGCATTAGTGCGTGAAGCATTTAATGCCACTGCTTTTGTAAATAGTCCTTATCATCATCCCGTTATTGGTTGGATGAGTGATATCAATCATTATGAGGCAGAGGATCTGCGGCAGTGGTATCAAAATTGGTATGCACCTAATAATGCAACAGTCGTTATTGTGGGCGATGTGGAACCAGAAGCAGTTTATGCATTAGCGCAACAATATTTTGGCCCATTAAAGCCAGAAACAACGGCGCAGCTAAAACCGCAAATTGAAGTTGAACAACGAGGTAAGCGCACGATTGAAGTGGCAGCACCTGCTGAATTACCCTATATGATGATGGGCTGGAAAGTGCCTGTTGTATCTACCGTTGGAAAAGATCAAATTTGGGAAACGTATGCATTAGAAATGCTCGCTGGTATTTTAGATGGCGGTAGTAGTGCTCGTTTTACTCGTGAGTTGGTACGAGGGCAGGAAATAGCAGCTAGTGTGGGTGCTGGCTATGGTTTGTTTTCACGCTTAACAGATATGTTTTTAGTGGTCGGAACACCTGTTAAGGGCAAAAATGTACAAGACTTACAACAAGCCATTCAGGCTCAGATTGCACTATTAAAAAATGAGTTAGTTAGTGAGCGAGAGTTGAAAAGAGTTAAAGCGCAAGTAGTAGCAAATGCGGTATATGAACGTGATAGTGTGTTTTATCAGGCAATGCAGATTGGTATGTTGGAGACGATAGGTTTGGATTGGCGTTTGAGTGATGCTTATGTGGAGAATGTACAAGCTGTCACGGCAGAGCAAGTGCAGGCAGTGGCGAAAAAGTATTTTGTTGATAAGGTGTTAACGGTGGCTGAATTAATTCCAATGCCATTGGACTCGAATAAACAGTCAGCATCAGCAGGAGGTCGCCATGGACACTAAACGTTTATTGTTGATGCTGACACTTTTGCTAACGCTGACAGTACAAGCTTCGCCTAGTATTGAACATTGGAAGACTAGCAATGGGGCGAGGGTTTACTATGTTTCGGCTCCTGAATTAGCAATGGTCGATATTACCGTGGTATTTGATGCAGGAGCAGCTCGTGATGGTGAACTTTCGGGTACAGCATTATTAAGCAATGCCATGTTAAACGAAGGTGCAGGCGGTCTTAGTGCTGATCAACTTGCCGCGTCTTTTGATGATGTAGGAGCACAATTTAGTACTTCATCTGTGCGAGATATGGCCCAATTGAGCATGAGAAGTCTGACCGATGAAACAATTCTTGAATCAGCACTTCAGACCTTTGGAAAAATATTGACGGCCCCTGATTTTCCTCAAGCAGGATTTGATCGTCTTAAAAAACAAATGTTGATTGGCTTGCAATCAGAAAAGCAATCACCCTCGGCGATAGCATCACGTGCTTTTTACAAACATTTATTTCAAGACCATCCCTATGCAAATATGCCCGCAGGTGATGAATCTGGAGTAGAACAATTATCGATTGAGTCATTAAAAAGGTTTTATCAACACTATTATGTGGCTGCGAATGCGGTTGTTGTTTTGGTTGGAGATATAGATCAATCTCAGGCTAAAGCTATTGCTGAACAATTAGTATCACCATTATCTGTCGGTAATAAAGCTGAGGGTTTACCACCGGTGAAATCTTTATCAACTGCTAAAATTGATCTTATTGATTATCCTTCTTCACAAACGCATATTACGATGGGGCAACCAGGAATCAATCGGGGCGATCCCGATTATTTTGCCTTATATGTTGGCAACCATATACTCGGTGGTAGTGGTTTGGTGTCGCAGCTTAGCAATGAAGTGAGAGAAAAACGAGGTTTATCCTATAGTGTCTATAGTTATTTTAGGCCAATGCGTGAATTAGGACCGTATCAATTTGGTTTGCAAACTCGTAATGATCAGGCAAAACAAGCATTAGATGTTATGCAACAAACATTAAAGGACTTCATTAAAAACGGCCCCACGGAAGCAGAATTATTAGCAGCTAAACAAAATATTACCGGTGGTTTTGCATTACGCGTTGACAGTAATAGTAAGATTGCGGGCTATTTAACAATGATTGGGTTTTATGGTTTGCCAGTGGATTATTTAGATTCATTCAAAGGCAAAGTGAATGCGATCACGATTGATCAAATAAAAGATGCATTTTCTCGTCGAGTCAATCCGGAGAAAATGGTGACGGTGTTGGTTGGTGGCAAAGCAGAATAAAACGAAACAATCCGGTGTGGTTAGACTTATCGCAGGTAAGTGGCGAGGCAGAAGGTTAAACTTTCCCGATTGTGATGGCTTGAGACCAACACCTGATAGGGTTCGCGAAACACTCTTTAATTGGTTGCAAAGCGATATCGGTGATGCTCAATGTTTAGATTTGTTTGCCGGCAGTGGTGCATTAGGGTTCGAGGCAGCTTCTCGTGGTGCTGACAGTGTGACCATGATTGAATCAAATCCAGAAGCGAGACTACAGTTAAAGCTCAATAGTGGCATATTATCTGCGGATAATTGTCGAGTGAAAAATATGACGGCGCAACAATTTTTGGCGGCCAATTCAACGCAATATGACATTGTTTTTATTGACCCACCTTATCAAGCTGAATTATGGCAAGCTATTATTGATCAGCTTGTTGAGACGAGCACCTTAAAAGATGGGGCGAAGATTTATCTTGAATGTTCGAGCAAAAAGGATTTACCTCACTATCCTCATTATTGGCAATTAATTAAAGATAAAAAAGCGGGTGAAGTGCGATACTGTTTATTTTTACATGATATGGGGGCGATTGGGTGACAACGACAGTAATTTACCCTGGGACATTTGATCCTATTACCAATGGTCATATTGACTTGGTGGCGCGTGCCAGCAAGATTTTTGATCGAGTCATTGTTGCGATAGCCATTAATCCAAATAAAGCGCCTAGCTTTAGCTTAGAAGAACGGATGAATTTAGCGACGCAAACGTTGAGTGATATTGCCAATGTTGAAATTTGTGGTTTTGAAGGATTGCTGGTAGATATTGCTAAGCAAAAACAAGCCAATATTATTCTTCGAGGGTTAAGAGCGGTATCCGATTTTGAACACGAGTTTCAGCTGGCCAGTATGAATCGTAAAATGGAACCTGATGTTGAAACAATGTTTTTAACGCCGGCTGAACAATACAGTTATATTTCGTCAAGCTTGGTTCGTGAAATTGCCAGTTTAGGTGGTGATGTATCTGAATTTGTTGCGCCTTGTGTAGCAAGTGCACTGAAACGCAAATTGGTCGGAAATAGCAATAACCGCTAAAATCTCGCGCTATAGTGAAGTATTGGAGTATTAAATGTCGTTATTTATAACGGATGAATGTATTAATTGTGATGTTTGTGAGCCGGAATGCCCGAACAGTGCCATTACACAAGGCGAAGAAATTTATGAAATTGCGCCGGACTTATGTACCGAGTGTGTAGGCCATTTTGATGAACCGCAATGTGTGGAAGTGTGTCCAGTAGATTGCATTCCGAGTGATCCTGATAATGTTGAAACACAACAACAACTACAAACTAAATATGCAGGCTTAATGGCTGCCGGAAAATAGATTTCGGTAGTGTGAGCTTTAATGACTAATTCCTCTATCCTTAAGCAAAAAGAGCAGTCTGACCTCATTCCTTTGGCATTATTGGAGCAGGTCATTGAACAGTTATTGGCCCATAATAATCGGGAGGCTTTACGTGCCGGATTTGTTGCGTTGATTGAGGACCTGTATCAACCAAAACAAATCCAGTTCTTTATGGGGGGGCCACGAGGATTAGTCCATCATCGTGATCAATCCATAGCAGAGATAGTGATACACGATGTATTGAATGTCGGTTCTCCACATATAATTCTTGTAGAAGATAGCATTCTTTACGCCACGGTTGAATCACGAGCTTCTCAAGTGGTGAATGATTCTGAATCAAAGCTTGTAGATGTATATGTTCCCTTGATGCAAGGCGATATGATAGACGCTATATTAGTGGTTAAATCCTTTTCATGTGAGGCTGTTAACCAGTTAGTTTGGGAGCAAATCATATCGGCATATAACCACTTGAATAGAATGTTATATGCATCAGAAACCGATCATTTAACGGGTCTGATGAATCGACAAGCATTTGATAGATTATTAAATGAAATAGAAAATGAGGAAGATGGGAGCCCTACCGCTGAAGAAAGTGTTTATTTGGGATTGATCGACATTGATTTCTTCAAAAAAATAAATGATAACTTTGGCCATGTATTTGGTGATGAGATTTTGATTTTATTAGCAAGGGTGATGCATGACTCGTTTCGTAATATGGATTGGTTATTTCGCTATGGTGGTGAAGAATTCGCAGTCATCTTACGAAAGACAAGTCCTGATGATGCCCATCGCATTTTAGAACGATTGCGAGAGACAATTGAAAACACTGACTTTTCTCAGGTTGGTCCAGTGACGGTGAGTATAGGCTATAGTCAAAGGATTAAAACGGAATCAATTACAAACTTAATTGAACGAGCTGATCGCGCTTTGTATTATGCAAAAGAACATGGCCGTAATCAACTATCATTCTATGAAGGCTTACTAGAGCGGGGCTTGATAGAAGAAAGCCCACACGTGGTTGATGATATAGAATTGTTTTAGTTATTAATGTCGCTCTACGGATGGCCGAATATTTTGGCGTAAGGCCTTAATTCTTTCTTCTAGTGGCGGGTGTGTCATGGAAAGTTTTTTCAAGCCAATTGCCCCTAATAATCCACCATTTATTCCTAATGATTGCATTTGTGCTGGTAACTGAGCAGGTTGTTGTAATGATTGTAAGCGTTCTAATGCACTGATCATTTTTTCAGTTCCTGCTAATGTTGCTCCACCGGCATCGGCTCTATATTCACGCCAACGGCTAAACCATCTCACAATAAGCGTGGCAAAAAAACCTAATACAAGTTGAGATATCATATAGGTGGCGCTGTAGCCTAGGCCGCGGCCAAAACCATATCCACGAGCATTATATCCGCCACCTTGGCGACGATCTACGAGTGATGAAATAATTTGTGATAGCACAATGACAAATGTATTTACTACGCCTTGAATCAGGGATAAGGTCACCATATCACCATTTGAAACATGACTAATCTCATGGGCTAGAACGGCTTCGACTTCATCTTGAGTCATGCTATTGAGTAGGCCTGTACTGACCGCCACTAATGATTTGTTTTTGTTGGCGCCAGTTGCAAAGGCATTCGGTGCTGGAGAATCAAAGATAGCGACTTCTGGCATATCAATGCCTGCTTGTTGTGCTTGCGAACTAACGGTGTTGATTAACCATTGCTCTTGGTCATTGGCGGGTGTTGTGATGACTTGAGCACCAGAAGATCGCTTAGCCATTGTTTTTGACATCAGTAAAGAAATAAAGGACCCTGCAAAGCCTATGATACCGGCCATAAGCAACATTGGCTTCCAATCCATCCCCGGTTGATTTAAGCCTAAAAGAGTAATCAGCAGATTTAGAATAAAGATTACAGCTAAATTGGTGCCTAAAAATAAAGTGGTTCTCATCAACATAATGACCAATCCTTTTTTAATGAGTTGTTAGGATGAATGTAACCTAAATCTGCTTTAAAGGAAATATTGAGCCGAATTCCCAGTTATGAGTGATCGTTTTTATAGTTTTTCTTTTAGCTATTTGCTGCGTGCGGTATCCTTACCCGCTTTAAGTTGATAGTAAAAGATTAACCATGCAACAAGAATATCATCCTGCCGATATCGAAACCGCTGTACAAAAGCAGTGGCATGAGCAAAAAACCTTTCGTGCAGTAGAAGACCCTACTAAAGAGAAATATTACTGTTTAGCAATGTTTCCTTATCCCAGTGGCCAATTACATATGGGCCATGTGCGCAATTACACTATTGGTGATGTGATTTCACGTTATCAACGTATGCAAGGTAAAAATGTGTTGCAACCGATGGGTTGGGATGCCTTTGGCTTGCCCGCAGAAAATGCTGCGATTAAAAATAAAGTACCGCCTGCATCATGGACTTATGACAATATCGATTATATGCGCGGTCAGTTACAACGCTTAGGTTTAGCTTATGATTGGGATCGCGAATTGGCAACCTGCACGCCGCAATATTATCGTTGGGAACAATGGTTATTTACTCGACTTTTTGAAAAAGGTTTGGTTTATAAAAAAACAGCAGCGGTCAATTGGTGCCCAGTTGATAATACTGTTTTGGCAAATGAGCAGGTGGTCGATGGTTGTTGTTGGCGTTGTGATACTCCAGTAGAAAAGCGTGAAATTCCACAATGGTTTATGAAGATCACCGATTATGCTGAACAGCTATTGGATGATTTAGATCAGCTAGATGGTTGGCCAGAACAAGTTAAAACGATGCAAGCGAATTGGATAGGCCGATCTGAAGGTTTACAGATTAAATTTGGCATTGTTGATAATGATCAGACTTTAGATGTTTATACTACTCGGCCAGATACCTTAATGGGCGTGAGTTATGTTGCTGTAGCAGCAGAACATCCACTCGCTATCAAAGCAGCGGAATTAAATCCGAAATTACAGGCATTTATTGAAGAATGCCGTCAGATGGAAACATCAGAAGCTGCAATGGAAACTGCCGATAAAAAAGGGGTTGCCACTGGCGTAATGGCCATTCATCCCATTACCGGTGAACAAATTCCTGTTTGGGCCGCCAATTTTGTATTAATGGGTTATGGAACCGGTGCAGTCATGTCAGTGCCGGCACATGATCAGCGTGATTATGAATTTGCCAAACAATATGATTTACCGATAAATCAAGTTATTGAACCGAGTAATGATGAACAATGTGATTTAACTAAAGCTGCCTTTACGGATAAAGGTCGTTTGATAAATTCACAACAGTTTGATGGCTTAACCTTCGCTGATTCATTTAATGCCATCGCTGATTTTTTGGTCGAACAAGATAAGGGTGAAAAACAGGTTAATTATCGTCTGCGTGATTGGGGGGTATCCCGTCAGCGTTATTGGGGCACACCTATTCCGATTATTAATTGCCCAGATTGTGGTGCAGTTTCGGTTCCTGCCGAAGATTTACCAGTACGATTACCCGAAAATGTGATTGTTGATGGCAGTGGTTCACCCATTAAATCAATGCCTGAATTTTATCAATGTGCCTGCCCAAAATGTGGTGCTGATGCTGAACGTGAAACTGATACCTTTGATACTTTCTTTGAATCATCATGGTATTACGCACGGTTTACTTGCCCAGATAATGAGCAAGCGATGCTAGATGAACGTGCTAATTATTGGCTATCTGTTGACCAATATATCGGTGGTATTGAGCATGCAGTCTTGCATTTATTATATGCGCGTTTCTTCCATAAATTAATGCGTGATGAAGGTTTGGTCACCGGTGATGAACCGTTTAAAAACTTACTCACACAAGGCATGGTATTGAAAGACGGCACCAAAATGTCAAAATCAAAAGGCAATACGGTTGATCCACAGGCATTGATTGATCAATATGGTGCTGATACCGCACGTTTATTTACCATGTTTGCCGCGCCGCCGGATCAATCATTGGAATGGTCAGATAAAGCAGTGGAAGGTTCAAATCGTTTCTTAAAACGATTATGGAAAGCGGTGCAAGATCATATTGAACAAGGTTCAGTTGTTGCTTTAAATGTCGATTCTTTGAATGATGATTTAAAGGCAATTCGTCGGCATACATTCCAAACATTAACTAAAGTGGCGGATGATATTGGTCGCCGACATACGTTTAATACGGCTATTGCTGCGGTAATGGAATTAATGAATGCTGTTAGTAAAGTGACTGATGATAGTGAGCAAGGACGAGCCGTTATCCAAGAAGCATTAGAAAAAGCGGTATTAATGTTATCACCCATTACGCCTCATATCTGTCATCAATTATGGCAAGATTTAGGGCATGATGAAGATATTGTGGATGTAGCGTGGCCTGATGTGGATGAATCAGCGCTAGTACAAGATAAAGTTGAACTGATGGTACAAGTCAATGGTAAGCTACGATCTAAAATATTAGTATCAGCAAGTTTGGATAAAGCTGCCATTGAGGCTCAGGCATTGGCTGATGATAATGTGCAAAAATTTACTGATGGCAAAGAAGTCCGCAAAGTGATTGTAGTGCCAGGTCGATTAATTAATATAGTGGTAGCAGGCTAAAAAAGGATCCTATTCATGAAGCGCTCTTTGTCGAATGTATTTGTTGGCTTATTATTAATTGTTATCGCGGGTTGTGGATTTCAATTACGTGGTGCCACTGATTTACCCGATAGCTTGCAGACTATGTATATACAAGGCATCAGTCTGAAAAATGGATTAGGACTTGAACTTAAGCGTGGTTTGACGCGCAATGGCGTTAGCATTGTTAATAGCTATCAAAGTGGCAGCGCGGTATTAACGATATTAGAGAACAAAAGTGAACGTCGTATTTTATCGGTTGATAGGGATGCCAAAGTCAGTGAATATGAAATACATTCATCGGTTAAATTCAGTGTCAGTGATGATCAGGGTCAACTATTAAGTGAAGCCCAACAAGTGGAAGCACAGCGTGACTATCAATTTGATCAAGACCAAGTTCTTGGTAAAGATGAAGAAGAGCAATTGTTACGTGAACAACTTAACCAACAATTGGTGCAAAGCATTTTACGTCGCCTATCAGTACTGAAATAAAACAAAATGCGCCTGCGATCTGATCAAATAGCGGGACATGTTCAACAAGGCTTATTACCGGTTTATCTTGTTTTTGGTGACGAACAAATGCTGGTGGAAGAAACCAGTGATGTGATTCGCCAACAAGCACGACAACAAGGTGCAGATGATCGCCAAGTTTGGCATGTTGAAGGTCGATTTAAGTGGTCAGAACTAGAGTGGCAAGAACAGACAATGTCTTTATTTGCCAGCCAACGTTTATTAGAAATACGATTGCCGTCTGGCTCACCGGGCAAGGAAGGTGGTACAGCATTACGCAATTATGTTGATAATCCGCCAGTTGATACCACATTGTTAATTATCAGCGGCAAAATCGATAGTCGATCTCAAAAAAGTAAATGGTTTACTGAGCTCGATAAGATTGGCGCGACTATTCCCGTTTGGCCGATAGATTTAACTAATTTACCTCGCTGGATCTTACAACGCATGACACAATGTGGCTTGCGAGCAAACCAACAAATTGCAGCCTTGATGGCGGAACGTGTTGAAGGAAATTTGTTTGCAGCAGCCCAAGAAATAGAGAAATTACAGTTACTTTGCCCTGATGGTGAGGTTGATGAGCAGACAGTATTAGAATCGGTCGCTGATAATGCACGTTTCGAAGTATTTGGTCTGATGGACACTGTGTTTTCGGGGCAAGCAGCAAAGATACCCAGAATGATCAGTCGGCTGAAAGCTGAAGGATTGGATATAATGGCTATATTTTCAGCCGTATCATGGTCGCTGCATCGTGCGATTGATATGGCAATACAGCTTGATAATGGTGTGCGATTAGACCAAGTGTTTTCGTCTCAAAAACCACCAATATGGGAAAAGAGTCGCCCGATGATGCAACAGGCATTGATGCGACATGATCGGATGCAATGGCAAGCATTTTTGCAGCAGATGGCGAGTATCGATCAAGCGGCTAAAGGGAATTTAAAAGCCTGCCCGTGGTCTTTATTAGAAATCTTATGTCTGCAAGTGGCGGGCATAAATATTAGCAGTCAATACTAGGAATATGGCATTGGATATTGAACAATACATGCAAACATTAGGTCAGCAAGCGAGAGAGGCGAGTCGTGCTCTATCGCGGGCGGACACTAATGCTAAAAACCATGCATTGCGGGCGATTGCCACTGAAATTAGAGCTGCTTCTGATGACTTGAAACAGCAAAATGACATTGATCTTGAAGCCGGTAAAGCCAAAGGTTTAGATGCGGCTTTATTAGATCGTCTTGAATTAACTGATGCACGAATAGAAAGCATGGCAGAAGGCTTAGAACAAATTGCAGATTTACCAGATCCTGTTGGCGAAATTAGTGATATGCATTTTAGACCATCAGGTATTGAACTTGGCAAAATGCGCGTACCTTTAGGCGTGATCGGCATTATTTATGAATCTCGTCCTAATGT
>JBJPGB010000009.1:0-9280 GCA_048595405.1 Methylophagaceae bacterium
GAAGAGGTCGACGGTTCGATCCCGTCTAGCTCCACCACTATCCGAAAGAACAGTTTTAGGTCCCCATCGTCTAGAGGCCTAGGACACTGCCCTTTCACGGCGGTAACAGGGGTTCGAACCCCCTTGGGGACGCCATATAAAATAAGGGTTTGCAGTTTTCTGCAAGCCCTTTTTTATGTTCCTCTGTAATATCTGCGTCACTTTGCAATTCAATTTAACTTAATTCCAGCAGCTATCAAACTGACTTTCCCGCTATGAGCTTTTACTCGGAATAAATATTCCTGCCAGCACCATTAAACCCATTAAGAGATGGGTAACAACCAGCACTGGTTTAGCATAATTCAATTCATCTTGGAGCAGATAGCTTCCCAAATGGCTACTAGCCTCGAGAGATTGCATATCAAGAGTAATCATGTCCACTTGGTTTAACAGATTAATACTGATTAATAAATTGATACTTGCAAACAATCCATAAAACAATAAAAAACCCCATTTAAAGCTTGTTTTTACTTCGATATCAAATGCAAACAAGCCTCCCAACAAAGCCAAATGAAGACTTATGAAAATGCTCCAATGTTCATAAAGTTGAGTATGAAGATCTGTTGAGAGTGTAATTAATTCTGCAAGAGTCATTTATATCATTATCCATGCACTGTTTGAGTTTGGGCTTCATCGTTACTGGTAAGTGAAACAAAGCCAATGTCTTCCATTATCGCGTAGACAGACGGCAATACCAACATTATCAATAGTGTTGAACTCAACATGCCAAATACAATACTGGTCACTAACGGCACCAAAATCAATGCTTGAGTGCTAGTTTCAAATAACAGTGGTGTCATCCCTGCAACGGTAGTCGCCGAGGTAAGAAAAATAGCGCGAAAGCGATCTCGTACGGCTAAACTTGCAGCACCGTGTAATGATGCACCTTCTTCAATATGGTGCTTGACGAATACAACTAGCAAGATAGAATCATTCACCACGATACCAGCTAATGACACGAAACCAATCATGCTAGGCAAGGTGAAATCCAACCCCATTATTAAATGCCCCCAAATGGCGCCAATTAAAGCTAAGGGGATATTTAACATGACTATTGCAGGTTCACGATAATTTCGGAAAATTAAGCTCAGCAATAAGAACACGCCCAGCGCTCCTAATGCAAAGCCAGATAAAATCGACATCTGCGTTTCAGCGCCATTTTCAACTTCTCCTTTAAGACTAAAGGTAATTTCTGGATAACGCTGTTCCAGACCATTTAAGAAATCCTTTTTAGTATCTGAAATAATTTCAGAGGTATTGGCAATAGCAGCATCAACATCACCAAAAATAGTGATCGTTCGCTGATGATTAATATGGCCTATACGAGCAAAACCTCGTTCTTCAGTGATGGTGGCCACACTACTTAATGGAATAGCATCGCCTTTATTAGAAAATACGACCAAATTATCAAAATCATGTAACTCTTGTGCAGGCTTACTATCCAGCTTAGCAACTATTTCATAAGCCTCACGTCCCTGATAAATGTCACTAATTATTGCACCTTGATAGGCAGATCGAAGTTGAGATGAAATACTGCGTGCATCAATACCTGCTGATAATGCGCCCGGTTTCAACTGAATGGTATATTCTGGTTTCCCAGGACGAAGGTCATCAAGCAAGTTGGATACTCCATCATAACCACGCAACCAATTCTGGAGCTCCCAAGAAGCCATTGAAAGCCTATTTAGATTGTCACCGCTAAGACGAATTTCAATTGCCCGCCCCGCAGGGCCAACGCTGGGCTCTCTAAACTGAACACTAATTACACTAGGAAGATCGCCACTATTTTTTCGCCACAAACTGGTCAATTCAGCCATATGGGTATTACGTATTTCTGTACTTAATAAATCAAGACTGATAGTTGCTAAATGGGTGCCACTTTCTGGCACATCAGCATGAACGCCATATCGAAGTTGAATGTTTTCGACTAGCGGTTCTGATTCGTTTTTGTTAAGTATTTCGGTAGTTTTTGCCAACGCCTCTAGCAAGATAGCCATCACCCGCTCCGTTTCTGCCAGCGGTGTGCCCTGAGCTAACAGTATGCGAGCATCGACTGAGTTACCTTCAAGATCAGGAAATGCTTTAAATTTAACGGTACCTGTTGCCATCAAACCAACAGAAAATACCAACATTGCTAATGCCACTCCAACCGTAATATAACGATATTTTATTGCCGTATCTGCCGCTTGACCGACACGTTCACGCAAACGATCAAAAGCCCTTTCAAATTTTTTCCGTATCTCCGGTGGCTCTTTGTGATGAGCATGTTGCAAGGAGTGCATAAGATGGTGCGGTAAAATCAAAAAAGCTTCAATTAAACTAATGGTTAAGACAGATAGTAAAACAACAGGTAGCACCCCTAATACCTGTCCCATATCCCCTTTCATCATTAATAAGCTACCGAATAAAAAGGACGACGTTAAAAAGGAAGCTATCACACCTGAAATCACGCGATGAGTCCCATCAACAGCAGCATCAACCGGCGATTTACCCTTGTTGTACTCATGAGCGATACTCTCGGACAATACAATGGCATCATCCATCAAAATACCAATTGCCATTAATAGTGCAACCATTGAAATCATGTTGATGGTAATGCCAAACATCACCATCATCGCCAAACCACCTAAAAATGAAATAGGCAGACCCAATGCAACCCAAAAGGTATAACGCCAATTGAAAAACAACAGCAAGGCTAATGCCGCCAAGAAAAGCCCCTGCCAACCATTTTTTACTAATAATTGCAGACGGTCACTGACCAATGCAGTACCATTTTGTGTAATGGTCAATCTCGTACCTTCTGGCAAAATATGATTTTCAGTTTCTACAAAATCATTAATCGCATCAAATACTGTCAACAAATCATCACTGGTATTTTTACTGACTTGTAGTAGACCGGCGACTTGATTATTAACTTCGACTCGTTGTTCACGCTGTTCAAATTTATCTTCAACTCGGGCAATATCACTTAATTTTATCTCACCACCATCAGCTGAATTTAAGATCACTAAATCGGCTAAATCAGCTGCTGTTTTTCGAGTATTATCAAACCGAATTTGATATGAAGTCTCGGCACCTTCTAATGTGCCAGCAGGCAAATCAAGCGCCTGTAACGCAATTAAATTGGCAATATCTTGTACACTCAACTGATACTTGAGTAGCGTGTCCGGATGTATTAATACCTGCAGTTGATGGGTTGAAAAGCCATCCACAGTGACGATGGGAATATTGGGATTAGCTAATAATTTATTACGGTAATGTTCTGTCAGCACTTTTAGTTCTGAGCGGGTCAAGTTATTTGATGTGACCGCAACATTAGCAACGATGCTAGTTCGGCCTAACTGCTTAATACTGGCATCTTCCGCTTCTGCTGGAAAATCTGAAATCCCATCTATTGCTGCTTTAATATCATCATAAAAGGTATCAATATTCCCAGCCTCGTCCATTTCTAAAGTGAAAATGGCGGTATTATCTCGAGCATCGCATACTTGCTCTTTTAAATAGCTAATACCATCAGTTGCATCTTCCAAACGATTACAAATTGCATCCTCCACATCAGCAGGTGTTGCACCCGGATAAGGCAATGAAACCTGTACTTTACTCGGTTTAATAAGTGGAAATGATTCTTTGTTTAAGCTCGTTAAGGACACTAAACCAATGGCAATAATAGCCATCATTAGAATGTTACTAGCCGTAGGATGCTTTATAAAATAACGAATCATTAAAACTGTTCACCCAATGCATCATCCATTAACTGCTGCTGATACCCCTCTGCCAAAATAGGTTTTAATGGCATACCGT
The DNA here is from genome assembly GCA_048595405.1 of Methylophagaceae bacterium. GTDB lineage: Bacteria > Pseudomonadota > Gammaproteobacteria > Nitrosococcales > Methylophagaceae. The sequence continues at coordinate 3,841 of JBJPGB010000009.1, forward strand.
CAATAACAGGAACGACATCACTAACAATAATCTGCTCACCTTCTTTTAAGCCTATATCTTGATTCTGATCTGCAATAACAACTAACTCACCTTGATTAAAAAGAATTTTAACTGGACGGATGGCCAAGGTATTGTTGCCAGTCACCACATAAACTCGACCTTGATGAATGGCTTTGCGCGGTATTATAAGCGTTGGTTTCTTGGGAGCAAAAATCTCAACTGACGTGTACATCCCTTTTATTAATGGTGGCCGTATACCAGGGACAATATTTTCATAAGGCTTTTCAACAATAATTACTAGCCCCAATGTATTTCGTGTTGGGTCAACTGACTCACTTAATCTAATTAATTTTCCTTGCCAGACCGTAGCCGAGTCCAGATCACCCACCAGACGAATCCGAGGTTCTAGCTGTATATTTGATAGCGCTATTTGCAAATGTTCTGGATTTTGTAAATTGATCGACTTTTTATTACCTAAATTCACTAAACCTGCCGCAACCAAAGGTCGAAATTGTTGCACCGGCAATTGAGCATTAATTTCTACAGCTTCGACACCTAAGGCTTCAAACAATATACTTCCTGCAGGTGTAAATTCATCTTTTTCAATAGAGACAGCTCCGATTCTTGCATCAAAAGGCATCACTACCTCTGTCCGTCCGATTGTATCCTTACTTTGATCTACCTGACTTTCAGATTGTTTTATTTGTGCTCTCATCGCCGCTTTACGACTAGCAAAACTCGCTAGTTTGCCCTCGATATCTTGAACAGATTGCTGTAAAGACAACACATTTTTCTGCTCTGTATCTAGCGATGAACGTGTAATTAAACGTTTATCCCAAAGTGTTTGTAAGCGATCTAGTTCCTTTAATTCTACATCTAGCTTCTGTTGGGCGATAACGAGTGCTTCCTGCGTGCTCGTTTGCTCAACCTTTAGTTGTGTTAATGAAGATTGGCTACCGGCCAAGCCAGCCTTACTTTGCACCAAAGTGATTTCAAACGTGGTTGGCTCAATACGCAAGACGACTGTGCCTTTTTTAATACTGGCACCTTGCTTCAAATCTGGATGGATATAACTTATCTTGCCACTAACCTCAGATTTTGCACTAATTACAGTTGCGGGCTCAACATGTCCAAATGCTGTCGCTCTAGCACGGAAAGGAATTTTTTTAACCGTAATTACTTCCACAGCCTTGACTGGATAGCTAGCATTTTGATGCTCAATAGGAGCCTTTGTTTTAACTAAAATAACGACGATTATTATTGCAACTATCAAAATAGTTGGCAGCAAAATAGAACTTTGGAAAATCTTTCTCATTTACTCTCCCGTATCATCAAAAGTAAGATGGGTTAATTATCAACCTTGAATCAGCACAATCATATAAATTAATTCAATAGTACCTATTTTTAATACGGCTACAACAATAATTATTGAATATTGATTATTTTCATAAGCTACTTTTACTACTTTAAATGTCTTCTATTAATCTATGTCTTTCATTGAACCATCATCATTTTACTCAACAAATGATGGTATTAAAGCGTTACACGACCTTGTTCCAACAATTTTGTAAGGTTCTCAGCTTCGATAGGCCTACTTAGTAAATAACCTTGTATTTGGTCACAAGATAATTCTCTTAGAAGTTCATACTGTTCTTGTGTTTCAACACCTTCCGCTATGACTTTCAAATCCATGCCATGTACCATTGAAATCACCGAGGTAACAATATTCTTATCGTAACTATCCGTCATGATATCTTTGATAAATGCCCTGTCAATTTTCAATGATGTAACAGGTAATCGCTTCAAATAACTTAATGAAGAATAGCCTGTACCAAAGTCATCGATGGCTACAGATACCCCCCTGCTATTCAATCGAATTAATGTTTGAAGAGAGGCATCGCCATTATCCATCAAAATTGTTTCGGTCACTTCCAATTCAAGTTGATGTGGATAAATCTGCGTTTCCTTAATAATATCCATTACTAAATCAGCTAAATTACTCTCTCGGAGTTGAACCGCAGATAAATTGACCGCAACCTGAATATCTAATCCTTTATCTGACCATGCTTTAGCTTGTTTGCATGCGGTCCGTATAACCCACTCACCGATTTCAACAATTAATCCTCTTTCTTCAGCTAAACTGATGAAGTCATAAGGCCCTAATAGCCCTCTTTGTGGGTGTTGCCAGCGAATAAGTGCTTCTACACTATTGATCGCCCCTGTTGTGATATCCATCTTAGGCTGATAATAAAGTACCCATTCTTCATTTTCTATTGCCTTTCTAATTTCAGCTTCTAACTCTAATTGCTTTAATGAAGTTTGCTGCATCTCAGGATCATAAAATTGAAAGCCACTCGGTATATTTTCTTTTCTTGCATATGACCGAGCTATTGCTGCATGGCTTATCATCTCATCAGAAGAAGTTGAATCTTCTAGGTAAACGCTAATGCCTACCATACAAGAAACGGTTATCCTCTTATCACCATGATATATTGGCTGTGACATTACACTAAGAATACGCTTAGCTACCCACGTAACCATCATCCGATCATCTAAATCACTCAGTAAAATAGCGATTTCACTGCTATCAAATCGAGAAACCACTAAATCATTTAACCCTGAGTCAAACAGGGTGACACTATCACTGCTCCGGAGCACCTCGACTAATCGCTGAGTGAAGCTAACAAACATATCGTCGGCAATTTCTCGACCAAAACTCTTATTCGCTTGTGAAAACAGATCAATATCAACCATCAATATTGCAGTCAACTTACCTTGCCGCCCAGCACGTTCTACAGCTTGTATGGCCCGATCATAAAATAGTGATTTATTTGGCAAACCTGTCAACTTGTCATAGTTTTTCTCGTACTGTAGTTGTTCGGCAAAACTCGTGGCAGTATTTTCTAATTGTTCAACCTGACTTTGTAAGCGATTAATTTCTTCAACATACTCGGAATGATCAGGTGTCAGTAAATTGTTACCAACAGATTTTTCAACTTCTGTAATGGATGTACTTTGTGATGAATTTACTTCTACTTCAGGGCTTTCAGACCATCTGATAACACGATTTCGACCTGATTCTTTAGCCACATATAAGGCCTGATCTGACTGGTCATTAAGCTCTGCAGTGTCTCTAGCATTATCTTTAATAGATGCTACGCCTATGCTGACAGTAACTTTCGGACCTGACTCCTCATAGATTCTAGCTGATTCATCTTTAATTTTTAGCCTTATTCGCTCAGCGATAGCAATGGCACTATTAACATTAAGTCCAGGTAAAACTATGCAAAATTCTTCGCCTCCATATCGACCAACAACATCATGTTCTCGCGTGCTTGAATGTAAAATATCTGCTAATAGTTTGATAACCTCATCACCGACTGCATGGCCATAATTATCATTGACTTTTTTAAAGTGATCAATATCAACCATCAGGCAGCTCAGTTCTTTATCACCTTCCCTTGCTGTGGCAAATTGCTTAGCAAATAATTCATTAAATGATCGCCGATTTAAGCAGTTAGTTAATGGATCACGCGTTGCCAGATAATGAAGCTCTTTATTCTGGCGTTCTACTTCTGTTTGGGATGATTTTAGGTCTGTGACTGTTGATTGCAATTGTTGTTTTTTCAGCTCCAATTCAGTCACATCATCAAATGTTAATAAAACACCTTGCTGGCTATCTTGACTATCCAAAATAGGGGCAGAGTTAACGGCCAAAGTTCTAATCACGTTTGGTGAAACTTCTAAACCCAGCATGTCACCTGTAACATTTTCTCCCGTGGCCATGGCAACTAGCCATGGATGTACTACTTCTCCAGCGGCTCCCGATGGATCTACCCAAGAAAAGTTCGAAATATTTTGGCCTAATAATTCTGCTGATCCACGCTTAACTATGCTAGAAAAGGCTATATTTGCTAATACAATTTGCTCCTCCTCATCAATGATAACGACCCCTTCTGAAAGCGTGTCAAAAGCAGAGTTCACTCTATCAGGGATTACTGCGGCGGGGTCAATCTGGCGAAGAGTACGTAGCATAAAAAATAAAAAGGATAAAAAACCGGCTACTGCTACAAAGAAAATTAAGTGGAAAACTGCTTTATTAAATACGCCAAAACCATCTTCTATTGGAAGAGGCTTGAAACGTATTTCTACTGTGCCGAGAAGTTTTTTTCCTTTAATAATAGGAACCAAAACATGAGTGGATGTTGACTTTTTCTCTTTGTAATCACCCCAATTATCAGCATGTTCGCCCACTGAGAATAAAAGTCTATCTGTTTCCGTGCGAAATCCTGCTGACAAAATATCATTATTTCTGAGTACGATTTTTGACAATACAGGTCGAATATTTTTAATATTCTTTTCATTTGCCATTATCGAAAACATAATAGCTAATGATTCACTCAGTTGTTTACGTTGTTCTAATTGAAATTTAGTTTCGTTAGGAAGAATTTCAAAAAAATCAGCCGCCAAAATGATACTGATCGTTATTAATATCAATGCAAAACTAATTCGAACAGAGGGCCACAAACTGGATAATGATTGACTTATTTTACTCATTTAGCTGTAACACTAATCATTGCTTTCTTTATCAAACATTGCCTCAACCTTACTATCTTCATCATCTTTCTGCTCATTATTTTTATTATTCTTTTTATAAACAACAGCGAGGGGATCAAACTGTTTGAATACAGTAACAGATGTCAATAAAGAAGATAATAACGCGCCACTACGCAAAACCCATGTAACCGCGCCCGCTGTTAGGCTTAATGCCGCACCAGCAACAAATTCAATTTCAATATCTTCTTGTTTCAAACGATCACTATCAGCATCCATTTGTGCCCTCATTAGTTTAAGATTCTCCCTCAACAAATCAGAACCTTCCGTATTGCTACTGTTTAGATCAATATAAGGTGCGTCGCCCTGCTTGAAAAGAGATGTTTCAAATATTTTATATTCACCATCTTCCCATGTATGAAAATCAACATTAGTGCTATCAAGTTGATTATAGCTAACGTTGATTTGTTTTTTTATATTGGCTACCGCTTCATCATTGCTTTCCGCAGATCTTTCCTTCTCTAATAAACTATTATCAAGTGACGTTAAATCTGGAACTAAAGTTTGACTATCCCCGTCGCCATTATTAGCGTCACCTACTGTTTGTATTACTTCACTTGGATCGCTTTTTTCTATTTCCTCAGTTTCAGTATCGTTATCATCAATTTGCGATGTTTCAATTTCAGGAAGACCACTTTCCTCTATATTTGGATCCCTAGGTGGTTCAATCGCAATATCATCCACGGCAGAGACATTAAAAGCCACAACTTGATTAACACTCAGGCTACCGGTATCCGTTGCGGTAAACGTTAAACTCTCACTGCCATTCCAATCAGCCGTATTGGTAATCGTCGCAATGCCATTCACAATGCTGACATTGATATTG
>JBJPGB010000010.1:0-3197 GCA_048595405.1 Methylophagaceae bacterium
CATCACCTCATTGTCACCAGCCAACAGTTTATCTCGCCATAGCTCTAACTGGTGAAACTGTTTAATTTCCCCATTATGTTGTTGACGTATTTTATCTATGCTCAGCTTAATTTCGTCATAATCTTCATGAACCATTAAGCCCCCGATTGTGCCGGTTTGCCTTTTTAAAGCGCCTTTTGTCATACCTTGGGCTTTTACAAGTGCTTCATATAAACGTTCTGATAAATTAAGCTTATCCAGATCTTTAATAGGCAATTTAAGTAATTCTTTGCCTAAGTCTTTTAGGGCTAATAACTCACGTTTAACTTGAGATTTACTTTTCTCAAATTCCCACTCGTCTTCATATGTACCTTCATCACCAAATTTTTTCATCGTATTAACAAAAAGTTAGTGCTGCTTTCCAGTAACATGCGAGTAGTAAAGCTGCCGAAGAACAAGCCATGAACCTTGCCATGACTAAACGCACCCATTGCTGTGGTATCAATATCATTATCTTGCTGGTAACGAATAAGTTCTTCAACTGCCTCACCAGCCAACGCTTTTGTTTTTGTATTGATATTACCTTCAGCTAAAACGCTTTGCCCTTCTGCTACTAATTTCTCAGCATCCGCTAAGTTTTTATGAACACAGACCAAATGTACTTCTAATGATGCAGTGCAAAATGTGCCTTGTTTTATGAACTCTAATGCTGTTTTTGAGGTTGGACTGCCATTATAAGCAAACATCAACTTTTTAGGCTCAGATAGCTGTTCATCTTTTACAATAAACACAGGTGTATGGATAGCCCGAATAGCTTCTTCTAATTGCGAGCCTAAACCTTTTTTATGGCCATCGTGATCTTCGCCTTTTGAACCTAATACGACCATGACTATTTCAGACTCTAAATCTGACAATGCTTCAGGTAGCGTGCCGTGCCGTTGTTTAGCAATGATTTCACTCAATCCTGCTTGCTCCGCCATTTGGCGAGCCTTATTCAGTATTTCTTTGCCTTCAGCAATAAGTTGCTTACTTTCAGAGCGTTCTTCATCGGATAGTTCATCTAATAAATGCTCTTTCATATTGGGCGTAATAGTACCCTCATGGTGGGCATGTTCGGTTCGGTGTGAGTGCTCAATAGTATGTAAAAACTTGATCGGAGACTGGCTGTTTTGTGACAGCCAAATAGCGTAGCCTGAAACAGCATTACCAAGCTCAGAGCCATCAATACATGCAAGAACGCATTTTTTAATTGAACTCATTATTAATGTCCCCCCATAATTTTTTCAATTTCTTCAGGTTTGTCGTGTACGGCAAATTTATCAAGCAAGGTTTCACTAGCATCATTTAACCCAACAATGCTGACATCAGCGCCCTCTCGACGTAATTTAATCACAACTTTATCCAGTGCTGCAACTGCGGTTATATCCCAAAAATGAGCACGATGAACATCAATCACAATTTTATCAACCGCCTCTTTAAAGTCAAAAAAGGCAATAAACTTATCAGATGAATTAAAGAAGATCTGACCAATAATGTTATATGTTCGTGTGTCTGTATCTTCATTGTATTCAGAGTCAACATACATAAATTGACTCAATCGTTGAGCCATAAATAATGAACCGATTAATATACCAGTAAATACACCAAATGCGAGGTTATGTGTCCAGACGACAACAATCACAGTAGCGATCATTACAGTTGATGCACTAGTTGGATTGGTTTTAAGTGATTTAAGTGATCCCCAGTCAAATGTTCCAATCGATACCATAATCATTACAGCCACTAAAGCAGCCATCGGTACGATAGATAAAATATCGCTTAAAAAGACAACTAAAATCAATAAAAATGTACCTGCTACCATTGTTGATAATCGACCACGACCACCTGATTTAACATTGATAATCGATTGGCCAATCATGGCACAGCCTGCCATGCCGCCAATTAGGCCAGAGCCAATGTTGGCAATGCCTTGGCCCTTACATTCACGTTTTTTATCGCTTTCAGTATCGGTTAACTCATCGATCACATTGGCCGTCATTAATGATTCTAATAAACCAACAATCGCAATAGAAACTGAATACGGTAAAACGATGCTTAATGTTTCCCAGTTAAGTGGCACATCAGGCCACAAGAAAATAGGTAATGTATCTGGCAGTTCACCCATGTCGCCAATGGTACGAACATCAATATTCATGAAGTAAACAATTAGCGTAATAACCACAATATTAACAAGTGGTGAAGGTAATAGCTGCCCAATTTTAGGCACGTACGGGAACAGGTAAATAATGGCTAAACCCAGTGCAGTTAAAGCATAAACATGCCACGTAACGCCCGTTAGTTCTGGTAGTTGAGCCATAAAGATTAGTATCGCTAGGGCATTTAAGAATCCCGTCATTACTGACTTAGAGATAAAGCTCATAAACTTATGGAGATTAAGGTAACCAGCCACGATCTGCAGAATTCCAGCTACAACAGTGGCTGCTAATAGATATTGTAAACCATGATCTTTTACCAGCGTAACCATAAGCAAGGCGGTTGCAGCCGTAGCCGCTGAAATCATCCCTGCTCGCCCGCCAACAACGGCAATCATCACCGCAATCGCAAATGAGGCATACAAGCCCACCTTAGGGTCAACACCAGCAATAATAGAAAAGGCAATCGCTTCTGGTACCAATGCTAGGGCAACAACTATCCCCGCAAGAATATCGCCTCTAACATTACCCAGCCAGTCTTGTTTAGCTGATAACAGCATACTACGTTTCCTTGATACAAATTCAACAGAGCATTATACCGCAAAAGATATTACGGAATGTTCCTGAATATTTTTCACTTAAAAACCGCTGCTTAATATTTCAGCAAAAAGATAATTAGCGTATATTACGATGTGTTAGTTGTTGGTCATATACATAAGGGAGTTATAGGTGAATTTAAACAAACACAAAATGGAAGGTAGCTTATCCATCACTACTATCCTTTTCATTCTATTAATAATCATAGTGGGTGCTTATGCTTATATCGACAATCAAGCTGATTCACATGCTGAAGAAGCGATAATCTCAATAGTTGAAGATGCAAAACTACAAGGGGTAGATATCAGCTATGACACCATTGACGCATCACCGATTGCACGCAGCATCACCTTACAAAACTTCAAAATTAGTGGTGCAGAACAAGAACCCGATGTCATTCTTGGCAATATCGTTATTTCTGGCTTAAAT
>JBJPGB010000011.1:0-5751 GCA_048595405.1 Methylophagaceae bacterium
GATCAATTGAGCTTACCCCTGTTATATTGGGGGCCATATCTGATAATACAAGGTCTATCTGTTGACCATTTAAAACATCATTGAGTTCATCTAAGACAGAATCTTCTCTAAAATCACCTTCAATGAAGTGTACACCTGTTAACGGCGTCATTGGCAAAATATCCAATGCCACAACGGTCCCTTTATCACCTACTTTGCGTAAAGCGTAGTCAGACCATCCTCCTGGAGCGGAGCCTAGATCAACAACCGTCATACCCGGGCGCATCAATTTATCTTTTTTATCAATTTCTTCGAGTTTGAATGTTGATCGAGATCGATAGCCTGCTTTTTGAGCTAATTTGACATAATGATCATCAAAATGCTCTTTCATCCAATCATTACTAGACTTGCTTCTTGCCATCAGATTTCGACCTTATCAGTACTGATAACGAGTGCCAAGCCTAATAGCGTCAAGATCAAATAGAGATCTCTACTTATCTCATGAAATAGATCAAAGCGTTCTAAAACCGCATCATCACCCTGCGGCGTAAGCTGTTTAATTTCAGCAATTTCAGGTTGTAAATAACAACTAAACACGAGCGTCAAAACAACCATCACTAATAAGACCCAGAAGCGCCATTGTGACGTAGCTTGTTTTCCTTGTAATATAAATTTGCTCACTAAAAGTACTGCACCACAACCCAAGCCTAAGAGGTTCACCGTTGAAAAAAGTTTGCCTGCATAATTCCCTGCCAGAGTAACATCACCCAATATTGCAAAAGCCATGGGAACAGCAAGATAACCTATCGCCAGCAGGCTACCCACCCATAAAGTCAGTAGTAAACGTTCAGATACCAGGTTAGCTATCATATTTAATAGCGACAACCTCATATTCAATATCACCACTTGGTGCTTTAACTACGGCAATATCATCGACTTCTTTGCCAATTAAAGCGCGTGCAATAGGTGATGAAATAGAAATACGGTTTTTCTTAATATCAGATTCATAGTCACCTACAATTTGATACGTTATTTCATCATCATTCTCGATATTTAATAAATCAACCGTCACACCAAACACTACACGGCCATCTTTTGGCAATGAGGTAGGATCAATAATTTGGGCATTTGATAATACACCTTCAAGATCTTGAATTCGGCCTTCAATAAAGCTTTGCTGCTCTTTTGCCGCATGATATTCAGCATTTTCTTTTAAATCACCATGTGCCCTAGCTTCAGCAATTGCAGCCACCACTTCTGGGCGAGCAGTATATTTTAATTGGTTTAATTCATCTTTAAGTTCATCAGAACCTAACAGGGTAATTGGCACGGCCATTAGTTTAATTCTCCATGCAATGTCTGTAAGCAATTTACCGTTGCCACATTATCACTTTGTAATGCTTGGCATGTTGCACGAGCAGCAGCCAATGTTGTTGTGTAATTCACTTGATGTTGTAACGCAGCACGACGAATTTCTGTTGAATCAGCAACAGATTGACGGCCTTCAGTTGTATTCACAATCAAGCTAATTTCGTCATTTTTAATCATATCAACGATATGCGGTTGACCTTCGGCTACTTTGTTAACATGTGTACATTCTACACCAGCATCATTCAATACTTTTTGCGTACCTCGAGTCGCTAGCAACTCAAAGCCTAAATCAACTAACTCTTTAGCAATGTCACTAATTGCACCTTTATCGACACCACGAACACTGATAAATGCTTTACCACCTGTTGGCAGTACAACAGATGCAGCTAATTGTGATTTAGCAAATGCTTCACCAAACGTGCGGCCTACACCCATTACTTCACCGGTAGATTTCATTTCTGGGCCCAAAATAGGATCAACACCTTGGAATTTAATGAACGGGAAAACAGCTTCTTTAACAGAATAATATTCTGGAATAACTTCTTCGGTCACACCTTGTTCAACTAAACTACGACCCGCCATGCAACGTGCGCCTACTTTAGCTAATGGCACACCAATCGCTTTTGATACATAAGGCACAGTACGTGATGCACGTGGATTTACTTCAAGTAAGAAAATCTTATCACCTTGAATCGCAAATTGGGTATTCATCAAACCAACTACGCCCAACTCTAATGCCATTTGACGCACTTGCTCACGCATACGATCTTGAATTTCTTCACTTAAGCTATATGAAGGCAATGCACAAGCTGAGTCACCAGAGTGAACACCTGCTTGCTCAATATGCTCCATGATGCCGCCAATCAATACATCTTTACCATCACAAATCGCATCGACATCCACTTCAATCGCATCATCTAAGAACCGATCTAATAATACCGGAGAATCATTTGAAACAGAGATCGCTGTTTTCATATAACGATTCAATTCTTCTTCGTTATACACAATCTCCATACCGCGGCCGCCTAATACATAAGAAGGTCGAACCACCAACGGATAACCAATTTCGGCCGCTTGTGCTGCCGCTGTATCTGCTGAGAAAGCAAGGCGATTAGGCGGTTGTAACAAGCCTAACTTTTCAACCATTTGTTGGAAGCGTTCACGATCTTCTGCATGATCAATCGCATCTGGTGATGTACCAATAATAGGTACACCTTCCGCTTCTAGTGCACGTGCTAATTTAAGTGGAGTTTGGCCACCATACTGCACGATAACGCCTTTAGGTTTTTCTAAAGCAACAATTTCTAATACATCTTCAAGTGTTAACGATTCGAAATATAGACGATCAGATGTGTCGTAATCCGTTGAAACAGTTTCAGGATTGCAGTTCACCATAATGGTTTCATAACCATCTTCACGAAATGCTAACGCCGCATGAACACAACAGTAATCAAACTCAATACCTTGACCAATACGGTTAGGTCCACCACCTAAGATCATGATTTTGTCGCGATCAGTTGGGTTTGCCTCACATTCTTGATCATAAGTTGAATACATATAAGCTGTATCACTAGAGAACTCAGCCGCACAGGTATCAACACGTTTATAAACAGGGCGAATATTCAAATCATAACGATGTTGGCGAACTTGTTTTTCTGTTTTATGTAATAACTTCGCCATACGTGAATCAGAGAAACCTTTACGCTTCAATCCACGCATTTCTAATTCATCAATTGATGCTAGAGAATGCTCTTTTAATGTGTTCTCAATTTCGATGATTTCTTGAACTTGCACTAAGAACCAAGGATCAATCTTCGTTAGCTGTTGAATTTCGTCATAACTAAAGCCATAACGGAAAGCATCAGCTACATACCAAAGACGATCCGAACCTGGTAGACGTAATTCACGACGTAAGGTATCAGCTACATCATCTGCTGTTAGATCAGTAATTTCAGATAAACCGTCACGATCAATTTCTAAACCACGTAATGCTTTTTGTAGAGATTCTTGGAAGTTACGACCAATCGCCATCACTTCACCCACAGACTTCATTTGCGTACTTAAACGGTTATCAGCTTGTGGGAATTTCTCAAATGTAAAACGAGGGATCTTAGTTACAACATAATCAATTGTAGGCTCAAATGATGCTGGCGTTGCACCACCCGTGATTTCATTTTGAAGTTCATCAAGCGTGTAACCTACGGCTAACTTAGCAGCGACTTTAGCAATTGGGAAACCGGTTGCTTTTGATGCCAAGGCAGATGAACGAGAGACACGTGGATTCATTTCAATAATGATCAATCGACCTGTTTCAGGATGCACAGCAAACTGAACATTTGAACCACCGGTATCAACACCAATTTCACGTAAGACTTCTAAAGAAGCATTGCGCATGATTTGATATTCTTTATCGGTCAGTGTTTGTGCAGGTGCAACCGTGATTGAATCACCAGTATGCACACCCATTGGATCAAAGTTTTCAATTGAACAGATAATGATGCAGTTATCTTTACGATCTCGCACCACTTCCATTTCATACTCTTTCCAACCAATAATTGACTCATCAAGCAATAACTCAGACGTTGGACTCATATATAAGCCACGTTGACAGATTTCAATAAAGTCTTGCTTATTGTATGCGATACCACCACCACTACCACCCATCGTGAAAGACGGACGAATAATCGTTGGGTAGCCTAGTTCTTTTTGTGCTTCTAAGGCTTCTTCTAGCGTATGGACAATAGCTGAGTTTGGCATATCTAGACCAATTTTGGTCATTGCCGCACGGAATAAATCACGATCTTCTGCTTTGTTGATGGCTTCACTATCAGCACCAATCATTTCAACGCCGAACTCTTTTAATACACCTTCACGTTCAAGGTCTAAGGCACAGTTCAATGCTGTTTGCCCGCCCATTGTTGGGAGGATTGCATCTGGACGTTCTTTTTCAATAACCTTACTAACTGCTTGCCATGTTACTGGTTCAATATACGTCGCATCCGCCATATTAGGATCAGTCATAATCGTGGCTGGATTCGAATTCACCAGTACAACACGATAACCTTCTTCACGTAGTGCCTTACATGCTTGAGCACCAGAGTAATCAAACTCACAGGCCTGACCAATTACAATTGGACCAGCACCAAGAATTAGAATGCTTTTAATATCAGTACGTTTTGCCATCTTGGTTTATTTAGCCTGTTCGAGTAAGTCAATAAAATGATCAAATAATGGAGCCGCATCTTGTGGCCCCGGGCTTGCTTCAGGATGCCCTTGGAAACTAAATGCTGGTTTTGTTTTATGATGAATACCTTGCAGAGAACCATCAAACAGCGACACATGCGTTGCTTCTAATGAATCTGGTAATGAATTTTCATCAACTGCAAAACCGTGGTTTTGACTGGTAATCATCACTAAACCGTCTAACTTTTCTTGTACGGGATGATTAGCGCCATGGTGGCCAAACTTCATTTTGACTGTTTTAGCACCACAGGCTAATGCTAATAATTGGTGACCTAAGCAAATGCCAAAAACCGGTAGTTCTTTTTCAAGCAAGGTTTGAATTGCTTCAATCGCATAAGTACAGGGCTCAGGATCACCCGGGCCATTTGATAAAAACACACCATCAGGATTTAACGCTAATACATCTTCAGCAGATGTTTGTGCGGGCACAACCGTTAATCGGCAACCTCGTTCCACCAGCATACGTAAGATATTACTCTTGGCTCCAAAATCATAAGCAACCACATGAAAGCGTTCTGCAACAGCTTGAGATTCACCTGACAAATGCCAGCATGATTTATCCCATTCGTAAGAAGCATCCGTCGTTACTACCTTCGCTAAATCCATACCTTTCAAACCATCGAAGGCTTTAGCTGCTGCAATAGCCGCGTCTACATCAATATTATCGCCAGCAACGATACAGCCTTTCATCGCACCTTTATCACGTAAACGACGGGTCAATGCTCGCGTATCAATACCCGCCAAGCCAACCACATTATGACGATCTAAATAACTGTCTAAAGCTTCTTCGCTTGCTCCCGAACTGCGCCAGTTGCTGACAACAGGTGATAAGTCACGAATAATTAATCCACTAGCATGAATATTATTTGATTCTTCGTCTTCAGTATTGACACCAACATTACCAATATGCGGATAAGTTAAGGTAACAATTTGGCGACAATATGAAGGGTCAGTTAAAATTTCCTGATAGCCAGTCATTGCCGTATTAAACACGACTTCACCAACCGATTGCCCAAGAGCACCAATTGATTCGCCGTGATAGACCGTACCATCTTCAAGAGCAAGTAAAGCGCTTGTTCGCAAGGGAAACCTCCACCAGATAAAAATAAAGGAAAAAGCTGAACGCTCTTCCCACACAAAATCCTTGTAATTTTATCT
>JBJPGB010000012.1:0-38321 GCA_048595405.1 Methylophagaceae bacterium
AGATTATGGGATGCCACTTGGGATCCTCATAAAGCAGGTATTGAACTGCCAGATATTTATATAGAAGATCTTGTTGTTGCCGGTGCCAGCGTACGTGGCATGTCGGCATTGGTTCGAGCGGCAAGGGTAGCAGCATGGCTAGCCGGACGCGATCACGTCCTGCCAGATGATATTCATGCGGTGTTATTGCCGTCATTAAATCATCGAGTATTTTTATCACCAGTGTACGAGAGTCGGCGTGAACAAATAATGCCACTATTTGTACAGGCTTTACGCGATACAATCTCTACGCCGTAACTACTTTAACCACGGTGCTGAGAGATGAGTAATAACATACCAGACGAGTTTAGTTATCGTTTTCCCAATAATGTATTTGGTCATATCCCTGGGGCACATACCGGCTCATCTTTGGGTGCTGGCGATCGTTTTGCTGGTTTTGCAGATCTATTTGATTATCCGGATCCACGACGGTTAGATATTCGGGCAAGTTTACGTAGTAATATGGCTAATGCAGGAAATCGTTGGCTGGTGAGGCGCTATCAACAACGATCGTCTATTACGTTATGGTTACTTGCCGACATGTCAAAATCAATGTCGATATCAAGTGTTAATCATGGTTATTTGGCTAATTTAGCTCAAATGATTGCTCATTCGGCAATTAGTTTGGGTGACCGTTTTGCCATGGCGGGTTTTGATTCCGATTGGCGTCAGGATATATCCATTATGCCTACCACTCAGCGAAGTATGCCGACCTTAGCTGCCGATATGATTCGAAATGCTGAATCAGCATTAAATCCGGGTGTGGAAGGGTTAATTGATGCTGCAAATGTCATTACCAGTTCACATGCCATTGTATTTTTAGCATCGGATTTTTGTGTTGATATAAGTCTAGTCGAAAGGGCACTAAGACAACTTTCTCATTTCACTGTCATTCCAATTGTCTGGCAGCATCATGATGTCGATTATTTTCCCTCCCATGCGGGCTGGACAGAAATGCGTGATTCGGAAACCGGCCAACATCGCAGCGTATGGATGCGGCCCAGCATGAAAAAAAGCTGGCAACAATCAATGACCAATCATTTTGAACAATTATCGGCTTATTTTATGCACCATCGGGTCAAACCTTTATTTGTTGATGGCGAAGTCACTGGTGAGCAATTAACACGATATTTCGCAGGATTAAAACGAGCATGATTACCAGGTTTCTAATAGCGTTAACATTAACTTTTTTCTGTACAACGATTATGGCAGAACAGGTGGCTAAAGTTAGCTTGGATCGTGCTTGGGGCTTATTAATTGGCGATGAATTGCAACTTCAAATTGAGTTGCCAATAGATGTCGGCGATCTTGATCCTACATCGCTACCACAAATAGATAAACGCTATGGTACATGGTTATATTTAAAGGCGTTAACCAGAACTGATAATATGCTATGGCTCAGCTATCAAATAGTAAATGTGCCTGCGGATACTATTGAGGTTTACACGCCAACATTTAACGTTAGGCAATTAGATGACCAATGGATAACCGTACCTGAAGTTGCATTTACTATTGGAACACTATTAACCGAGCAAACAGGTGGTTCGGTCAATAATAGTGTTCTTAAAGCAGATCGTAAACCAACATTAATATCGACAAGTGAAACTAAATCGAGACTAAAGATAGCGAGTTTATTAACCATTATTTTCAGCTTAATATTACTGGCCTGGCATATTGGTTGGCGGCCTAAAAATAGACAGCCATTTGCCCAAGCTGTACATGAACTAGCACGGTTGAAATGGTCTCGATCAATGCAACAAGATCAGCCCTCGCGAATTTTACATACAGCTTTTAATAACACTTCTGGCACCGTTGTGGTGCATAGCGAGTTAGTACAGTTATTGTCTCAAGCACCGTGGTTACAACCTTTAGAACAAGAAATATCACAGTTTTATTTATCGTCAGCTAATCATTTCTTCAATCGGAATATTGAGCAAGAGCCTGATTTTGATGCAGTGATAAAGTTAGCCAAGGCATGTCGTTCTAAGGAGAAGCTGGCATGATAGACCTGCATTGGTCATTGCCACAATTATTGTTCTTATTACCCTTAGCAATTTTACCGTGGTTTAATCATAACCAAGAAAAAACCGTTGCATGGGTCGACTTTGTACCGGTCGATCCACTGTCAAATACCATTGGGTTTATGCTGAAGTTATTGGCATCATTAGCCATTATTTCCTTACTTTTTGCACTAGCGGGTCCTTATAAACCGGAACAAAAAATCGATAAAATAGCTGCTGGTGCAGAGATTGTATTATTACTTGATCGTAGTCGCAGCATGGATGATGCTTTTGCGATAAAAGGTCAATTGTTGATGAAAAGTGTGGCAAAAAGTGACAGCAAGCGGCGAACGGCACGTTCTTATTTGACCGAGTTTGTGAAAAAACGCCCAGATGATCGTTTTGGGTTTGTATTTTTTAGTACTAAAGCAATTGATTTATTGCCGCTTACCTACAGTAAAGAAGCCATCCTCGCTACTATTAACGCCAGTGCTTTGGGTAAAGGTTTATCGGAAACAAATATGTCAAAGGCACTATTAGAAGCGGCAAACTTATACCAAGGGCAGGCGTATCGTGGTTCACGAATTGTACTGTTAGTATCTGATGGTGGCCAGGAATTGGACGCGCAAGATAAGGTAAAAATAGCCATGCTATATAAAGAGTTGAATATAAGCATTTATTGGATTTATATGCGTTCTTCGCAAGGCATGACATTGGATGAAACAGAGAATGACAATTTTTTATGGACAGATACACCAGAGCGAAAATTACATACTTATTTTAAATCACTCGAGTTACCTTATCGCGCATTTGAAGTTGAATCGGTGAAAACCTTTTCAGAGGCAATAGATGAGATAGATCGCCAACAATATCAAACCTTAATTATAGAACAAACCTTGCCAAGAGAAGCGAAAGAAAAACCATTTTATTGGTTGGCACTAATGACGTTATTGCTATTGAGTTTGGCACAAATGTACACCGCATGGGGAGTGAGAACAGCACATGAATAAACCCTTACAGATCAGTTATTGGATAGTGGTTTTTATCGTGCTGTGCAGCGCATTAATAGCAGTTCATTCAGGCTTTACTATCTGGCAGCAAACTAAAGTAAATAATTATATCCTGAGTGAGAGCAGTGGTGAGCAGCAGCCTCCACGACATTACAAAGCGCTGTTTTCATATGCTTATAATCACGCATCAAATGAACAGCCACAACAAGCACTGGATTCATTAACACAATTGGTCGCAAAAGCAGAGATCAAGGAAGATAGCAGTGTAAGAGCGTCAAGTTATTTTAATCGTGGCAATATTCACCTACGTCAAGCACAGGCTATTGAGGTAGGTGAACTTAAGCGTATTCCTTTAATTGAATTAGCCAAACAAGATTATCGGACAGCATTACTTCTTCAGTCCAACTTATGGGATGCTCGATACAACTTGGAAGTTGCATTGAGGATGGTGCCCGAACTGCCCGATGATGACGGTGTATATGAACAGCCTACAATATCGAGCGAAAAATCAGTTGAGTCGGTTGGGTTTCGAGTGGATCTTCCATGACACTGTCTTATCAAACTAGGATTATTGCTGCGGCTGGGGTGATGCTTGTCGTGCTATGTCTTGTGATGGCAGCATTATGGTTGCCCAAGATAGAGCGTACGGTAAAAGTGATGGATATCCTATTTGTATTGGATATTACTCAAAGCATGGAGGTACAAGATGTTGAAATTGATGGCAAGCTTGCCAGTCGCTTACAGTGGGCACAATACTTTACCAAGAAAACACTTGTTGATTTGCCCTGTGGTGCTCATGTGGGCTTGGCGGCATTTAGTGAATATCGTAGTTTGATTTTGATCAATCCAGTCGAAGTTTGTCAAAACTATCATGATCTAACTCAAATGATCGATAAAATAACGGGACCAATGGCATGGGCACTTTCAAGTGAAGTCTCAAAAGCGGCATTTACGGCTATTGAACAATCAAAACTGATGGATCCGTCACCAAGCATTGTATTTATAACAGATGGACATGAATCACCCCCATTACACAAAACCTTACATGCTAAATTTAAGGGGACTATTGGTGAGGTGCCAGGTGTTTTTGTTGGAGTGGGAGGGGATGATTTATTACCGATACCAAAACGGGATCTTGACGGTAATGAACTTGGTTTTTGGCAGGTCAATGAGGTGTTGCATCAAGATGTTTATGCATCTAGTCGTGGTGACCAAAGTGAACAGAATGCCAAAAAAGAAAAAACAGAGCATATGTCATCACAAAAAAAAGCACATTTAACATCACTTGCGACCATGATCGGCTTTGACTATATTGCTTCACCCACTAAATCTAAAAAATTAGTCACATTGATTGAGAATATAGCTAAAACACGAGACCAAACCGTTAGTTATAATTGGTCGCCATGGCTAGCGAGCACTGCTTTATTGTTATTATTATTGATGTACTTACCGTTTAATCTTAGCCGTAATAAGGCTCTTTAACGTTTATTTTCAATGAGGAGAAATATTATGACCTCTCAACTACAAATAACAATACACTATGATGACTATTCTCAAACTTCTCCTGATACTTGTCCAATAGTCTCAGACCGAATTTTAGCGATAGATCTTGAAAACAGGTAACCTGTCGGTATAGCTAGTTGATGAGAAAAGTGAATGGCCCAGCCTGAACAAAGAAAACATATTCGTAAAGATATTCGTATGCCTTGCTCGGTGCAATTTTCCTCTGGTCATATGTTATTTGGTCAAACAAAAAGTATCGGGCTTAATGGTGTCACAATTGAATTAGGAGCTATGCCCGTAGGGAACAGAATGAAAGTTGCGCTGGGTGATACCGGCCTATTAAGAATACGATTTACCAATAAGAAGAGTGAGGATTCGATCCGAATACAGTGCCAAGTCACCAATATGGCCGCCAATGGCATGGGCTTATCAATTCGATTTTATGAATTGAATAAAAAGGATCAGCTTGTTCTCGGGAAGATTATTGCATCGGGTATTGGCCGAATCGAATAATATTATGGACGCATATAACATTTAAATGACGATACTTGATATTGACATATCTCAACAAGGCTGCCAGTTGTTTAATGGCAATAAGCTGCTATTTGAAGCTGCAATATCAACAGCATTAAAGGGTGTGGGTGAACGAAAAAATAGTGGCTGTACACCGCGTGGCTGGCATGTGATTCGGGCCTGCATTGGAGCCGACAAGCCGGAAAATACCATTTTTGAAGGTCGCCGACCGACAGGTGAAATCTATACAGCCGAACTGGGCCAGCAATTCCCACAACGAGATTGGATATTAACGCGAATTTTATGGCTAAGTGGTATTGAATTGGCTAAAAACCGTTTGGGAAATGTTGATACAATGCAACGTTATATTTACATCCATGGATGTCCAGATAGCTTACCAATGGGGGAGCCGTTATCACATGGTTGTATTCGTATGCATAATAAGGATTTGTTGACTTTATTTGAACTGGTCAGGCCGGGGACAAAAGTACTGATCCACGAGTAAGGGTGTGATTTATGACATTGGGTCCGTTAATGGTCGACGTGCTTGGCTTGGAGCTAAGCGAACAAGAATGTGAGATTTTGCGACACCCTTTAGTTGGCGGAGTGATCTTATTTAGCCGTAACTATGAATCCCCAGAGCAAGTAGCTGCCCTTACGGACAGTATCAGAGCATTGCGCGATCCCCATCTTATTATTTCAGTTGATCATGAAGGTGGCCGAGTTCAACGATTTAGAAAAGGTTTCACCCGATTACCGCCAGTAGGCGCATTAGGCCAACACTATAAACAACATCCTAAACGAACCTTAGAACATACCGAAATTTCAGGTTGGTTAATGGCCGCAGAGTTGCGTGCGGTGGGCGTTGATTTTAGCTTTGCACCGGTATTAGATTTAGACTATGGTGTTAGTGAAATTATTGGTGACCGTGCCTTTCATCGTGATCCGGAAGCAGTGTCATCACTCGCTTATGCCTATATTCAAGGCATGAAGCGTGCGTGGATGCCAGCGGTCGGTAAACATTTCCCTGGCCATGGTGCAGTTGAAGTTGATTCACATTTAGGGCTGCCAGTTGATTCTCGTCATTTTGAAGATATGTTGCAATGCGATATGTTGCCCTTTAGCCGACTATGTCATTCGGAATTAGCAGGCATTATGCCGGCTCACATTGTCTATGAACAAAGTGATGGTTTGCCCGCTGGATTTTCACCATTTTGGATTAAAGAAATCCTTCGTGAGCGTTTAGGCTTCCAAGGTGCGATATTAAGTGATGATCTGAGTATGGAAGGAGCAGCTATGATAGGAGATAGTCTTGCCCGAGCCGAAGCAGCACTATCGGCAGGTTGCGATATGATACTAGTGTGTAATAAGCCAGAAAGTGTAGTGCAGGTCATTGATGGTTTGAAATTGGCTGATGATCCTGTCCGACATATGCGCCTTATTCGGCTGCATGGTCGACATGCCATTGATCGTGAAGAACTGTTTGCCAGCCAGCAGTGGAAACAATCTGCTAAAACAGTATTAAGTTACGCACCTGATCCTGAATTGGAGTTAAGTCTGTCATGAAAACGATGATGAGCAGTAGTCAAATAGTATTTGCTTTGCTTTTATTTAGCCTATTGTATGTGCCTGCTATTAATGCCGGTGAGAGCGTTGTTGTTGAAGATGCCGTGGTACAAGTATCAGAATCAACCAGTAATCCTCGTGCAACGATGCGAACATTTTTAACGGCAATGGAGGCTGTTAATGATGGACAAAAAGGCCAGATAAAGTTTGCTATATCAACATTAGATTTATCAGCAATCAGCTCATTAATTAGGCCGAGTAAAGGTAAAGAACTCGCTTACACGCTATCATCAATTATTGAACGTAGTAAAAAAGTGGTATTAGCATCAATAAGTACGGATCCGGCAACAGGGCAGTACGTTTTTGGAAAATACTCCCAAGGCAAAGTTGAAATTCGTCAGCAACAGGATGGCCGTTGGTTATTTAGCCAAGCAACCATAGCAGCACTACCCGATATCTTAGAAGAATTATTAACGGATCCTGCCAAACAGGGAACAAACGATCCACAAATAGCATTACCATTCCATATCCAACTACGAGCTCAATTACCAGAGTCATTAAAAGGTGGGTTTTTATTAGAGTATTGGCAATGGCTGGGCATTTTCTTAGTTATTATCATTGGTTCAATAGCAGATAAAGTGGTTGCATGGATCCTGGCTAGGAATGTTATTCATTGGAAAAGTAAACATCATGGTTTTAGTGAGTTAGATAATACAGTTTTAAGACCACTTGGCTTGATGGCTATGGCCTTGATCTGGTGGGCTGGGTTGGGTGCTCTTGGCTTACCTGATACAGCATTGATTATTTTATCAATCGCGGTGAAGGTATTGGTGAGCATATCGGGAATATGGAGTGCTTTCCGTCTGGTCGATGTTTTATATGCTTTATTAATGAATAAAGCCCGTGGCACAACGAATCGTTTTGATGATTTGTTAGTACCCATGATTAGCAAAAGTCTAAAAGTGTTCGTTGTTGTAATTGGTGTAATTTTTGTTGCAGATAATTTAAATGTCGATGTTACCAGTTTGTTGGCAGGTCTTGGCTTAGGCGGTTTAGCATTTGCATTGGCAGCCAAAGACTTATTGGGCAATTTTTTTGGTTCGGTCACGGTGTTATTAGATCGACCTTTTCATATTGGTGATTGGGTGATCGTAGGTGATGTTGAAGGGTCAGTAGAAACCGTTGGTTTTAGAACCACGAGAATAAGAACATTTTATAATTCAGTTATCACTTTGCCTAACTCAGCGCTGACGACGACAAAAATAGATAATATGGGCGCGCGTCGTTATCGCCGTATGAGAACCATGTTAGGGCTAACATATGATACGGCTCCGGAGAAGATTGATGCTTTTTGTGAAGGCATCAGAACCTTGGTTCACATGCATCCCTATATGCGGAAAGATTACTATCAAGTGTATTTTAATCAGTACAGTGCGGTATCGTTAGATATTTTAGTCTATGTATTCTGGGAGACCCCTGATTGGAATACAGAATTACGTGAACGTCATCGTTTTCTACTCGATATATTACGTCTGGCAGCGCAATTGGGTGTGGAATTCGCATACCCGACACAAACTATTCATTTAAAACAAAATGGTGATCCTGTAGCTCAATCTACCAAGACAGAATCTTTTGAACCAACAATGACCGAGTTGGATGCAAAAGCAATGGGCTTTAGAGAAGCTGAATCAATTGTAGATGCGACATTAGGACGAGGTGTTAAGCCTGCTCCAGTGCGTTTCCCATAATGGGTAAACATTAAACAATGACAGCTGAATTTGTTCATTTACATCTTCATACCGATTATTCACTAGTTGATGGTTTAGTTCGTATCAAGCCATTGATGCAAGCTGTAGCCGACGCTAATATGCCGGCAGTTGCCGTCACTGATCAACATAATTTGTTTGCTGCCGTGAAGATTTATACGGCAGCTCAACAAGCAGGGATCAAACCGATATTAGCGGCAGATCTACGTTTACGTGATCCAGAGGATGCTAAAAAAAGTAGCCGCTTTGTGGTGCTTTGTCAGAATATGGAGGGGTATCACAACCTTTCTAGGTTGTTATCACAAGCCTATATCGAAGGCCAGCATCTCGGTGTACCGATGTTGGATCTACAATGGTTAGATGGTCAAACACAAGGATTGATTTGTCTTGCTGGTGGACGCGAAGGGATCTTAGGCAAAAGCTTACTTAATAATTTGTCGGAAGAAACAGAGGAAATTATTCAGCATTGGAAGACGCTCTTCCCAGATAGGCTTTATTTAGAATTAATCCGTACCGGCAGAGAGGATGAGGAACGCTATATAGATGCAGCTCTAGATTTAGCGGTAAGCCATGATTTACCGGTAGTGGCAACCAATGATGTCCGTTTTATAGAAACCTCACAATTTGAAGCACATGAAGCCAAAGTATGTATTAGTGATGGCCGCTTATTAGATGATCCACGCCGTCCACGCAATTATTCTCAACAACAATACCTCAGAACAGCTGAAGAAATGGTGGAATTATTCAGTGATATCCCACAAGCAATTGAAAATACCATAGAGATCGCCAAACGCTGCACAGTTGAATTGACTTTGGATGAGCATTACTTACCTGATTTTCCTGTACCTGAAGGCATGACAATTGATGCGTTTTTCTCGCAAGAATCATATAAAGGCCTAGAACAACGACTAGCTGTTTTATTTCCTGAAAGAGAAGTACGAGAACAGAATCGCCAGCAATATGAAGACCGATTACAGATAGAGCTAGATGTTATCAATGAGATGGGCTTCCCCGGTTATTTCTTAATTGTTGCTGATTTTATCCACTGGGCAAAAAACAATGAGGTTCCTGTTGGCCCAGGTCGTGGCTCGGGTGCTGGATCATTAGTTGCCTATGCACTTAATATTACCGATATCGATCCATTGCAATATGATTTGCTGTTTGAACGTTTTTTGAATCCAGAACGGGTATCGTTACCTGACTTTGATATTGATTTTTGCATGGAAGGCCGCGATCGCGTTATTGAATATGTTTCTCAACATTATGGCCGCGATCATGTTTCACAAATAATTACCTATGGCACCATGGCAGCTAAAGCAGTCTTGCGTGATGTGGGCCGCGTATTGGGTTATCCCTATGGCTTAGTCGATGGATTGGCTAAGTTGGTACCGTTTGAAATAAAAATGACCTTGACCAAGGCCCTAGAACAAGAACCTTTATTAAAAGAACGTTACGACAAAGAAGAAGAGGTGGCCACCTTAATTGACTTAGCGTTGCAACTTGAAGGTTTAACTAGAAATGTCGGTAAACATGCAGGTGGTGTGGTCATTGCCCCAAAAGTATTAACAGAATATACCCCGATTTATTGCGAACAAAATGGTGCCGGCCTAGTATCACAATACGATAAAGATGATGTTGAAAGTGTTGGTTTGGTTAAGTTTGACTTTTTAGGACTCAAAACACTGACCGTTATTGATTGGGCGGTTAAAAATGTCAAAGCGATGCTACCGGCAGAGGAAGCCGCTAAAATTGATATTATTAACCTACCGCTTGATGACAAAGTCAGTTATGACTTGCTAAAACGGGCTGAAACTACCGCGGTCTTCCAACTTGAATCACGTGGTATGAAGGACCTGATCAAACGACTGAAACCAGATACTTTTGAAGATATTATTGCTTTAGTTGCACTGTATAGACCGGGGCCACTGCAATCAGGCATGGTTGATGATTTTGTGAATCGAAAACATGGCCGTGCAAAAGTAACTTATCCTCATCCTGATCTTGAGCCGGTATTAAAACCAACGTATGGCGTCATTGTTTATCAAGAACAAGTGATGCAGATTGCACAAGTCTTGGCAGGATATAGTCTCGGTGGAGCGGATATGTTACGTCGTGCCATGGGTAAGAAAAAACCTGAAGAAATGGCAAAACAAAGGCAGTTATTTTTAGATGGTGCTCAACAGCGAGACATTGATGAGAAAACAGCGGGCCCAATCTTTGATTTAATGGAAAAATTTGCCGAATATGGTTTTAACAAATCACATTCAGCAGCTTATGCACTTGTTGCTTATCAAACTGCTTGGCTAAAATCGCATTATCCGGCAGCGTTTATGGCGGCTGTTTTATCGGCAGATATGGATACCACCGATAAAATCGTTGGCTTAATAGACGACTGTCGAGATATGGGGCTGACGGTTTTACCGCCTGACGTGAATCACAGTAAGATCCATTTCACTGTTGCGGATGAAAAGTCCATTCGTTATGGCATGGGAGCTATTAAAGGCGTTGGTGAAGCAGCATTGGCAGGTATTGTCACGGAACGAGAGCAGGGCAAAGCCTTTTCCAGCCTATATGATTTTTGCCAACGTGCTGACAAGAACAATCGGCGAGTGATGGATGCTTTGGTTAAATCTGGCGCTTTAGATACGTTAGGTGGTCATCGAGCAAGCTTACAAGCCAGTGTCACTAAAGCATTGCAAATTGCCGAGCAACATCGTAGCAATCATGACAGTGGTCAAGATGATATGTTCGGTGTGATGGCAATGGATGAACAACAAAATGTTGAAGAGCCACTAATTGATGTGATGCAATGGACGGAAGAACAGTTACTTATCGCTGAGAAAGAAACCTTAGGCTTGTATTTAAGCGGTCATCCCATCGATCGATATAGTGAAGAATTAGCGCGGTTTATTCCCAAGAAAATACATCAATTAGAAGCCCCCGAAGCAAAAGGTTATCAACGAAATGAAATTCCCGTGATTACCGCGGGTTTGATTGTCGCTATTCGTACAATGAAAGCTAAAAATGGTGGCAGGATGGCCTTTATTACTCTTGATGATCAAACTGCTCGACTTGAAGTGCGCATTTTTGCTGAGGTTTACGAACAATATCAAAGCCTAATCCAGCCAGATAAACTGGTCGTTATTCAAGGGAAAATAGGCCAAGATAACTTTACAGGTGGTTTAGCGGCCACGGCTGAAACAGTATATGACATTGCCAGAGCGCGTGAAATATGTGGCAAAGTATTAGTAGTTAGCATTGAAAACGATAACAATAGCCAGGAGTGGATACAGTCTTTACAAACAATCTTAAGCCCATTCAGACAAGGGATGACGCCACTAGAAGTGGATTACAAAAATGCAAATGCTCGTACACTTATATCATTAGGTGACGACTGGAAAATTACACCTACAGATGCATTATTAGCTGATTTAGCGGCATCACCAATGGTGAGCATGATTAAAATGAAGTATGGTTGATAGCAAGATGTTATGGAAACAAGACTATGCTGGCACATATTTATTCTCGAAATTTCTTGAACAATAGTTAATAAGTCATTAAGATTGATAGGTAAATGTAAAAATTAGGCAACTAAAAATAGGAATGTAGCAATGGATATAACACCATATTTTAAATTGATGGCCGAAAAATCCGCATCAGATTTGTTTTTTTGCACAGGTACTGAGCCTCATCTCAAAATAGATGGCGTTATCCGGCCGGTCGGCAATAAAAAGATGGAGGCTGGAGAAGTTAAAGAGATTGCCTATGCCTTGATGAACGAAGGTCAGATCGAAGAGTTTGAAAAAACACTGGAGATGAACTTTGCAGTTCCTATGCATGATGTTGGCCGTTTTCGAGTCAATATTTTTTGGCAGCGTGGTGAAGTATCCGTCGTCATTCGCTTTATTCAAATCCATATTCCTGATTTTACCGAAATGAATCTTCCACCTATCTTGGGTGAGATTATTATGGAGCAGCGTGGTTTGATCTTGGTTGTTGGTGCGACCGGTTCGGGTAAGTCAACGTCATTAGCCGCCATGATCGGTCATCGTAATCGCAATTCAGCCTCACATATCCTCACAATCGAAGATCCACTTGAGTTTATTCATAAACATGATAAATCCGTGGTGCAACAGCGTGAAGTGGGCATTGATACCTTATCATATGAAAATGCACTAAAAAATGCTTTACGAGAAGCACCTGACGTCATTATGATTGGTGAGGTTAGGGATATGGACACCATGAAACATGCCATTAACTATTCAGAAACTGGCCATTTGTGTCTAGCAACATTGCATGCCAATAATGCCAACCAAGCTTTGGACCGAATTTTAAACTTCTTCCCAGAGACAATGCACCGTCAATTACTGACAGACTTATCACTCAATTTACGTTCAATCGTTTCCCAACGTTTATTAGTTGCTAAGGATGGTAAACGTGTTCCGGCGGTCGAAGTGATGCTGAATACACCCTTTATTGCTGAGTTGATAACGAAAGGTAATATCAGCGGCATCAAAGGCGCAATGAAAGAAAGTACTGAAAAAGGCACAATTACTTTTGACCAAGCATTATTGGCCTTATACCAAGCGGGCAAAATCACTTTAGATGAAGCGATACGCAATGCTGACTCGAAAAATGATCTTAGTCTGGCAGTACGGATGGCATCAGGAGCAGAAATTACCAGGGAAGAAAGTGAGGGCGATAGCGAGTTGATAATGGGATAAACGAGTAGCTCGGCAAGGTGTATAATTGCGACCAACTAACTCTTAAGGTAACAAATAATGCAAGTAAATTTCTTAGACTATGAGCAACCTATTGCAGAGTTAGAAGCAAAGATTGATGAGTTACGCTATATGAGTAGTGACAGTGATTTAAATATCACTGAAGAAATTCAAAGGTTGCAACAAAAAAGTGTTGAATTGACCCAATCTATTTTTTCATCGCTAACGCCCTGGCAAACAACTCAAATGGCGCGTCATCCACAACGGCCATATACCTTGGATTATATTCATAGAATCATCACTGATTTTGAAGAATTACACGGCGACCGAGCCTATGGTGATGATGCAGCATTAATCACTGGGATGGGACGATTGAATGGCCGGCCAGTAATGGTCATTGGCCATCAAAAAGGCCGTGATACCAAAGAAAAAGTAGCTCGGAATTTTGGAATGCCTCGTCCAGAAGGCTACCGTAAAGCCTTGCGTGTAATGAAAATGGCTGAACGTTTTGGACTACCTGTTGTGACCTTCATTGATACTCCTGGAGCTTATCCAGGTATTGGTGCCGAAGAACGCGGTCAAAGTGAAGCGATTGCCCGTAATTTGTTTGAAATGGCACAACTTAGAACACCCATCATCAGCACCGTTATTGGTGAAGGTGGTTCCGGTGGTGCGTTAGCTGTTGGTGTGGCCGATCACTTGATGATGTTGGAATACAGTATTTACTCGGTTATTTCCCCAGAGGGTTGTGCTTCTATTCTATGGAAAAGTGCTGAAAAAGCATCGGAAGCAGCAGATACATTGGGCGTAACATCTGATCGATTAAAATTATTAGGATTAGTCGATGAGGTTTTGAGCGAACCACTAGGAGGAGCCCATCGGGATATGGATGATATCGCCAATCGTGTTAAA
Organism: Methylophagaceae bacterium; assembly: GCA_048595405.1. Classification (GTDB taxonomy): domain Bacteria; phylum Pseudomonadota; class Gammaproteobacteria; order Nitrosococcales; family Methylophagaceae. Next base: position 14,031 of record JBJPGB010000012.1, read on the forward strand.
AATGCGATCGATGCAAAATTAACAGCGCTTGAAAAATTACCATTAGATACCTTGGTTGAGCAACGTCAAAAACGTTTGTTAAGTTATGGTGAGTTTGAAGAATAACTATTCTTCAGTGTTCAATAGCCAGCAGACCATCGATGATGTCATTGGGCTAACCCAAGGTAAAAAAATCTGGGTCGCTTATAGTGGCGGTATTGATTCACATGTTTTACTCCATCTACTGGCAACAGCTAATTGTTCTGAATTAGAATCAGTTTCAGCTATCCACATTGATCATGGCTTACATGCTGATTCAGAGCGATGGGCGAAACATTGTACTGAGGTGTCGGCTAATTTAGCGATCGACCTTTGCCACCTGAAAGTGGATGTTACGGAGATTGATGAATTAGGTATGGAGGCTGCGGCCAGAAAAGTACGATACCAAGCCTTTCAGAAACAGTTAACACATAATGATGTGTTGCTGACGGCACAGCACCAGCATGATCAAGCTGAAACCTTGTTATTACAGCTATTCCGTGGTGCTGGCCCAAAAGGTTTATCGGCAATGCCACAGCAGCTTTCCTTAGGTGAAAGTACAATAATTAGGCCTTTTCTCAATATACCTCAGCAAGATATTCTGGCTTACGCATCACAACATCAATTACGTTGGATTGACGATCCTAGTAATGCTGAAACTCGCTGGAATCGTAACTATATTCGTCATACAATCTGGCCTGATATTGAACAGCGTTGGCCAAGCGCAGCAAAAACAATTAGTCGCAGTGCCGAGCATTGTGCCGATGCAACAGAATTAATGGATGAATTGGCAGCACAGGACTTAGATAGCTTAGTAATAGAGAAAACCAATGATTATTTGCCTATTGCACAATTGTTAACACTCTCACCGGCGCGACAAAAGAATCTACTGCGGCATTATATTGAGTGCAAGCAATTTGCTTTACCTTCAACAGCAGGTTTACAGAAAGTTATCGACGAAGTCTGTCAGGCAAAACAAGATAGTAATCCTGTCGTCAGCTGGCAGGGTGTTGAAGTGCGGCGTTATCAAAACCAATTATATTTTATGCGGCCTTTAGTAGAGCATGATAGTCATCAAATATTGCAATGTACTAGCTTACAAGATACAGCACTTAATAATGGCGATATTTTAACGTGGGGAAAAGTACAATTAGGTGGTTTAAGTAAGCAGATTATCACGGATGGATTAACGATTCGTTTTAGACAAGGTGGCGAGCAAATCATGCCGCAAGGGCATGCACATCATAAAACCTTGAAACATTTATTTCAGCAGTGGATGGTTCCCTCATGGCAACGTGATAGAACACCATTGCTGTACTACGGTGAAGAGCTGATCGCTGTAGTAGGTTATGTCTTAGCACATGACTATGTTGTTGATCAAAATGAACAAGGATTTTTACCAACACTTAAGCTAAATTGATAATCTATATTTTCATTGAGGCAAATGTTTAATTCTGTTAATTTAGTCCCCTGATTAGCGCTAGACTATTCCGGTTGCGCCATTTAATTAGAACTCTCCAATATATGACTAAATTTATATTTGTCACTGGTGGTGTTGTTTCATCCTTGGGTAAAGGGATTGCCGCAGCATCACTGGCGGCTATTCTTGAAGCCCGTGGTTTGAAAGTCACACTAGTGAAACTTGATCCTTATATCAATGTTGACCCCGGCACAATGAGCCCGCTACAGCATGGTGAAGTATTTGTGACCAATGATGGCGCAGAAACAGATCTGGATCTAGGCCATTACGAACGTTTTATTGATGCCAAGATGACCCGTCAAAATAATCATACTACCGGTCAGATATATGAAAATGTAATCCGTAAAGAACGGCGTGGTGAATATTTAGGCAATACAGTACAAGTTATTCCTCATATTACTAATGAGATCAAGCGCTGTATTTATGAAGGCGCTGGTGATGCAGATGTGGCATTGATTGAAATCGGTGGCACAGTGGGTGATATTGAATCACTTCCTTTCTTAGAAACAATTCGCCAAATGGGCACACTATTAGGTCGTGAACAAGCATGTTTTATCCATCTAACCTTAGTGCCTTATATTCCATCGGCGGGTGAAATTAAAACCAAACCAACACAGCATTCGGTTAAAGAATTACGGACTATTGGTATTCAGCCAGACATTTTATTGTGTCGTATGGATCGCCCTTTACCAGATGCAGAGCGGCGAAAAATATCGCTATTTACCAATGTGCCGGAGAAGTCCGTTATTTCAGCTGTTGATGTCGATAGCATCTATAAGATCCCGATGGATCTTCATCGTCAGGGCTTAGATGAAATTGTCATTAAACAATTAGGCTTAGACGCACCTGTGGCTGATTTAAGCCAATGGCAACACGTTGTTGATAATCTGAATAGCCCTCAAGGTGAAGTTAATATTGCCATGGTGGGCAAATATATGGATTTGACCGAGGCTTATAAATCGTTATCAGAATCCTTAATACATGCCGGTATCAATACCCGAACTAAAGTGAATGTGCATTATGTGGATTCAGAAGTCATTGAGAAACAGGGGCCAGCTTCAATTGCTGATATGGATGCTATTTTAGTTCCTGGCGGTTTTGGTAAGCGAGGTGTTGAAGGAATGATTCTAACGGCACAATATGCCCGTGAAAATAAGGTACCTTATTTGGGTATTTGTTTGGGCATGCAAGTTGCGGTAATAGATTATGCTCGCAATAAGGCAGAATTAGATAAGGCCTACAGTACCGAGTTTGATGCTACTACACCACATCCAGTGATTGGTTTGATCACGGAGTGGCAAAAAGAAGATGGTAGTATGGAACAACGTGATACCGATTCTGATTTGGGTGGCACCATGCGTCTAGGTAGCTATGTTTGTAGATTAGAAGAGGACAGTTTAGCAGCAAAAATTTATGGTGCGACCGAAGTGACGGAGCGTCATCGTCATCGTTATGAATTTAATAATAATTACAAGCAAAGATTAGAAGAAGCGGGCCTTCATTTTTCTGGAATGTCAAAAGATCAGAACTTAGTAGAAATGATTGAAATACCGGGGCACCCTTGGTTTGTGGCATTGCAATCACATCCGGAATTTACGTCAACCCCGCGACATGGCCATCCATTATTTGAAGGCTTCATTAATGCGGCTAAGCAACATAAGGAAGATTCTTAATGCAATTATGTGGGCAACAAGTCGGTGGTAAACAGCCATTATTTTTAATTGCGGGCACCTGTGTCATAGAAAGTGAGCAAATGACTATGGATGTAGCGGGTCGTTTAAAAGAGATAACTGATAATTTAGGTATTCACTTCATCTATAAATCATCTTTTGATAAGGCCAACCGTACTTCTACTAGCAGTTATCGTGGACCGGGCTTGGAAGCGGGGCTGGCTATTTTTGAGAAAGTAAAAAAAGAATTAAATGTGCCAATTTTGACGGATGTACATGAAGATACACCGTTAGATGAAGTGGCAAGTGTGGTTGATGTCTTGCAAACTCCCGCCTTTTTATGTCGTCAAACTAATTTTATTTTGAATGTGGCCAAGCAAGGTTTGCCAGTTAATATTAAAAAAGGCCAATTCTTAGCACCGTGGGATATGGTTCACGTGGCTGAAAAAGCCAAATCAACAGGCAATGATCAGATCATGTTATGTGATCGGGGCACCTCGTTTGGCTACAACACCTTGATTTCAGATATGCGTGGTTTACCTGTAATGCGCGCTATGGATTGTCCAGTAGTATTTGATGCGACACATTCAGTACAACAGCCGGGTGGTCAAGGCGGTTCTTCAGGCGGCCAGCGTGAATTTGTACCTGTGCTCGCGCGTGCTGCGGTAGCCGTTGGTGTTGCTGGTGTCTTTATGGAAACACACCCTGAACCAGAAAAAGCCCTTAGTGATGGTGCCAATTCATGGCCATTACACAAAATAGAAGCTTTACTGGAAACTTTAGTGGCAATTGATAGCACGGTTAAGAAACAGGACTTTATTGAAGATTCCTTACTTTAAGACGAAAGTAGCAGATTAGTACAAATGACCTTAATTAAGGTCAGCTGGAGAAAAGATTGAGCAAAATTAGTGATATACGTGGCCGTGAAATTTTAGATTCTCGCGGTAATCCAACTGTTGAAGCAGATGTGATCTTAGAAAATGGTGTTATCGGCCGTGCAGCTGTGCCATCCGGCGCATCAACAGGCCAGCGTGAAGCTGTAGAGCTCCGTGACGGCGATAGCAACCGTTATTTGGGTAAAGGTGTGTTGAAAGCGGTGTCCGCTGTTAATGGTGAATTACGTAATGCCATTATCGGAATGGATGTAAGGGATCAAAAAGCGATTGATGAAAAGTTGATTGCCATTGATGGTACAGACAATAAAGGTCGTTTGGGTGCTAATGCCTTATTGGCCATTTCAATGGCATCCGCACATGCGGCAGCCAACGATGCTGGCCTGCCTTTGTATCGATATCTTGGTGGTCAAGATGCGGTGGTGATGCCGGTGCCAATGATGAATATTATTAATGGTGGTTCACATGCTGACAATAGTGTTGATCTTCAAGAATTTATGATTGTCCCAGTGGGCGCCTCAAGCATTGCCGAAGCGATACGTTATGGCGCGGAGGTTTTTCATGCTTTAAAGAAAGTGCTGAGTGATCAAGGATTAAGTACTGCCGTAGGCGATGAAGGTGGCTTTGCACCTGACTTACCTTCTAATGAAGCTGCCATCGAGGTGATTATCGAAGCTATCAGCAATGCAGGCTACCAAGTAGGCAGGGATATTATGCTTGGCATTGATGCCGCAAGCTCAGAGTTTTACCAAGATGGAAAGTATGTCTTGGCCTCAGAAGGTCGCTCATTATCATCAGCTGAATTTGTTGATTTGTTGGCATCATGGGTGGATAAGTATCCGATCATTACCATTGAAGATGGTATGGATGAAAATGATTGGGATGGTTGGAAATTGCTGACAGATCGTATGGGTGACCGAGTACAGCTGGTCGGTGATGATTTATTTGTGACCAATACCGCTATTTTAGATCAGGGTATTAGCAAAGGTGTGGCGAACTCTATTTTAATAAAAGTAAATCAAATTGGCACATTAACAGAAACCTTAGCAGCCATTAATATGGCTAAACAAGCAGGTTATACTGCCGTTGTCTCTCACCGTAGCGGTGAAACAGAAGATACCACCATTGCTGATCTTGCAGTGGCAACTAATGCTGGCCAAATCAAAACAGGTTCATTATCGCGATCTGATCGAGTTGCAAAATACAATCAACTTATCCGTATTGAGTCAGAGTTGGGGAGTCGTGCACATTATCCCGGTATAAAGGTCTTTAATCAGGCGTAATATTTACTCATTATGAAAGCAATCATGATTTTACTCACAGTATTATTGCTATTACTGCAATATCGTTTGTGGTTTAGTCATGATGGTTTACCCTCAGTATTACATCTCCATCGATCTGTTGAAATACAAAAACAAGATAATGCAATATTGCAAGAACGAAATCAGGTGCTTGCTGCCGAGGTACAAGATCTAAAAAGTGGTCTTGATGCTGTGGAAGAGCGTGCTCGAAGTGAATTGGGTATGATCAAACCGGGTGAAACATTTTTTCAAATCATAGATGATGAGTCAGATAGTGAATAATGAAGCAGTGTGGGCAATTGTTCCTGCCGCGGGTATTGGCGCACGGATGCAAGCAGATAAACCCAAGCAATACCTTGAACTAGAAGGTAAAACTGTTATTGAGCATACCTTACAACGTTTAGCCTCTCATCCTCGAATTAAAGGTATTATTGTTGCGGTTGCTAAGGCTGATCCTTGGTGGCCACAATTATCAGTAGACAGTGAATCGCCAATTCATATTGTTGAAGGAGGTGCCAGCCGTGCAGATTCAGTCCTTAATGCATTACTTGAATTAGCTATTATTTCCAGTGATGACCCTTGGGTATTAGTGCACGATGCAGCACGGCCATGTTTACGGCATCAAGATATTGATAGCATGTTGGAAGCCTTATCTGGTCATCCGGTAGGGGGCATTTTAGGTATTCCTGTTAATGACACCGTCAAACGTGCAAATACAAATAAAGAAATTATTGAAACAGTTGATCGTCAGAGTTTATGGCGAGCATCCACACCACAGATGTTTCATCTACAGGCACTTAAACAAGCATTGCAATCAGCTAAGCAACAACAATTAACCATTACAGATGAAGCGAGTGCGATGGAAGTAGCAGGATTCCAGCCGATGATGGTAGAAGGTCATTCAGATAATATTAAAATTACTGTGCCACAAGACTTGGCTTTAGCCAGCTTATTTATACAACAACAACGTGGGGCAAGCTAATGAGAATTGGTCATGGTTATGATGTGCATAAATTCACCCAAGGTAAAGAAATCATTCTGGGCGGCGTGACAATTCCCCACACTCACAGTTTAGAAGCGCATTCCGATGGTGACGTGCTAATCCATGCTATTTGTGATGCTTTATTAGGTGCCGCTGGTTTATGGGATATTGGCCATCACTTTCCAGATACTGATGAATCATTTAACAATATAGACAGTAGAATATTATTAAGAAAAGTTATCAGTGAGTTATCAGAGCGTGGTTGGAAGATCAATAATATTGATAGCACAGTCGTTGCCCAAGCACCAAAGTTGGCTGGTTTTATTCCTGCCATGCGTGATTTGTTGGCACAAGATATGGCTATCAACAGTGATGCTATTAATATCAAAGCAACAACAACAGAGAAGTTAGGTTTTACTGGGCGGCAAGAAGGAATTGCGGCTCATGCCGTTGCTTTGATAATCAAGGCTGATTAATAAGCTTTGAAACATTTTGATTATTTATTATTATCTCGTGTTAATGATGTTGCTCTAAGCTGCTCAGCCAATATTCGTAGCCAACCAGAGCATTTCCAAGTTGAAGAAGTTTTACCATTTAAGCCCGATGGCAGTGGCGGTCATGTTTGGCTTAAGATTCAAAAGCGAAATATCAATACCGACTGGTTAGCGAATGAATTAGCAAAGTTTGCCAGTGTTCCTCAAGTTGCTGTGGGTTATGGGGGGTTGAAAGATCGTCATGCCATCACGATACAATGGTTTAGTATTAATATGGAAGGCCATGAAGAGCCCGAGTGGGCAATTTTTGAGAGTGATGAGATTCAGATCCTTGAACAAACAAGACATGGGAAAAAGTTAAAACGCGGTGTATTACGCGGCAATAACTTCAAGCTGCGATTAACCAATATTCAAGGTGATAAAGCGAGCTGGCAAGCGAGTTTACAACAGGTTCAACAGCAGGGTGTGCCGAATTATTTTGGTGAACAACGCTTTGGCCATCAAGGCAATAATTTACAACGTGTTTCTCATTGGTTTTCAACGGGGAAAGCACCTCGAAAGCGCAATCAAAAAAGTATCTATTTATCGGCAGCACGATCATGGTTATTTAATCTTGTCTTAGCTGAGCGAATTCAGCAGAGAAATTGGAATCAAGCTGTAATAGGCGATGTCATGTCATTAACGGGAACCAAAGCCAGCCTATTTACTATCGATGGTATTGATAACGAAATACAAAGTCGAGTTGAGATGATGGATATACACCCTACAGGTCCAATGTGGGGGCAGGGGAAAGCTCTAACGCAATCAGATAGCTTAGAGCTAGAACAACAAGTTTTGGCCGATTGGACTGATTGGCAGCAAGGCTTAGAAAAAGCGGGACTTAATCAGCAACGGCGCCCTTTACGACTATTCCCTAATAATTTTGAGTGGCAATTTATCGATAAACATCAGTTAGAGTTAAATTTTTTTTTAGTGGCAGGCAGTTATGCGACTGCAATTATGAGAGAATTAGCCATTACCACTGATGTACAACAACGGAACTATTTAGATAATTAAACTATCTCATATAATGAATCCTATGGAATAAGGCACTAGAGAATGCTCAATAAACTAAACATATTACTATTTACACTATTACTGCCAATAATGGCATCTGCTCAAATATGGCAGGCTGAAAGTGGTGATAAGCAAATGGCGGTGCTTGAGTTATTTACCTCAGAAGGGTGCGGTTTATGTCCGGCGGCTGACAGATGGGTACATGCTCTACCAGAGCAAGGCATCACTGACGATCAGCTAATAGTATTAGGTTTTCATATTGATTATCTTAATAATAAAAAAGGCTGGATAGATAGGTTTGCGAGTCCAGTATTTTCAGCGCGTCAACGCCAACAAGCACAGCTTAATTTATACCAAACAGTGTATACACCAGAATTTGTCATCAGTGGCGAAGTTATTCATAACTGGGAAAAACATGCAAAAAAAGTCATTAATGCTGTGGGTGGTTTTGCTCCAGAATCTAGAATTGCGTTAGTGGTATCAGATAATGATGGCGAACTTATTATTGATAGTCATATTAGTGTTGAAGGTGATGAAAATCGCCAGTATTCACAACTCTATTTAGCTGTAACTGAAGATGATTTATTAAGTGAGGTTAAAGGTGGAGACAATGCTGGAGTCACATTTAACCACCAAAATTTAGTGAGAACGTGGTTAGGCCCATTTTCATTAAATGAATGTGGTGAAACAGATGTTTCAACTTCTATCTTAGTGAATGATAAATGGGATCTGAATAAAACAAGCGTTATCGCCGTGGTGCAAAACTTAGAGGATGGCTTTGTCTTACAAGGTTTAGCCTTACCACTATCAGAGCACACAGATCACTAAATAGTCACGACTAGATTATATTTTCATTTTGTCTTGAGCCTGTACAGGGTAAAATACAAGATTATAGAAATTTAGTAGTTTTCATAGATGGATTATTTACCCATATTTATCGATTTAAAAGATCGATCATGTCTCGTCGTCGGCGGTGGCGATATCGCTGCACGCAAAGCAGGATTATTACTGAAAGCACAGTCAAAAGTTACGCTAGTTGCCCCCAAAGTATCGGCAACGACAAAGGTATTAATTGATGCTGGTGACATCATATGGTTAAACACGATATTTTCTGCAGAAATGTTGAACAACCATACCTTAGCCATTGCGGCAACAGATAGTGATGATATTAATCGTGATGTTTATCAGCATGCTAAACAAAAGAATATCTTAGTTAATGTGGCAGATTGTCCTGAATTATGTGACTTTATTTTGCCATCAATTCTTGACCGTTCTCCAATAGTTGTTGCGGTATCAAGTGGTGGCAAGTCGCCAATATTAGCAAGGCAATTACGGGCACGATTAGAAACCTTAATTCCACCGAGTTACGGAAAATTAGCAAGTTTGGTTGGCCAATATCGTGATGCAGTAAAAAAGAAGTTACCGAGTTTGTCCATGCGACGCCGGTTTTGGGAGTCTATTCTACAGGGCGATGTCGCGAGCCATGTTCTCGCGGGCAGAGATAAAGCAGGCGCAGATGCGTTACAACAAGCATTAGAGACGGTAAAACCTGACCAGATGAATAAAGGTGAGGTTTATTTAGTAGGAGCAGGTCCAGGTGACCCTGAATTACTGACTTTCAAAGCACTACGATTAATGCAGCAAGCAGATATTGTATTTTATGATCGTTTAGTCAGTAAGGAAGTATTAGATCTCGTTCGCCGTGAAGCAGAACAAATTTATGTCGGCAAGCAGCGCTCTTGGCACAAAATTCGACAGCAAGAGATCAATCAACTATTACTTAGCCATGCGCAGCAAGGTAAACGTGTTTTACGATTAAAGGGTGGTGATCCATTTATCTTTGGTCGGGGTGGTGAGGAGATCGAAACTCTCGCTGCTGAAAGCATTCCCTTTCAGGTTGTACCTGGTATCACTGCCGCTTCAGGCTGTGCTAGTTATGCTGGTATTCCTTTAACACATCGTGATTATTCACAGAGCTGCACCTTTGTAACCGGACAGCTTAAAGAGGGTGAATTGAATCTAAATTGGCCAGCATTAGTGCAGCCAAGACAAACTATTGTTGTTTATATGGGATTAGCCGGTTTACCGGTGTTGAGCCAGCAGTTGCAACAATATGGCATGTCAGCAGATATGCCCGCCGCATTAGTGCAACAAGGCACAACAGAGAATCAACAAGTATGGGTAAGTACGATTGAAAATTTACCAAAGATTGTAGCGACAGAAAAGCCTATTGCGCCTACATTAGTCATTATTGGTGAGGTTGTTACTTTACATAAGTCATTATCTTGGTTTCACCATTGATAAGACGTTATTAACTTTCGATAAGCTCATGTTTAATGGCTAACCTTACTAATTCAACTGGACTATTAATGCCTAGTTTTTGTTTTAATATTGTTTGATAGTTAGCCACTGTTTTTTGACCAATATTTAATACTGCTGAGATATCTTCAACCGTTTTTCCTTCGGCCAGCAACCTGAAAATTTCAAATTCTCTAGAAGTGAGTTTTTGCATAGGATTATCATCTGAAATGGCTTGTAAGTTTATTTTTTCAGACAGTGTCGGGCTTAAATAATTTATGCCATCGGCAACACTGATTACTGCTTGAACCAAATCCTGTGCATCACTCGATTTGGCAACATAGCCCATAGCGCCAGTGGTGAGGGCTTGTGTTGCAAATGTTGCATTCTCATGCATCGAAAAAATGACTACTTTAGCGGAATGATATCGAAGTAGAATTCGTCGCAGTGCTTCCAATCCACCTATGCCTGGCATAGAGATATCCATGACCAACACATCAGGCATGAAATCCCCAAATAATTGATAAGCTTGTTCGCCACTCTCCGCTTCGGCAATGACGTCAATATTATCGTGCTGCTCTAACAAGCGACGTACGCCAGCGCGAACAACCGTATGATCATCTGCCAACATAACAGAAATAGATGTTTTCATTCTTGCCCTTTAATAGAACACGGTAATTTAATCATTATCATGACACCGCGATCAATAGCAGTTTGCAACTCAAACCTGCCGGCTAAACCTTCTACGCGCTCTTTTATTCCCGCCAAGCCAAAGCCTTTGGGCTTGTGTGTGTGATCAAAGCCATTACCATCATCACTGATCATCATATTAATTTGATTATTTTCTTTTTCGACCGAAATAGTGACGTTATCAGCATCAGCATAGCGTGCAATATTAGTTAAGCATTCCTGAACGATTCGATAGATAGAAATTAATAGCGCATCATCAAGTTTTGTAAAATCCCCAGAAATAATTAGATCTAAGTTTATATTTGAATTACGTTCAAGCCATGTCGACGTCAGTTCTTTTAGTGCTGTATTTAAGCCCAATTCATCAAGATCGCTCGGACGAAGTCGTTGTAGCATGGTGTGGACAATTTCCATCATTCGTTTAACAACCGAATCGATTGCTATTGCACTCGCTTGAGCAGTCTCAATAGTTTTAGCGCCTTTAATAACAGAGGCATCCATATTGATAGCGGTAAGATGCTGACCTATTTCATCGTGAAGTTCTTGCGCTAAATTTTTTCTTTCATCCTCTTGCAATCGGATGAGTTGCTGTGACAGGTGGTGATTATTTTCAATGCTAGATTGTAAAGTTTTTGCCATCACATTAAATTTATCACTGATATTGGATAGCTCAGGCAAGGTAAATCTTGGTAGTCGAGATTCAAGATTGCCAGATTCTAGTTCGGTTAAGGCCTCAAGAATATTATCAATAGGCCGTAATGCAATGCTAACAGCAAAATAAACCACAATATTAACTACGATAAAGAAGATGCCGAGCAGAACTAAGATGCCTTTTGTTTCTTGCCATTCCTCATTAATCTCATAAGAAATATCAGGAGTAATAACCAATTCTCCGATCAGTTGGCCCGACATCAAGACCGCTTGCTTGGTGCTGGGGAGTTCATCGGTGATTATATCCATGGTATTAACAAACCAGACAGGTGGTTCATTATTTGGCCGCTTAGTGTTGACACGGTTACTATCTTGCAGCTTGCCAGCATTATCAAAAAACCCAATTTCCAAATGACGAACATTGCTGAGATCTTTAAGGTGAAAAAGTGAACGGCCTTTGATAAGCGATGGATCTTGTCCTCGAAGAGCCGAAATTTCAGCATCAAACATATGCAAAGCAAGGATGGCCGTTGACGCTGTCTCAGCCTGTATATTGTTACGCGCATTTTCAATGGTAACAACAGAGCCAACAAGCATTACCAGCAGCAATATAATAGTGATTATCAAGTTTAAACGTAGCTTTAAATTCATCTGTTTATTCTATTTATTATCAGCTTGTCAGTGAATGTCGAAGCTTATTATGCACCATCAAACCTATATTTAAGCTGAACACGTTAAAAATAGGAATTCTTCCTATAGGTAATTGCTTTAAATACCCGCATAATCAGCGTGTTTTAAAAATTAATCTTAAAATAGCAGAAGAAAAATCTAGGAGAGAAAATGCAGTACCACCATCAAAAGAAAGCCTTATGTTTAATGATTGTAACGGCAATGATATCGACACAGTCTTATGCCGAAGAGGAAAGCAATCTAGAGTTAACAGATATTGAAGTTATCGGCACCACACCACTTCACGGTGTTGGTTTACCTGCGGATCAAATTGCTAGCAATATCCAATCTGCAACCGCAGAAGAAATTGAAAATAGTCAAAGTCTTGATATGACTGACTTTATGAATAAGACATTGGGCAGTGTCAATATTAATGCGGCACAAAATAACCCTTTCCAACCTGATTTACAGTTTCGAGGTTTTACCGCTTCACCATTAGTGGGCGTTGCTCAAGGTTTATCAATCTATCAAGATGGTGTGCGTGTAAATGAACCTTTTGGCGATGCAGTCAATTTTGAATTAATTCCAGAATCGGCCATTGCCAGTATGAATCTGATACCCGGTTCAAATCCATTATTTGGCTTGAATACATTAGGTGGTGCTATCTCCATTCAAACCAAAAATGGCTTTAGTCATGAAGGCCATAGCTTAGAAGGTTATACCGGTTCGTTTGGTCGTTGGTCTACGACACTTGAAAGTGGTGCGAACAATGGCACTTTTGGATATTTTATAACGGGCTCTCATGTTGAAGAAGATGGCTGGCGTGATCAATCACCATCTGATGTTGACCAATTATTTGCAAATTTAAGTTATCAAAATGAAAATAGCACTTTAGATTTAGCGGTGACAGCTGTAGATAGTGATTTGAATGGTAATGGTCCAGCGCCCATTGAATTATCGAAAACGGATCGTGAAGCCGTATTTACTTATCCCGATAATACAAAAAATGAATTACGAATGTTGACATTAAATGGTTCGCATTGGTTGTCTGATTCTTTATTGATCTCAGCCAATACATACTTTAGAAATAACGACCGTGATACCTTTAATGGTGATGGTGCAGAGTTAGATTTTGATGGCGGATTCTTAGTCGAAGAAGGTGATGCCTATGGTGGTCTGGGTGATGGTATTGAAGATGCTAATGGTAATGAAATCACAGAAGCCGCATTGGGCAGCCCTGATGGTGATGATCTTGCGTTGGATAATACTAGCACTACCGAGCAAGATAGCTATGGCCTTAGCTTACAAGCGACATTTTTGAATGATTTATTTGACCGTGAAAACCAATTAATCATTGGTGCAAGTTACGATAAAGCCGATATGAAACATACCGCGCAAAGCGAAGTTGCTGTATTCAAAGCGGATCGCGGTACCACAGGAACCGGATTTAGCATCGGGGAATCAATAGTAGATGGTAAAATTGACAGTGATTCATTAGGTGTCTTTTTCACTGACACATTGGCAGTGACAGAACAATTAGCGCTAACAATATCAGCGCGTTATAATCTAACGCATATCGATATCTCAGGAACAAGTGAAGGTGGGGCCACTAATTTAAATGAAACCGGTAGCATTCATACCTACCGTCGAATCAATCCTGCCGTTGGTTTAGCTTATGCTGTTAATCAAGACTTAGCTGTCTATGGTAGTTATAGTGAATCATCTCGTGCGCCTACACCTTCCGAGCTAACCTGTTCAAACAAAGCACACCCATGTGCATTACCTAACTCATTTTTAAGTGATCCACCATTAGATCAAGTGATAGCAAAAACATGGGAAGCGGGGGTGCGAGGTGGGTTTAATTCAGTCTCATGGACAGCAGGCATCTTCCACACTGTCAATAAAGATGACATTATTTTCATTCCGGTCGAAGAAGGGATATCAGGCAATATCAACAATGGCTTTTTTGATAATGTAGGTGAAACCAAACGACAAGGTGTCGAACTTGGACTTAGCGGTGCGCTTGCTGGTGATAAGCTAACATGGTTCTCTAACTATTCTTATGTTGATGCAACTTTTGAAAGTGGCTTTAGTGTGTTTAATGAAAATAACCCTGCTGGCGATACAACCACAGTTTCAAGCGGTGACAGCATGCCGAGCATACCAAAACATAACTTTAAAATAGGGGCGGACTATGCGTTTACTCCTGCGTTTACATTAGGTTTTGATGCTTCTTATCATTCCTCACAATATTACCGTGGTGATGAAGCCAACAATAATGGTCAATTGCCTGGATATCGTTTAGTAAATCTGCATGGTCGTTACAATCTGAATAAGAATGTCGAATTCTTTGCCAAAGTAGATAATTTATTTGACAGCGAATATGAAACATTTGGTCTATATGGTGAGCCGGATGAAGCGCCTGGTCTAGATGCACTTGATGATCCTCGTTTCGTTGGAGCGGGTGCACCTCGTGCGGGTTGGATCGGAATTAAGGTATCAATGTAATAATTAAAATAAGCCGGCTTGCCACTAAATAATCATGGACTAAGCCTTAAATATTATCTAGGAGGAAATAAAATGAAATTAATTACCAAATCAGTTATTGCATCAACACTGCTTATTACAAGCTCATTTGTTATGGCTGAAGCGAACCCACACCAGTTTGAGAAATGCATGGCTGCAGCTTTAGATGAACGCCCTGGTGAAGTCGTCAAAGTTGAATTTAAAAATGAGCAAGGTGCACATATGTATGAGTTTGATATTCGAGGAGATGACGGTTCCGATTGGGATGTTGAATGCAATGCACATCGAGGCTTAGTATCTGAAGTGGAACGTGAAGTCGACAATGTAAACCACCCATTATTCAAAGCCAAAGCCACAGTCAGTGAAGAAGATGCACGTAAAACAGCTTTAGCAATCTATCCTGGTGAAATCACGGAAGTAGAATATGAAATTGAGCCAAATGGAGCGGCATCATACGAGTTTGATATTGATACAACGCTAAATCAAGAAATGAAAGTAGAAGTGGATGCAACTTCAGGTGAAATTGTTGAAGCCAACCGTGAGATTTGGCAAATAGGTTTGGAATAATATTTCTAGAGAGTAGGTTTTAAAAGATAATTATCAGGTGTAACTTTTCTAGAGTTTAGCTGTCTATTTTACAACCTCTCTCTGGGGGGTAGTTCTATTCTCAACCGTGGTGTTAGCAATAGCATCGCGGTTTTTTTTAAGCAAACCGCATTGAGAGATCGATGGCACGGACATCTTTAGTTAAAGCGCCAATAGAAATTCGGTCCACACCTGTTTCAGCGATAGCCCGAACATTATTGAGTGTGATTCCACCAGAAGCCTCTAATTGAGTGCGGCCCTGATTCATTTCAACTGCTTTTTTCAACGCTGCAATGTCAAAGTTATCCAAAAGAATTATATCGGCTTGTGCTGATAAAGCCTGTTCAAGTTCATCAAAGTTCTCGACTTCAATTTCAACGGCAATTCCATTGGCTATTTTTTTGGCGGCACAAATGGCCGCTTCTATGGAGCCGGCAGCAAGGATATGATTTTCTTTAATCAGAATGCCGTCATAGAGTCCAATACGATGATTATGACCACCACCACAGCGTACTGCATATTTTTGTGCAATACGTAGCCCAGGAATCGTTTTTCGAGTATCCAATATTTTTACGTCAATATCGGATACAGCATCAGAATATTGTTGAACCAGTGATGCCGTGCCAGACAATGTTTGTAGAAAGTTCAATGCTGCTCTCTCTCCAGATAACAACTGACGAGCAGGCCCAGTTAACTCACAGAGTTTGTCGTTTTTAGATACACGATCACCATCATTAAAAAACCAATGGATCTGTGTAGTGGAACTCAGTTGAGCAAAGACTTCATTTACCCATAAAATACCGCTGAGTGTCGCCTTTTCACGACTTATTATCGTCGCTGTGGTCATTGTTTCCGGTATTAAACTAGCGGTCAAATCACCAGTGCCAATGTCTTCTTTTAATGCTTGAGTAACATTATCTACAATAGTATCTTGATTGAAATCAAATTTTATAGTCATATTTTGTGGTTGTTATGGTTAATTTTAGTAGAATGTATATTAGTGATCATTCCACAGGGTAACGAGTGAAGGCACAATTTTCTATATTTTTACGCTATTTCTTTAGTAGTGCTCGTGATCTTGCCTCTATTATCGCAGTTATTGCCTTTTTCCAGTTAGTTGTTTTGCAACAACCTATACCTAATATCGGGCAAATTCTCATGGGTGTACTGTTAGTTATGCTCGGCCTAACATTTTTTATTCGCGGCTTAGAGATGGGATTGTTCCCGATAGGCGAGAGCATGGCTTATGCTTTTGCTCGCAAGGGTAGTGTGCTGTGGTTGCTGCTCTTTGCTTTTTGTTTGGGTTTTGGAACTACTGTGGCTGAGCCGGCATTAATAGCGGTCGCTAAAGAAGCTGCAATAGTCGCCGCCAGTGGTGGCATGATTGAACAGAATGAGCAAGCGATGAAAAGCTATGCAACTGGCCTGCGCTATACCGTAGCTTTATCAGTTGGTATTGCAATATTGATCGGTGTATTACGGATCTTAAAAGGTTGGCCCATTCATTACTTAATTATTGCGGGTTATATGGGGGTCGTCATTATGACAATATTCGCACCACCAGAAATTATTGGCATTGCCTATGATTCAGGCGGCGTCACTACCTCAACGATTACTGTGCCTTTGGTAACTGCATTAGGTGTTGGTCTTGCATCCAGCATCAAAGGTCGCAACCCGATGACAGATGGTTTTGGACTCATTGCTTTTGCATCATTAACACCAATGATATTTGTGATGGCTTACGGAATGATTATCTGATGGAATTGTTATCCTCCTTAGCTGCGGTGTTTGCTCAAACATTAATAGATGTTATACCCATTGCAGCAATTATTTTCGGCTTCCAATTATTGGTTATTCGAAAACCTATCCCGCATCTAAGGAAGGTTTTAGTTGGCTTTTTTTATGTACTTATTGGATTGACATTTTTTCTACAAGGACTAGAGCAAGCATTATTTCCTTTAGGAAAATTAATGGCAACGCAATTAACGGATCCATCCTTTATTTTTAAGGATTTGGTAGCTATTCCTGCGATAATTCATTGGCAAGATTATATGTGGATTTATATTTTTGCCGCCGCAATTGGATTCTCGACCACCATTGCAGAACCATCACTAATAGCGGTTGCTATTAAGGCAGAAGAAGTATCGGCTGGCGCAATTTCAGTTTGGGGACTTCGTATTGCAGTTGCGATTGGCGTGGCGGTCGGAATATCCTTGGGGACTTTTCGCATCATCACTGGTACACCGCTACATTATTATATTATGGCCGGTTATGTGGTGGTGATTATCCAAACTTTTTACACCCCTAAAATGATTATTGCGCTGGCTTATGATTCCGGTGGTGTAACCACGTCAACAGTAACAGTACCACTGGTAGCAGCCCTAGGTTTAGGGCTTGCATCAACCGTGCCCGGTAGAAGTCCTTTACTGGATGGTTTTGGTTTGATTGCTTTTGCTAGTTTATTTCCAATTATGAGTGTGATGGCTTATGCCCAACTCACAGAATGGCGACAACATAGACAACAAAAATACAATGAGGAGAATGAATAATGCATTTCAAATTGATTATATGTTTTGTCGAAGATGGCAAAACGGATGATGTGCTAGATGCCGCCAGAGAAGCCGGAGCAACAGGCTCAACGGTTATCCATAATGCACGGGGTGAGGGTTTAAAACAAAGTAAAACTTTTTTTGGGTTAAATCTTGAAACGCAACGTGATGTCATCCTGTTTTTAGTGGAAGAGCATCGATCTCGACATATTCTTGAAAGGATAGAAAAAGTTGGGGAGTTTGATGAAAAACCAGGGACAGGTATTGCAATTCAAATTGATGTTGAAGATGCCGTCGGGGTATCACATCAAATTAAAACATTGAAAGATATTGTAGAAGATGAAATTTGAGGGTACCTATATCAATAAAATATATTTTCTGCGAAATTTCAAGCATCCAGATTCTAGGCATGTTTTGCTGTGAATGGTTATTCCCTTCATAAGAAACATAACAACGAAGGTGGATGCTTGAAGTCTCGCCCTGTGAGGCTTAGCCAAAAGACCAGCCTCTACGTTATGATTTTTCATCAGGTCAAGACATGTCTTTAAAATCATGCCTTGATACTGGCCTTTTGGCATTGCCAGAAGTTTTATTTAATTAACAGAGGTACCCTAATGAAAGAAAGAGAAATTATCCGCGTACGTGATGTAATGCGAGCAAAAATTGATATTGTAGATGGAATGACCACCATTTCTGATGCACTATCACAAATGGAAAATCTTAAAAATAAGATGTTGATTGTCGATAAGCGCCATGACGATGATGAATATGGCATTGTCAGAATGTCAGATATTGCACATCATGTATTAGCACGAGATAAATCACCTGATCGGGTGAATGTTTATGAAATTATGCATAAACCTGCAATGATGGTTGAGGCGTCTATGGATATACGTTATTGCGCGCGTTTATTTGAGCGTTTCAAGCTATCGAGAGCACCAGTAATGGATAAGGGTAAACTAGTGGGTGTAGTGAGTGTGACGAGAATGGTGGTAGAAGGTCTGAGGAAATAAGTTTTGCAAATTGATCACCAACTTGGATTAATTGCTGATATTGAATATCGCTGCTCGCCAAATCAGGATGAACGGCCTGATAGTGAGGCTATTACCGGAATAGTGATTCATAACATCAGCTTGCCGCCAGGTGAGTTTGGTGGTGGCTGGATTGATGATTTGTTTTTAAATAAATTAAATCCCAAGGCACACCCATATTTTGAGAGAATTGCAGATGTATGTGTATCAGCGCATTTGTTGATTCGGCGTGATGGTGAGCTTATTCAATACGTACCTTTCCATCAGCGAGCTTGGCATGCTGGAATCTCTTTATGGGATGGCAAAGAGGGCTGTAATGATTTTACCATTGGCATTGAATTGGAAGGCTGTGATGACCAGACTTTTGAATATAGTCAGTATGAAATATTAGTAACTACAATACGTGCTTTAGTGAAGGCGTATCCTCAACTATCGTTTGACAGAATAGTCGGACATAGTGATATTGCACCAGGGCGAAAAACGGATCCCGGTCCTTATTTTGATTGGGCTTATTTTAGAAATACCTTAACGGTAGAACTTTAATTAATCCAGCCACCCGTGGCTTGCAATGGGCTTAAATCATCATCACTATTGACCCATGTTGACAGTGCTATTTTAGAAGGGTGGACACTGAGTTTGGGTAACGCTACTGACGAAACCGTATAGTGGCCATCATTTGATATTGTCATAGCAATACGATGCAGCCCAAGAACAACAAAGTCATGAGTCAAGGTCTTACCATTATTTTCCCCAGCCGTAATATCCACATTTAAATCAAATCCAAGCACGGCAATATTAAGAATAAGCTCTGATGGCTGTTTGTTAATGGATTGATAAATCGCATCGACAGCACCATCATTTAATTCTACCGATAGCTTTCCTGTAGAGATATTGGGTGTAAGTTTTAGCTTAGATTGTCTGCGCCAAGAGGTCCACTCGCCACCATTTAATAACATGCCAGGAGTGTAAACACTAGAAAGGTTATGCTCTCTAGCGTATTGCCGTTGTCGGGCACTAAATTGAGGGTTGGCAAAAGGATCTTTCCAGCCAATATAATCCCAATAATCGACATGAAGAGCCATCGGAATAAATTCAGACCAAAGACGGGAATCTTGTTTTAGTTTGCCCAGCCATTTATCGGCTGGAGGGCAGCTACTGCAACCTTCGGAAGTATAAAGCTCAATTAAATTGACGCGATTACCTTCACTGACAAAAGTTTGTGCTGAAGCAATGGAGGACATAAAAGAAAATAATAGGGCGCTTGCGTAGAGTGACTGTTTCATCGAACATCTCCCAATATTATTTAGAACTAATATTTGAGGCACCAGAATTGCTCTAGTGCCTCAAACTCAATTGAATTATTGAGTAATGGCGATTAACTCAATTTCAAAAATCAATGTTTCATTAGGACCAATTGGCGATCCTTGGCCAGCACCACGAGGACCGTAAGCTAAGTTAGCAGGAACAACAATTTCCCATTTTGAACCTTCAGTCATTAGCTGTAACGTTTCTTGCCAACCTTGAATTACACCAGTCACTGGGAATGTCGCTGGTTCACCACGGTCATAAGAACTATCGAATACTGTGCCGTCTAGCAATGTACCTTTATAGTGGGCAATAACTTTATCTTCAGTAGTTGGTTTTGCGCCATCACCTGCAGTGATAACTTTATACTGCAAACCACTTTCTGTTGTTACAACGCCATCTTTTTTTGCATTAGCATCAAGGTATGCTTGAGATACCTCTTGTTTTGCATTCATTTCTTGAGCCATTAGTTTGGCTTTTTCTTGTTGGAAAGCACCAATCACTTTTTCAGCTGTTGCTTGATCTAGCTGTGGTTGTTTACCTGCAAACATATCTGCAACACCAGCAGAAAATGCTTCCATGTCTAGTTCTACACCTTCAGACATCATGTTTTGTCCAACTTGAATACCAAAGATATAACTTAGCTGTTGCTGTTCAGTGTCTAACTTTGTGGCGTGATCATCAGCCATTGCTTGTGCTCCAAAAAATAGTATAGGTAGAAGTGCGAGTGTTTTTAAGTTCATTTAAATATGCTCTATATAGTAAGTATTAGGTTAAAAGTATCATCGATTATTGTTGCTAGGGTCTTAGTAAGTAAAATATCGATAAAGTTCACCAGCGGCACATTCTCTCACATTTTGCCAGTGATTATCAGTTGAAATAACCGAGTATTAGACTTGGTTAATATTTTAATTGGTACTATAATAGTATCAATTGGGAGGACGTAACATGTTACGCATGAGTAAATTAACAGATTACGGTATCGTTTTGATGTCTTATTTAGCGTCAAAAACATATCAACAACATAGTGCTCATACATTATCTGATGCGGTGCAAGTACCATTACCAACAGTCAGGAAAGTATTGAAGGCATTATCTCATGCCGACTTATTGAAATCTGAACGAGGTGCACAAGGCGGCTATAACTTAACTCGAAGCCCTAAGAGTATTTCAGTGGCGGAAATCATTACTGCCATCGAAGGTCCGATCGCGTTAACAGAGTGTGTTAGCGAGCAGAGTCAGTGTGAACAAGAGTCACATTGTGATGTGCAAACCAACTGGACGCGTATTAATAATGCGGTTTCTAACGCATTAGATGAGGTGAAACTATCCGATATGTTGGTGCCGCAATCTTCAGCTGAAAGCCCCATCCATTTTTATCCATCAGCAACCTTACACAATGGTGATTTACATGGCTGAACAACAGCAACAACTAAATGATGTCTTAGCAAGTGATTATCAAGCTGGTTTTGTCACTGATATTGAATCAGAAAGTTTACCACCGGGTTTGAGCGAAGAAACAGTGCGTGAAATATCACGCATTAAGGGCGAACCTGAATTTTTATTAGAATGGCGCTTACAAGCTTATCGCCATTGGTTAACACTTGAAACACCAGAATGGGCGCATGTTCATTATCCTGAAATTAATTATCAAGATATCAGCTATTATTCAGCGCCAAAAACAAAAACAGATGGTCCTAAAAGTTTGGATGAAGTGGATCCTGAACTACTTCGTACCTATGAAAAATTAGGCGTACCACTGGATGAGCGAGCACGCCTTGCAGGCGTAGCAGTTGATGCCGTATTTGATAGCGTTTCGGTTGCTAATACCTTCCAAGATAAATTGGCTGAAGAAGGTATTTTATTTATGCCATTTTCAAAAGCAGTACATGAGCATCCTGAATTAATTAAAAAGTATTTGGGCAGCGTGGTGTCGTATAAAGACAATTTTTATGCATCACTCAATTCAGCGGTATTTAGTGATGGTTCATTTGTGTATATTCCCAAAGGCGTACGTTGTCCGATGGAATTATCGACTTATTTTCGTATCAATGCTGCCAATACTGGCCAGTTTGAGCGTACTTTAATTATTGCCGATGATGATGCCTACGTTAGTTACCTTGAAGGTTGTACCGCACCAATGCGTGATGAAAACCAATTGCATGCGGCGGTAGTTGAATTAGTAGCACATGATCGTGCAGAAATTAAATACTCAACCGTACAGAATTGGTATCCCGGTGATGAAAATGGTGTGGGCGGTATTTTTAACTTTGTCACCAAACGAGCAGCATGTCGCGGTGAAAGCTCAAAAGTATCCTGGACTCAAGTTGAAACTGGTTCAGCGATCACATGGAAATATCCAAGTGTTATCTTGCAAGGTGATAACTCTATTGGTGAGTTTTACTCGGTGGCGGTGACCAATAATATGCAGCAAGCAGATACCGGCACCAAGATGATTCATTTGGGTAAAAACACCAGTTCAACAGTTATTTCTAAAGGTATTTCAGCAGGTCGTTCACAAAATGCTTATCGCGGTTTAATTCGTATCGGAGCCAATGCAGAAAATGCCCGTAATTACACCGAATGTGACTCATTATTAATGGGTGATCAGTGTGGCGCACATACCTTTCCGTATATAGAAGTAAAAAATCCGACAGCTCAAGTCGAACATGAAGCCTCGACCTCAAAAATCAGTGAAGACCAGTTGTTTTATTGTAAACAACGGGGCTTAGATACCGAAGATGCGGTATCAATGATTGTAAATGGTTTTTGTAAACAAGTGATGCGTCAATTACCGATGGAATTTGCTGTTGAGGCACAAAATCTTCTTGGTCTGTCTTTAGAAGGCTCAGTGGGTTAGTTAATAAATTAAAGAGATTATAAATGTTAGAAATTAAAAACCTCCATGCCAGCATTGATGGCAAAGAAATATTACGTGGTATTAACTTAACGGTTAATGCTGGCGAAGTGCATGCCATTATGGGCCCTAATGGTGCCGGTAAAAGTACCTTGTCGAATGTATTGGCGGGCCGTGATGGATATGAAATCACCCAGGGTTCTGTTACTTATAAGGGCGAAGACTTATTAGAATTAAAGGCGGAAGAACGGGCCCAACGAGGTTTGTTTTTAGCCTTTCAATATCCTGTCGAAATTCCGGGTGTGAGTAATATCTATTTGCTAAAAGCCGCATTGAACGCAGTGCGTTCATATCAAGGCTTGGACGAAGTAGATGCGATTGATTTCTTGACCTTAGTACGTAGCAAGTTAGCGCTAGTAAATATGGATGAGCAATTTCTCCATCGTGGTGTCAATGAAGGTTTTTCTGGTGGCGAAAAAAAACGCAATGAAATTTTGCAAATGGCCTTACTTGAGCCCTCACTCGCTATTTTAGATGAAACAGACTCAGGTCTAGATATCGATGCCTTAAAAACAGTTTCAGAGGGTGTGAATGCCTTACGTTCAGCGGATCGTTCAATTGTGATGATTACCCATTACCAACGTTTACTTGATTATATTGTGCCTGATTTTGTTCATGTATTGTCAGATGGCCAGATTGTTAAATCAGGTGATAAAGAATTAGCTAAAGAGTTGGAATCTAAAGGTTACAGCTGGGTTCATGATGCGCCAGAAGGTCAGCCGGCATGAAACAGCTAACTGATCTGGCAACTGATTTTGCCAGTGTTGCCCAAAATAGCACTTTAGCAGGGCAGGATTTAGCTTGGCTAAATGAACTGCGACAACAGGCAACTGTGCAGTTCAAAAATAATAGTCTGCCAGCTAAAAAAGTGGAAGATTGGAAATACACCAGTCTGTGGTCATTGGCACAACAATCATTTACTCATAGTGCTGATGAATTTAGCGTAACGGCTGAACAATGTGAGCAAGTTGCCTTATTAAAAGGCGGTTACCGAATCGTCATTATTGATGGTGTGTTTTCACCAGCATTATCGACAATTGATAGTCTTGAAACAGGGTTAAATATTGCGCCATTTTCAAGTTCTGTAAACAGTGTTAACCAAACATTAGGCCAACACGTTGATATTGCAAAAGCGGGGTTAACAGCCCTCAATACAATGTTGATGAATGAAGGTGT
>JBJPGB010000013.1:0-4437 GCA_048595405.1 Methylophagaceae bacterium
ACATACACATTCATGTATCATGGGTATAGATTATACCTGTTAATAGTAGGAAAAAATATGGATTCAATTCAGCCGATAGAATGGCGTGATGACACGCTTTATTTGTTGGATCAACGAGCATTGCCACATCAACAAATTTGGCTAGATTATGAGTATGCAGATGAGGTGGCACTCGCCATTACCGATATGGTGGTTCGTGGCGCACCTGCAATAGGTATTACAGCGGCTTATGCCGTCGTACTGGCTGCAAGGCAGGCGTTTAGTGATAAAACTGAAGACTGGAAACAGGCGATGGTTGCACCGTTAGAGACATTGGCCAACTCTCGTCCAACAGCGGTGAATTTGCATTGGGCTATTGAGCGAATGATCGCTTTATATAAAACATTGCCTGAATCATCATCACCCGAAGAAACATTATTAAAAGAAGCACACGCTATCCATCAACAAGATATTGCCGCCAACCATACTATGGGAAAATTGGGCGCGGCACTCATTGATGCGAACAGTATAGTGCTCACACATTGCAATGCGGGTGCATTAGCGACAGGTGGCTTTGGCACAGCCTTAGGTGTGATAAGACAAGGCTATGCCGAGGGCAAAATTCAACATGTTTATGCCGATGAAACACGGCCGTGGTTACAAGGTGCACGACTGACAGCATGGGAATTGCAGCAAGACAATATCCCCGTAACATTACAGGCAGAAGGCGCGGCTGCGGCATTAATGGCGACAGGCGAATTAGATTGGATTATTGTCGGTGCTGATCGCATAACCGCTAATGGTGATGTAGCCAATAAAATTGGCACCTATATGTTGGCGATCATTGCAAAATATCACAATGTAAAAATGATGGTAGTGGCACCCACATCAACGATTGATTGGCAATTACAGACGGGCGATGATATCCCCATCGAACAACGCTCAGCCGTAGAAGTAACTTGTATTAATGGCCAACAGATTGCACCAGAAGGTGTGCCAGCCCTGAACCCCGCTTTTGATGTTACCCCAGCCAGTTTAATTGATGCCATTGTGACTGAAGCTGGTGTAGTATTGTCTCCAAACTTAACTAAAATGAGGACACTGAAATGACTCAAACAGCATTAGTAACAGGTAGTAACCGCGGCATTGGCTTAGAGCTCTGCACACAACTTAAACAACGTGGTTTTGATGTGATTGCCACCTGCCGAAAAGCATCATCAGCACTAAATGATTTGGGTGTTGAAGTGATAGAAAATGTTGAAGTCAGCGATCCTAATAGTCTAGCAACACTAATCAGCACATTAGCTGGCCGTCAAATTGATTGGTTGATCAATAATGCCGGCATTGCCGATGGCATCGCCATGGATGAACTCAATGAACAAACCATTGCTAGTTGCAAGCGAATGTATGAAGTGAATAGTCTTGGTCCATTACTCACGACTCAAGCGCTGGTAGGCAATCTAACTGAAGGCAGTAAGGTTGGTATTATCACCAGCCGCATGGGGTCGATTGATGATAATGACTCAGGTGGTAGCTATGGCTATCGCATGTCAAAAGCAGCAGTTAATGCAGCAGGGAAATCATTATCGGTAGACTTAAAACCACGCGGCATTGCTGTTGCTATTTTACATCCGGGTTATGTGCGTACCGATATGACAGGTCATAATGGTTTGATAGATACTGACGAATCGGCATCGGGCTTATTACAGCGTATGGAAGAGTTGACGTTAAACACAACGGGTTCGTTCTGGCATAGCAATGGTGAATTATTACCTTGGTAAAATACCCGCTTTTATCGCTGGCACAACAACAGCATTTACCTGAACTACTACAGGCAAACCCATTACCTAAGATGTTCGACGACAGTACCCATCAACTGTGGCATTGTGACACGGTTGAGGGCGAATTTATGTTGAAGGTGTGTGATGGTAATGCGGTTACCGGCTCCACATTTTGGCAAGGTATGTCATTATTATTTGATGTGCAACTTCCGGCACAATTAGGAGAGTTTGAACGTGTTTATGACTTAGTGAGACAAAATAGTCCCTTAACCATTCCTGATTACATCGCCTCATATTCTGATAATAGAAACAAGCAACAACGTGCCTTCATTTTAACAAAAATGATGCCGGGTAGCATGATTGAACCGAAAGATGTAGATGATGCGATGGTGATAACTTTAGCCAAACACCTTAACCAACTACACGCACAAAAAGAAACCGCATGGGGTAGGGCGACAGCGCCTAAATTTGCTATTAACGATTGGTCAGATCGATTGCAAAATACCTTAAAAGTATTAGCAGAAAAACAAGCTATTCCAGAGGTGATATTAGCTGAAGCACTTGCCGCTGCCAAAGCAATCACTCCTGGTTATGCTGTTCCCATGATGCTCGATTTGCGTTGGGATCAATTTCTGCAAGAGGATGGAAAGCTGACTACATTGGTAGATTTAGATGCCTTTGTGTTTGCACCCAAAGAACTTGAGTTGGTGTTATTGGAATATTTATTAACCGCAGAACAAGCAAAGGTTTTCATATCAGAATATCAGCATCACATTGACTTATCACAAGTTAGAAAACCGTATCGTTTATTACTTTTCATGATGAATATATTGGGTGAGCAAGAGGTTGTTGTTTGGATGAAAAGAGATTACTGTTTTAAATTGTCCACTGGAGCTATTTGTTAGATTCAATTTAGATGCACAGAGGTTAAAAAGTTGTTATCGTATTTGTTATTGATACGAAAAGTGCATGAATACCCGCTACTTGTTGGAACAGAAAACTTCTCACCACCTATTGCTAGATCCTTATAATTACGAGGGCCCTTGTAATTTTTAATCTTTTCTAAAAAAATAGGGTCATGAGCATCTTTCATATTAATATAAAAAGTCAATTTATAGGTATGATTTTCCTCCTTTGTTATCCATGCAAAACAATTACCTAAATCTGATCCCACTTCACCAGCTATTCTTGCGACTTCTAACAGGCATAGATCCTTTTGATTATTGTCAGAAATAACTTTATATGCTCTCCTTCTTAAGTCCGTTCCAATTATTACAGCTCTTCCTTGTACAATTAATTCCCAAACAGGACTCTTATAAGGATAAACTTTTCCAGACCAATACGAATTAACCCATTCCGTATTTACCATCATACCTTTATCATTAACAGGCGCATATGAAATCCAATTCGAATCACATCGCGTAATAGTTTCTGTAGGATAAAGCGCCATTTCAACTAAATTCTCCCTTTTGAAATGAGCACCCCAATCTATTGCTTTCTCTGCTGATTCAATATCTTCAAAAAAATACATTCCATATAATCTAGATACACAGTTTGAATGATAATTCTGGCGGTACGACTCAATAATAAATTCATTATGCAGTCGCACGTTATTTTGATTAACGATCATGCCTGCAAACATTATAGAAATAGGACAATCAGGTGGTTTAGAGTTAGAATTAGCTGAAACAAATATACCTCTATATGCTGCCCAGGCAACTATAGAGTGATTAATATCAATAAATGCATATACAGAATTCATTTATATCTCATGAAAATCTAACTTGTTATTAACGGGAAGAAAGTTTCCCTGTATTTCTTACATAATATACGGAACGATATGAAAAGGTTTATTTTTAAGACTGTTGTCTATAAAGCTTGTGCCAACTAATCATTCCAGCCACCGCCAGAATTAAGTAAACGCTATACATCACCACGGTAGCATAATAACCATTTTGAACATAAAGCACGATGGCGGCGGCATCAATAATGATCCAATACAGCCAGTTTTGCAGTACTTTTTTAGCCATTAGCCATGTATTCAAAACTGAGAAAACGGTTACGCCTGAATCAAGGAATGGGTTTTGTGACAGTTCATATTGCCGGAGGTAGACACCTACAATATAACTTAGAAAAGCACCTATAAGAATCAATTCAAGTTGAGAAAAAATTGACCAACTAGTAATGGGTAAATTATCTTCTACATTGCCCTGTTTTCGCCAAAGCATATATCCATAAACTGCCATGCCCATGTAATAGAAGTTCAATATTGCTTGCATGGGGAGTTGGCCTTCCCAAAACAACACGGTGTAAATAACGGTGCTAACAAAGGCGAAAGGCCAGCACCATTGTGATTCACGTGCGGCAAAAATTACATAAATAATCCCCAGCGCTGCCGCAAATCCCTCCCAACCTGACATGGCTGAGAGGGCATTGATTGCGGTAGTGAATAAACTAGAATCAAACATCGACAACATCTGCACGGTCAGTGCCGATAAGCTTTAGTACAAAGACGGATTCAGGAATAGCATCGAATACGGCTTCGATTTCATCATCTAAACAATCCATTACATCGCGATATTCACCGAATATTTGGGTGCTTAAGCTATTTCGTTTAACGATTAAACTTGAGTTTTCTTCTAGCTTTTTGATAAACGTTAAAATCGGCTCAACGTAG
>JBJPGB010000014.1:0-8961 GCA_048595405.1 Methylophagaceae bacterium
GCTGGTGCACTTGATAAATTAGAAGGTTTCGCCAGTCATTTTGGCGCTGATTTTTATCAACTCCCGAGAAATAGCAATACAATCACCCTGAATAAACAATCATGGCAAGTACCAGAAAGTCTCGACTTTGCTGGTCAAACACTAATTCCTATGCGGGCTGGTAAAAATATTAGTTGGCAAGTAACTTAAGATACTGCTGAATATCACGATGTTTTAGGCTAAGGGAATGCCCTTCGACAAGCTCAGGGCGAACGGGCAGGATTCATGCTATTACTAATTTTTCCGTTGGTAGTGAGCTAGTTTCCGTTGTATTTTCCGTTCGTGGTGAGCCTGTCGAACCACCTTGCTTGAAACTCGCCACCTTTATACCCTTCGACAAGCTCAGGGCGAACGGGCAGGATTCATACTGTTACTAATTTTTCTGTTGGTGATGATCCAATTTCCGTTAGTCGTGACTTATTTTCCGTTGGTGATGAGCCAATTTCCGTTAGTCGTGGCTTATTTTCCCGTTGGCTGTGGCTTATTTTCCGTTGGCTGTGGCTTATTTTCCGTTCGTGGTGAGCCTGTCGAACCACCTTGCTTGAAATTAGATCGGCACACCAATCCGCCGAGCAACTTCTTCATAAGCCTCAATCACGCCACCTAAACCTTGACGAAAGCGGTCTTTATCTAGTTTTTTACGGGTTTCTGCATCCCATAAGCGGCAACCATCTGGGCTAAATTCATCCCCCAATACCAGTTCGCCTTTGAACAAACCAAATTCAAGTTTATAGTCCACCAAAATCATGCCTGCATCAGCAAATAGATGGCTCAATTCAACATTAACTTTAAACGTTAACTCTTTCATTTTAATCACGTCTTCCGTTGATGCCCAGCCAAATGTTTCAATATGATATTCATTAATCATAGGATCATGAAGTTCATCATTTTTAAGAAAGAATTCAAATATAGCGGGGCTTAATTCCATGCCATCTTCAACACCAAGACGGCGACATAAACTGCCACTGGCAACATTCCGAACAACGCATTCAACAGGTATCATTTGCATATTCTTAACAAGGACTTCATTAGCATTCAGTAACTGTTCAAAATGGGTTGGAATACCCGCTTTTTCTAAATATTCCATGATGAAAGCATTGAATTTATTATTCACTTCGCCTTTACGACTCAATTGTTCAATTTTCTCACCATCAAAGGCAGAAGTATCATCACGAAAACTTAAAATAACCAAGTCGTCATTATCAGTCGCAAAAACACTTTTTGCCTTACCAGCGAATAATTCTTGTCTTTTTTCCATGTGATTTAATCTCTAACTATTAATTAATTCTCGCCAATCAAAGCCAGAATCTTGTTCGGCAACGCCTATCCAGCTCTGATCGCAGCCCAATGACTGTGCAAATAATGGCACCACAATATTAGGTGAATTATTTCTCTCACTCAAATGCATTGCCACAATATGCTGTAAACGTGAGGTATCGATTTTCTCAAGGATCTTGGCAGATTGCACATTATTTAAATGACCCAATCGCCCCGAAACTCGATATTTCAAATGATCAGGATATTCACTATTGTCTAACATTTCTATATCGTGATTTGCTTCCAGTAATAAAGCATCACAACCAGATAGTGCTTGTTCAATAATAGCTGTACTCATACCTGTATCCGTCAACAAGCCCACTTTATACTGGCCATCGCTAAATACAAATTGGCTTGGTTCTCGGGCATCATGTGGCACCGGAAAGGGTTCAACCTCAACATCATCAATAGCAAAGCTTTCATGGCTGCTAAATTCAGTAATCAAATTAGCCACATCGGCTGATAAACAACCTGCCGTGCCTGCTGTTGCATAGATAGGTAATTGATACTTGCGTGCCAATACCCGAATACCATTAATATGGTCACCATGCTCATGCGTGACCACAATTGCCGTTAAGTTAGTAGGATCAAACTCTATACGCTGTAAACGTTTTTCAGTTTCACGAGCAGAAAAACCACAATCGACCAACAAGGTGGTTTTGCCATGTGAGATTAAGCTTGCATTACCTCGGCTACCACTTCCGAGTGAAGCAAAACGCATTACTGAGCTAATTGCTCCTGCATCAAGCCTAACAAACGCTTGGCAGTATCTGAAGAGGTACGTGTTTCCTCTGTATCTAAAATAATAATCTTAGTATTTTCAGCATCAGAAATGAGCTTAATATAATAATATTCTTCCGGTGATTTTTCAGCATCATCCCGCCAAAAAGCCAACTTACTCAGAATACCCTCTTCTTCTTGTTCCGCAGCCGTAAATGGGTCGATATAACGAACAAAATAGATGCCACGTGAACGATCACGTTCTTCTACGGTAAAACCTTTGCTATCTAAAATTCGCCCAACACGCCCCCACACATCCGTGAAATCTTGCTCAACAAATAAAGATTGTTGACCACCTGTTTCATCTATTAATAGTGTTTTCACTGTTGCTTGCTGAGGTTCACTTGCTTTTACCGCGGCAACTTTTGCTTTTTCTTCTTGATGGAATGAGCCAAAGAATTCAGCTACCTGACGCAACATTGCCTCATTCTTTTGTGGATTGGCCTCAAAACCAGTTCCTGAAACATATAATTTTGAAATTTTTGATGTCTCACCACGTTCCATACGAACTCGGTAACCATAATCATCACTACCCGCTTCGGTATCCATCAAGCCAATGCGTTGATCTTGACGTTTAATTACGACACTGTTTTGCGCCCAAAAATCCAATAATTTTTGCCAAGCTGTCTCACGGTCATTCGGTACAATGAGATGACGAGCATCACCTTCACCTGATAAAGAAGGCTTAGTTTCAGGCGTAATATTATATTTACTAGTTAAGGGATTATTGGCGGCTTCTTCAAATTCAGAATAGGTCGCGGCATCATTTTTAGTGCCTGCAATATCATCTTTAATTCGTTCTGTACTCAAATCTGGCGGCACATCAAGCGGAGGCATCGTCTCAGCTCTTCGATATTCCTTAGTATTATCAGGCACCACTTCATCTAATGCCGGTAATGCACCACAAGCTGCCACTAAAGTAGCCACTAATATAGATAACGAAATATTTTTCAAACGTATAGAATTCATGTAGTTCAATTTACTCATAATTAATTAAGCACTCTGGCAGCTTTTAATGCCTCACGCACGGGCTGATGATATCGCTCTGATAACAAGGTCATCGGTAAACGGATCCCTGTTGGGATCAAATCCATTTCCATTAATGCCCACTTTACAGGGATTGGATTTGCTTCAACAAATAAAGTCTTATGCAATAATGCCAAATCACTATCAATTTGACGAGCACGAACCTCATTACCAGCCTGTGCAGCCATACACATCTCATGCATAGCTTCAGGGGCAACATTAGCCGTCACAGAAATAGCGCCCTGGCCACCCGCTAAAATAAAATCAACTGTATTGGCATCATCACCAGTATAAAGTTCAAATTCATCATCACACAGTGCTTTAATCTGTTCTACTCGAGACAAATCACCCGTTGCTTCCTTAATACCAACAATATTATCAATCTTGGCTAGTCGAGCAACCGTTTCTGGCAACATGTCACATGCCGTTCGACATGGCACATTATATAAAATTTGTGGAATAGCCACAGCATTCGCGATGGCTTGATAATGAAGGAATAAACCTTCTTGAGTTGGCCTATTATAATAAGGTGTCACCAACAGAACAGCATCGACACCCAAATCTTTTGCACGCTGTGATAACTCTATTGCTTCAGATGTTGAATTAGCCCCCGTACCCGCAATAACAGGTACGCGACCATTGACTTGCTGCACAACCTGACGAACAATACTTAAATGTTCCTCAACGTTTAATGTTGCTGATTCACCAGTGGTACCCATAGCGACAATTGCATCGGTACCGTTACTGATATGGAATTCAACAAGTTTATTTAGGCAGTCACCATCTAACGAGCCATCTGCTCGCATTGGGGTTACTAGTGCTACCATACTGCCACTAAACATGTTCACAACACTCCGAAAAATAAACGAGCATGGTACTTTGCTCACTACAAGATGACAAGATCATCATCATCTGTATAAGGTATTAAGGGCAACTCATAAATAAGTATTCT
This sequence comes from Methylophagaceae bacterium, assembly GCA_048595405.1. Classification (GTDB taxonomy): domain Bacteria; phylum Pseudomonadota; class Gammaproteobacteria; order Nitrosococcales; family Methylophagaceae. The sequence goes on from JBJPGB010000014.1 coordinate 4,115, forward strand.
ACCAAACTAGGAAATATATGACTAAAGTTCAACTTGACCAAGCTGTCCCCGATTTCGAATTACCGAGTACTGGCGACACAATCTTTCGGTTATCGGAATATTTAGGTAAAAATATCGTTATTTACTTTTATCCGAAAGACAACACCCCCGGCTGTACACTTGAAGGGCAACACTTTAGAGACCATATCGAACAATTTGAACATCACAATACGATTATCCTAGGTATTTCCCGTGACAGCATTCGCGTTCATGAAAACTTCAAAACCAAACAAGAATTCCCTTTTGATCTACTATCAGATTCTGAAGAACAAGCCTGTGAACTTTTTGATGTTTTGCATCTCAAAAAAAATTATGGCCGCGAATACATGGGAATTGTGCGCAGTACCTTTTTGATCGATCAACAAGGTGTTTTGCGTCAAGAATGGCGTAAGGTCAAAGTAAAAGAGCACATTGCAGAGGTTTTGGCCTCAGTTAAGTCACTTTAATCCATTTATCCTTGCTAAAAATAATTTCAGCAAGGATATTTTTTTTCAACAATCAGTCAAGTCGCGCCCCTGCTAACATCACACTAGATCCACCAAAAGTTATCCACAGATAACCCCCAGCTTATCCACTCATCACTATTTCCAAACCACATCATCTTGTGGTTCAATCACCTAAAAACCACTACAGGTTGTGGTTTGTTGTTTTCACACATTATTCTAGATAACGCAGGATTTATCATTATGGCAGGCGACTCACCAGCTCAAGCATCCACCAACACATCAAGTCAATATCAGGTTATCCGCCGTAATGGTCAGGTAACTGATTTTGACAGTAATAAAATTGCGGTAGCCATCACCAAAGCTTTCCTTGCTATTGAAGGTGAATCAGCCGGTGATAGTCGTCGTATCCACGATATTGTCTCTAATATTACTAAACAAATTTCAGACAGCTTAACCCGCCGTTTGGATGATGGCGGCACCGTTCATATTGAAGATATTCAAGATCAAGTTGAACTCGCGTTAATGCGTACTGGTGAATATAAAACAGCTCGCGCCTATGTTTTATATCGTGAATCACAATCACAAAAACGTGCCGAAGAAGAAAAGAAACATCCCAAAGCCGTTAATGAAACAACAATCAATGTCACTGCTGCCGATGGCACAAAACAACCCTTAGATATCGACCGGTTGCGAAATCTAATTGATGAAGCCTGTGAAGGCATTGAAGAAGCAGATAGCGCCGCTATTTTGCGTGATACCCAGCGTAATATCTTTGATGGTGTTGCTGAAGCCGATGTTGAAAAAGCTTTGATTATGTCTGCTCGCACATTCATCGAGCAAGATCCTCATTACAGCACCGTTGCCGCACGCCTATTAATGGATAGCATCCGTCGTGAAGCATTAACCTTTGTCTACAAACAACCAAAACAAGCATCACAACATGAAATGGTTAATGCTTATCCTGAATACTTCAAACACTATATTGAAACAGCGGTTGATCTTGAATTACTTGCCCCAGATCTCAAACAATATGATCTAGACCACTTAGGTAAAGCGCTTAAACCAGAACGTGATTTCCAATTTAACTATCTTGGGTTGCAAACATTGTATGACCGCTACTTCATCCACCAAGATAAAACTCGCTTTGAATTGCCTCAAGCATTTTATATGCGGGTTGCAATGGGCTTAGCAAGCAATGAAATCCACCGTGAAGAACGTGCGATTGAATTCTACAACTTGCTATCGTCTTTCGACTTTATGAGTAGCACCCCTACCCTATTTAACTCAGGTACATTGCGCCCACAACTATCATCTTGTTACTTAACATCAGTACCCGATGACTTAGGTGGTATTTACAGTGCCATGCGTGACAATGCCCTACTATCTAAATATGCCGGTGGTTTAGGTAATGACTGGACTCGCGTTCGTGGCCTAGGTTCACATATCAAAGGCACCAACGGTAACTCTCAAGGTGTTGTCCCGTTCCTTAAAGTCGCCAATGATACTGCGGTAGCAGTCAACCAAGGTGGCAAGCGTAAAGGTGCTGTCTGTGCGTATTTAGAAACATGGCATATTGATATCGAAGAATTCCTCGACCTGCGTAAGAATACCGGTGATGACCGTCGTCGTACTCATGATATGAACACCGCTAACTGGATCCCTGATCTGTTTATGAAACGTGTGGCTGAAAATGGTGATTGGACATTATTTTCACCAGAAGAAGTGCCTGATCTGCATGACCTAACCGGCTTAGAATTTGAACGCGCTTATGCTGAGTATGAAAAACAAGCAGCGAAAGGCAAAATCAACAATACCAAAACCCTGCCTGCCAATGATCTATGGCGCAAAATGTTAGGTATGTTGTTTGAAACAGGTCATCCTTGGATTACATTTAAAGATCCCTGTAACTTACGTAGCCCACAACAACATATTGGTGTGGTTCATAGTTCAAATCTATGTACTGAAATCACGCTAAACACATCCGACAGTGAAATCGCGGTTTGTAATCTTGGCTCCGTCAACTTGCCACAGCATGTTGGTGAAAATGGCCTTGATTTAGAAAAACTAAAACGCACGATTACAACTGCAATGCGCATGTTGGATAACGTGATTGAATATAACTATTACAGTGTTCCACAAGCACGTCGCTCTAACTTACAACATCGTCCTGTTGGGCTAGGCATTATGGGCTTCCAAGATGCCTTGTATAAACTTCGCCTACCGTATAGTTCTGATGGTGCAGTTGCCTTTGCTGATACCTCAATGGAAGCGGTGAGTTATTACACCATTGAAGCATCTTCTGACTTAGCTGATGAACGAGGCACTTATCAGTCTTATGACGGCAGTTTATGGAGCCAAGGTATCTTACCTATCGACTCTATTAAAATCTTGCAAGAAGCGCGTGGTGATTACTTGCAACAAGATGATAGCCAAACACTTGATTGGGACACATTACGTGACAAAATCAAGCGCCAAGGTATGCGTAACTCAAACACCATGGCAATTGCACCAACAGCGACTATTGCTAACATTTGTGGCATTAGCCAATCGGTTGAACCCACCTATCAAAACCTATTCGTTAAATCGAATCTGTCAGGTGAGTTTACCGTTATCAACCCCTACATGGTCAGCGATTTAAAAGAGCGTGATTTATGGGATGAAGTGATGATCAATGATCTGAAATACTTCGATGGTAGTTTGCAAACAATTGACCGTATTCCTCAAGACTTAAAAGAACTGTATGTCACTGCCTTTGAGATGGATGCACGTTGGTTAATTGAAGCCGCATCTCGTCGTCAAAAATGGTTAGACCAAGCTCAAAGCTTGAACTTATATATGGCTGAACCATCAGGCAAGAAAATGGACAACCTGTACAAATTAGCATGGGTTCGCGGTCTTAAAACAACCTATTACCTTCGCTCTATGGGTGCAACAGCTGCTGAGAAAACATCTTCTGCTGCACCAGCACCAACAGCTGTGCCAACTCCAGTATCGTCTATGGATGACATTACAGCTGGTGGTGGAATGGATGCACCAAAAGCATGTTCAATATTAGAACCAGACTGTGAGGCTTGCCAATAATGTTGAATTGGGATGACCCATTTGCAGCGCCCAGCTCAGCGGCTGTCAAAGTTGAGATTGAAGAAGATGCCACTCCAATTCCAACTGAACCAGCGGCTAATGAACTGACATCACCGCCTGAAAAGGCAGAGGTCACACCTTTACCCATCGTTGATATTGCACCGGTTAATGCTGATGATAAACGTGTTGTTAACGGCATGACTGACATCAACCAATTAGCACCGTTCAAATACCCTTGGGCATGGGAATATTTTCTCAATGCCAACAAGAACCATTGGACGCCGCTTGATATCAATATGACCGCTGATATTAGTGATTTCAACCACAAGCTCACACTTGAAGAAAAGCATGTGTATACCAATGTCATGTCCTACCTCACCACCTCTGACATTCTAGCGATGCGTAATATTGGTCTCGCAGTGATGGAAAAAATGACCGCACCTGAGCTGCAAATCTATCAAGCTCGCCAAGTATATGAAGAAGCCTTGCACACATGGACATACCAACATTGCATCGAAACCATTGGTCTTGACCAAAGCGAAATCTACAATCGCTATCGTGTGGTGCCAGAAATCAATCAAAAGATTCAACTAGCTAATGATCGACTCGCGTCAATATTACATAGTGATATTGATCTGACCAACCGTGATGAACTAGAAAATTTCGTGATGGCCTATGCCTTCTTTGGCGGCATATTTGAAGGTTGCTGGTTCTACAATGGCTTTAGCCCTATCTTTGCCTTACAACGTCGTGGCTTGATGAAAGGCACCGCCGAACAATTGCAATACATTATGCGCGATGAAGTCTTGCATGCTTCATTTGGTATTCGTGTCGTCAAACAAATTATCAAAGAAGAAAATATCGTTCTCGATCCAGTCAAGATCCAAGAAATGTTTGAAGAAGCCTATGAGGCCGAAAAAATATATGCCAGCTATATTCTTCGTGATCCAATCTTGGGCTACTCAAAAGAAGATCATATTGCTCAATTCCGTTTTATTGCTAACCGCCGTGCTAAACAACTCGGTTTTGAAGAACCCTTCCCCGGTGCTGAAAACACCCTGACGTGGTTAGATGAACAAGCTAATATGCGTAAAGAAAAGAATTTCTTTGAAACAAAAGTCACCGAGTATCAAACCGGTGGTGCACTCAAGTGGGATTAGAATGAAATCAATCGAGTCTGACCTCATTGATTGCATCTGACTTTTATTGCTCGTTAAGGAAATGCCTGATTATTGCTGTAATACGGTATACAGGGGCAATAATGCCTTATACTAAATGTTA
>JBJPGB010000015.1:0-26784 GCA_048595405.1 Methylophagaceae bacterium
TCTCCTACCAAAAACAGCGTAAGTTTGATTGAATATTGAGCTCGATGAATTTCAGATAAAATTGCTTGATGAGGAAAGTAAGTACTGCCATTCATCATCGCATGTCGACCAAAGGTATAGAGCAAATTGAATTGGCTATATGGATTGATACCATACTTTTGGATCACGCCACCGCGTTGACTTTGGAAAATATTATCAAATAAGCGGCAAACACCTTTGGAATGAAAGGTCATCCCCGATTCCCAATTTGCCCACCAGCGATCAAATGTAATGTTAAACGATCCTTGAATACAATCTTCATCATTAAAAATGATAAATTTAGTATGCATATCAGGTTCAACTTCAATCAAATGATGTTGCGGGCTACAAACAACACCAATGAGCTCGATACCTGAATGTTTTAAGCGAGCATAATTATGACTATTGGTCAGGGTCATTTTTCGCCAATCAACAATGCATTGCACCCAAACACCATGTCTACTCGCATGGATTAAATGACTAATGAAATCGGCATCATCAATACAATCCACACTGACTTTGATTGTGCAAAGCCTCTCTGGCTCATCTTGTTTAGTACGTATTACTTTGTTGATTAAATGGTGAATATAATTTTTAGGGTGATATGGATGTTCAGGCTGGCCTTTGGTGAATTTTGGAACCAGTTCTAACGATTCAAAATGATCATTAAACCAATCCGTATCATATTGCAGCTCTTGCGCATTTAATTCATAGGTTTGATGATAATTTGGTGTTGAATATTCATCAGTGATTTGACGATATTGAGCCCCATCTTGATTACCTTGTAGTTGAGGCCAATCCATATAGATATATTCTTTTTCAGAGACCGTAGATTGTTCATGCAAATGAATAATATAAGAAATTTTAATGCAATTAATTTGACCAAATGATTGCGAAACCGGATGAATATAAAAATCACGTGTTCGACGTTTGTGTTTGTCCCATTCAATATCGTAAGGATCGGTATCAACAATATAGGTTTCAATAATATTATTGTTACGAAAGACCTTTAGAATGACTTTTAAATTAGCTTCCACGCCATAAAAAACATCAAAATCTATCTTTCCCCAACGAATGAAGAATTCATGATTAAAATCATTAGTCCTTGCAAAAGAGCCACCTAACTCACCATGGAAAGGTAAGGCATAGTGTTCTGCTTTATGCATTTATCTTTGCTCCCTCTTTTATTTAATCCTTTGCTTCAAATGTCATCAAGTAACCGCAATGATCGGAAACGCGGCCATAACCATCCTGCTCAGTAAAAATAACCTCTGCTGACGTAACCTGTAATTCACTCGCTTTATTCATGAAAATATAGTCAATACGGTAATCATCAGCCAATAAATCTTGCCACTTTTCATCATGTACTTTGAATATTTTATCGAATATACCTTGATCGTTAGCAGCTAAATATTGATCCTCATATTCATTGGAATCAACCACTAACTCATAACCACTGGTTCCCGCAGTAATATTAAAATCGCCACACAATAGCGTTGCTTTAACCTCTTCTGTATAGCGACTTTCAGCCCATTTATGTAACCGTTTAAATTGCTGTTGAAATCCATCTTCGACCCAACTTAAATGTGCTGAAAAAACATTAATCAAACCAAAATGAGGCACATTAAGCTGTGCTTTAACCACTTTCCGAGCATGAATATCGTAAATATCATCACTATCGGACACATAACGTGCCTCAGGATTACTGATCGAAAATCGACTTAAAATAGCCACGCCTTCTCGATATTTATCGAAACCGAGATGTGACCAATCAGCATAAATATGGAAAGGATTAGTTAAACGATCATTAATTATTTTTGCCGCATTAGATGGCCAGTCGCCTTCACCATCACGCCAATATTCAGCGACTTCTTGTAAACACACCACATCAACATCCAACTCATTAATTGCCTGTGCAATGGTAGTAAATTTTTCATCCTGATTCTGCTCTTGATAACAATGTAAATTAAGCACCAAGACTTTTAGTTGCTTGCCCTGAAGTGAAAAATTATAACCGCCATTATTTTCCCAAATAGCCTGCTGTGCATTCTCACAACATATTGCATATTTTAATTTTGAAACATCACCATGTTCAATCGTTCCCGACCATAACTGAGCCTGATACTGGTTAGGGTTTCGAGCATTACTCTGATACGTTTTATTCCAATAATCTTTGTGCAAATAACAGGGGGTTTTCTGTGTTGTTGCCCAATTATCATCTGTCCAATGAATCGTAGACTTCTCAATATTATTGGACTGGTCAGCCACAAAGGTGACGGTGGTTGAATCTTGCCCATCATCTAGAAAATGACCAAAATCGACATTTTGTATGAGCCTATTACCCGTCAATAAAATGCCTGAATCTGCATCACTTATATAATCCGCCCCGTCATTATTGTCCCAAAACTCATCATCTAAAACTTGGCAATGTACCCCACACTTAATATTGCCGGGAAGTGACTGGTCATCGGTCAATTCGATAATTGTTTTTGCCTGCCAATATTCATTATTATTTCCCGCTTCACCACCATATTTAGCCGGTAATGTTTGCCAAATACCTTCCTCTCCAGCCCAAACAATATTGACCTTCTTATCATAGGTCGTATTCTCTACCTTCATCAAAAAGGTCAATTGTTGTTGCACCTTAGCCTGCTGTCGGCTAATAATGTTTTTTACGTATAACAGTTGAACCTTTTCCATCTGTTCTTCACATTTAAAATTAATAGTTCATATGGATATTATCCAATATTGATAACACAAGCAAACAGCTTCTATTTCATAATATTGTTGTTATTTCATATTCGGTCCCGCAGCTTTTGTCACGATTACCCCTGTCTCTTGCTTGGCTTATTTTTAACTTTTATTTTGCTCATTCTATTTAGTCTTTGATTATTAATATATAAATTCAAATTATGCGTAATCAGTCTGTTTTGAACAAAAATTAACATAGCCAAAAGCCCATAAAACACTTAAAATTATTAGTTCTATGGTGACCTGCACTGGTCTCCTCGCGACGATATGTTGGTTAGCCCGTCAGGCCCGGAAGGGAGCAGCGGAGCCTTCGGACTCGAGCGCCGAGATTTGGCTGGTGTGGGTTATCGCCCAATTGTGGTAGCGATATGAGTTATTTAGTTCTTGCCAGAAAATGGCGTCCTAAAACCTTTTCAGAAGTCATCGGACAACAACATGTTCTCCGAGCATTGATTAATGGTCTAGATCAAGATCGTTTGCATCATGCTTTTTTATTTTCAGGTACCCGAGGTGTTGGTAAAACAACACTGGCTAGGATCTTAGCCAAATCCCTAAATTGCGAACAAGGTGTTAGCTCAACGCCTTGTGGTGAATGTCAAAGTTGCCAAGAAGTTGATGCTGGTCGCTTTGTTGATTTAATTGAAGTCGATGCGGCCTCACGAACTAAAGTGGATGATACTCGTGAATTATTAGACAATGTGCAATATGCGCCTAGTCGAGGACGTTATAAAGTCTATTTGATTGATGAAGTTCATATGTTATCAACCAGCAGCTTTAATGCCCTATTAAAAACACTGGAAGAACCACCGCCACACGTTAAATTCTTGTTTGCCACTACTGATCCACAAAAACTACCCGTCACTATCTTGTCAAGATGTTTACAATTTAATTTACGTAGACTTGATATCCCTCAAATATCTGGCTATTTGGCAACCATTCTCCAACAAGAATCCATTGCTTTTGAACAGCCTGCTCTTGCCGAGATCGCGGGTGCCGCTGATGGCAGTATGCGCGATGCCTTGAGTTTACTAGACCAAGCAATTTCATTTGGTGCTGGCACGATAAATAGTGAACAAGTAAACCAAATGCTGGGCACGATCTCCCAACAACAATTACATTTACTGATCGGCGCATTAATCGATAATAATGGCCAAAGCGTACTTGAACAATCTCACGATCTATCCGCTCAAGGCCGAGATTTCACTAAGGTATTGAATGATTTATTAGCAGCACTACAGCGTATTGCAACATTGCAACTCATTCCTAATTTGGAACAGAGTGATGATACAGACCAGCAACAACTACAATCATTAAGTCAGCAATTGTCACCTGAAATGGTACAGCTTTTTTATCAAATTGCGCTGCATGGTAAACGTGACCTTCCCTTTGCTGCCGATCCTAAAAGTGGTTTTGAAATGACACTGCTAAGAATGCTTAGCTTTCAACCCGCCCGCAGCGATCACTCTGCAGCTATTCCTACCGTGAGTGTGAACCCCACAAAAGCGCAGCAACCTATAAGCAGCATGCCAACGGCTGTCGCAAGCACGACAGATCAACAACAGAATACTGAATTAAATCAAGCGGCGCAGCACCAACAAAACATCGCTGAACCAGCACCAGAACTAACAATACAAACTACCCCTTTAAATGACGACCCGCAGCGCCTAAATGCGACTAATTGGTTAACGGTTATTGCAGAGTTGAAACTTGCTGCCTTGGCCCGCCAATTAGCTGACAATAGTGCATTCATTAGCTATGAAAACGACAAAATCACTTTGACTATCACACCTGAACTGGCACACCTTGCCAGTGAAAAGGCACAACAACGGCTAGAATCAGTTCTTGGAAAACACCTTGATCAAACCATCAAAATTATTTTTCAGCAAAATACTGAACAACCACAATCCGCTCCTACGCTAGCAGCAGAACGTTCTGAGAAAGCAGTCACAGATCAACAACGTGCCGCTGATTCAATCCATAATGATCCAACCATTGATGCTATTAAACAAGCATTTGATGCTCGCGTGATAGAAAGTACGATAAAACCGTTAATTTAAACAGAGGAATGACCATGAAAGGTGGAATGGGTAACCTGATGAAGCAGGCGCAGCAAATGCAGGCCAATATGGAAAAGGCTCAGCAAGAGCTTGCATTAATGGAGGTCACTGGCCAAGCTGGTGGTGGTATGGTGAAAATCATCATGACAGGTAAACATGATGTCAAAAGAGTCACTATTGAAGATAGCTTATTTGAAGATGATAAAGAGATGTTGGAAGACTTAATTGCCGCTGCCGTTAATGATGCTGTTCGTCAAGTTGAAAAGACTAGTCAAGAACGTATGACTGGTATGATGCCGGCCGGCATGAAACTGCCTTTCTAAATAGAAAATTAATATGGCTAATCTTGGACCCAGTATAGAACAATTAATTGATGCCTTGCGTTGTTTGCCAGGCGTTGGGCCTAAGTCAGCCCAACGAATGACATTTCATCTACTAGAACGCAATCGTGATGGTGCTGAACAATTAGTTACCGCGCTCAGCCAAGCACTCAGCAACGTTCAACATTGCCAACGTTGCCGGATTTTGAGTGAGACTGAGCTTTGTTCTCGATGTAGTGATGGCCAACGTCGACAAGATCAACTCTGTATCGTCGAAATGCCCAGTGATGTACTGGCTATTGAACAAGCGACCCACTACAAAGGCCAATTCTTTGTATTATCTGGTCATTTATCACCACTTGATGGCATTGGGCCAGATGAATTAGGCATACCGCAACTTATCGATTTGTTTGATAAAAATACTATTCAAGAATTAATTCTAGCCACCAATCCTACTGTCGAAGGTGAAGCAACAGCCCACTATATTAGCCAATTAGCACATACTAGGAAGATTCATGTCACACGCCTTGCTCATGGTATTCCACTCGGTGGTGAACTAGAATATATAGACAGTGGTACACTATCTCATGCATTTTCAGGTCGGGAATCGATCTAAATAATTTAAAAGACATCAGAAAGAGCAGTTATTATCATGGCAGAAAAACAAGCTCCATTTGAATTACTAAAATCATTCTCGGGTTTGATTCACCGCCGCCCATTATTTATTACCGATCGGCTTGATGTTGATAGTTATCATTTAACCTTCCTTGATAAGCAAGGTGAAAAACTTAATGATGATTCTGAAGTACCAGATTTTTTAGAACAACTTCCAAATATTTTACCGGCTATTAGTGACCGGCAAAAAGCATTACTATCGATGCCAGAATCCTGGCATGACACTGTTTTTAATAGTCAGGGCCAATCGCAAAAATTCACGATTGACATCAATGGTGGTGCACTACCAGATGGCGTTGATCCAAGCCGTTTTTCTTTTGCTAGCCACGCAGACCCATCATCTGATAATACTAATTCCGAAACCTTATTAATCGATTTAGAAAGTCATAATCAGAAAAGTCTGACCGAACATCTCCCCTACTGGCGTAATAATCATAAAATATTATGTGCAACCAACGTCAATAATTTAAATGATTACACACTGTGTAAATCTCAAACCTTAGATCTACTGCAAGGTCAATTTTATATCTTGCCGGCCGCTAAAGATAAGCAAAAAATTGCACCATCAATTCAAATATTGATGGAATTATTAGTCAAATTACAAGATCCTGAAATAGAGCCTGAAGATCTTGCCGCCTCCATTAATCAAGACATTTCATTAAGCTACAAGTTATTACGACTTATTAACTCAGCATTTTTTGGCCTACCAAGAGAAGTGAGTAGCACTAAACAAGCCATTGTTATGCTGGGCCATACTAAGATTAAAACATGGGCTAGCTTACTAAGCTTATCTGGTGTCGATGATAAGCCTGTTGAGCTTCGTATCGTTGCAATGACCCGAGCCAGAATGTGTGAATTACTCTCCAAATATTATAAAGGACAGCCCGAACTATTCTTTGCCGCAGGTTTATTCTCTACCCTTGATGCATTAATGGATGCACCTATTGAAGTATTAGTAGAAAAACTTCCATTGGCACCTGAATTAAAAGAAGCATTGTTAGATAATTCAGGAGCAGCAGGAAACGCTTTACGTGATGTATTAAACTATGAAAAAGGTGATTGGATCGCTATTGAAGCATCACCTATTCCAGTCGAAATATTAGCCAGAGCGTATTTAGATGCTATTCATTGGGCAAAAGAGCTAAATACCCAATTACAAGACTGAACATGGTTGTTCCTTGGCTGGAAATTTCAAATAATAGTCCTTTCCCTGCCGTTGATAGTGCACTTGAGGATGGCCTATTGGCTGCGGGTGGCGATTTATCTCCCTCAAGACTGATTAATGCTTACCAATGTGGGATCTTCCCATGGTTCAATCGATCAGATCCCATATTATGGTGGAGTCCTAATCCACGGCTTATCTTATTTACAGATAAAATCAAGATTTCACAAAGCTTAAAAAAAACACTTGGTGCCACCTCGATCACTATTACCATGGATCAGGATTTTACTGGTGTTATGACTGCCTGTGCAGCACCCCGACAGATAAAAACTGACCAAATAGACTCTGGAACATGGATCCACCCAGACATGATTGAATCTTATACCGCTCTCCACCAGCAAGGCTTTGCTCATAGTATCGAATGCTGGCACGATGGAAATTTAATCGGTGGCTTGTATGGTGTCGCTATCGGTAAAGTATTTTTTGGGGAATCGATGTTTAGCACACTAAGAGATAGCTCAAAAATAGCCTTAGTTGTACTGTGCCAACAATTACAGCGCTGGGGCTTTCCCATTATTGATTGTCAGATTTATTCCCAACATCTCGCCAGCCTTGGAGCTGAAGAAATTCCCAGACAGGACTTTATTAACTATCTAAAGCAATATTGCTCGGATCCATTATCTCAAAAACAATGGCAATTAGACTCTGATCTACCACTCGTATCATGAGCTCTACACTTAAGTTTTTTAAAGATGCGAGTTCACATGATTGTTCATATCTACCAAATGAACAATCACAAAATATTTATCCTGACCCCAAACAAACAATGTCCAACACTTTATACAGTCAACTCATTCAGTCTGGCTTTAGACGGAGTGGCAACCAAGCTTATCGGCCGCATTGTCCAAATTGCCAAGCCTGTGTTCCTGTCCGAATTAATCTACATGAATTTACACCCAGTCGCAGTCAACGTCGTTGCCTACAACGTAACCAACATCTAAAAATAAGTTTCCATCCAGCTGAATTTAATCCTGAACACTATCAACTTTATCAGCACTATTTATCCTCAAGACATCATGATGGTGGCATGGCAAATCCCACTGAAGAAAGTTATGTCAACTTTTTAACCAGTTATTGGAGTGATACCCAATTTATCGAATTTCGAGATCAATCACAATTAATTGCTGTTGCAGTAACGGATTTTGTACATCAAGGCCTCTCCGCTTTTTATACCTTTTTTGAACCAGAACTAACAACACAAAGCCTCGGCACTTATGCCATACTGCACCAAATAGCACTAGCAAAACAGCAAGAGTTATCATGGCTTTATCTCGGTTACTGGATAGAAAATTGTCAAAAAATGAGCTACAAACAATCTTTTTCGGGTTTAGAAGCATACCGTGATCAGCAATGGCAAATTCTCAAAACATGAAAAACGTTGAATAATAAGTAGTTTTGCGGCAAAATGGTCGATTAATTTCGCAAATAATAGATAGAGATTTATGGCAAAAGAAGAACATATTGAATTTGAAGGTACAGTTATTGATACTATGCCTAACACCACTTTTCGTGTCGAGCTCGAAAATGGCCACGTAGTAACAGCCCATATTTCTGGCAAAATGCGTAAAAACTATATTCGTATTTTGACCGGTGATACTGTCACGGTTCAACTAACACCTTACGATTTAAGTAAAGGCCGCATCACTTATCGTGCAAGATAATTTCCGATAAGGTAAACTCGCTGTCAACGTGAATTTTTTGCCTATAACAAGGACCTCCTCACGGTGTTTTCATTAAAAGCAAAAACGAGTGACAGTAACTCAGCAGGAATAGCCATCTCAGCTAATGGAATCGCATTAGCCATCGTTGATCATAAGCAAAAAATACCTTCCTTAAAACACGCACAGTTTTATCCTTGTTCTTCTTCTGAGCAATCTGCACAGCTCACACAGTTAAGCAAACAGCATCAGCTAAATAGCATTCCTTGTAACTTTGTACTCAACCCTTATGAATATCAAATACTTCAAGTGGATGCACCCGAAGTACCAAAACAAGAGCTCAGCACGGCATTACGTTGGCATATTAAGGATTTGATTGATTTTCATATTGATGATGTGGTCTTAGAGCATCTCGATCTTCCTACTCAAAATATCTCCGGCAAACAACATTTGCACGTTATTGCATGCCGCCAATCTCTTATTCAAAATCACGTTGATTTATTACACTCCGCTCACTGTAATATCAACACTATTGATATTTCCACCTTGGCAGCCCGCAACATTATTAAACACCTTAACCTAGATAATAGTGCTTCTATCGGCCTGCTCAATCTGTGGAGTGATACCAGTCGAATCAGCATATTCGTCAACGATGATCTCTATATCAATCGTAACTCAAATATTGGTTTAGACACACTTGCTTTTGTATCTAGTGAAGATAATAACAGTGAATCTATTGTGGATTCCCTTGCATTAGAACTACAACGAACCTTTGACTACTACGAAAGCCATTCACGCCAAGCAGCTATTGAACAGCTCATTATTATGACTAATGGTCAGACTATTCCTGATCTGGATCAGATGATTAAACAACGGCTGAGTATTGATTGCCTTACGGTCAAACTTACAGATTTTATAAACCTCGAAAATAGTAATGAAATAACGGACAATTGTCTAATGGCAGTCGGTGGCGCCCTCAGGAATGAGCACTAAATAACATGCAATATGTCAATTTTTATCAAGCCCAATTTCAACCGAAAAAACTGCTATTGCCGGCCAAACAAATCGGCTGGCTTATATTATTAGCAATTATCATTCTAACGATTTTCAGTGTCTATGCTAGTCAGAAAAACAAGCTTCAACGTAAAACATTAACCGAACAACAACAACGCCATCAAAATAGTCAACAGCAACTCGAACTCATGCAACAGCAAGTCACATCTCAGATGGATCAGCCTTTATTGAATGCTGAACTTGTTGATATTCAACAACAAGTAACTGATAGTCAAACTATGCTGGATTATTTAACAAGCCATAGCTTTGGCAATCAAACTGGTTTTGCTTCAAGCTTAATCGGTTTAAGCCAACAACATATTAACAATGTCTGGCTGACAGAGTTTTCATTAACACAAGGCGGTGAATCTATCTCTTTGCATGGTAATGCAATGCAATCTGAACTGATCCCAGAATATATTGATAGTCTTGCAAAATCTAAACAATTTGAAGGTAAAGAATTTTCAGTATTTCAACTGCTACAACCCAGTGATGGCAAGATGTTTTATAACTTCAACCTCCACACGCAAAATAATGTTGAGGCGCCATAATGGAAACAAGTCTGCAATCAGTCTCAACTTACCTTAATGCGCTTAGCTTACGTGAACGTGTATTAGTGACACTGGTATTAGGTGCTGTTATTTATGCCATTTTTGATGCTGTTTTGTTAAGTGGTTTTGAACGGCAATATCAACAACAACTCACTGAACAGCAACAAATACAGCAACAACAGCAACAACTCGATTTAGCGATAACCCTTGCCGCCAAAGAATTATCAGTCAGTAATAAAGCACGTTTGCAAACGACTCAAAAAATTAACCAGCAACAACAAAATTTACAACAAGTCCAACTGGATTTAGATATTGTATTTGATAAGTTTATTGCCCCAACTAAGATCACTGAATTATTGCGTAGCTTATTGATAGCAGAAGATAGTCCGACCATCCTTTCTCTTCATAATGAACCCGTTAACACCATTACCTTTGATGATAATACCGCAACAAGCGAAACCAATATTCAAACATTATTATATCAACATGCTGCGACGATTAAACTTGCCGGAAGCTATCAACAACTCTACCAATATTTAGTGACACTTGAGCAGTCTGAATGGGAGTTATTCTGGGATCAATTACACTATAAAGTGCTTGAATACCCTAATGCAGAAATCAGTCTACAGGTACATACCATTAGTGCTGATAAACATTGGATAGGCCTATGATGACTCAACTACGTCTATTACTATTTCTCAACCTTGTATTTTATTCTATACATAGTGCCGCATTTGAGCAGCTTATCGATCCAACTATGCCTGCAAACTTGAATGTGAAAACACCCTATATTGCCCCCATAGTAAAAACAGATTCATCGCCAAAATGGTCACTAGAAAGCACACTCATCAGCCCTTACCAGATGATAGCCATTATCAACGGAAAACACCTCACTATTGGTGATGAAATTAATGGTGCAACCTTAGTCAAGATTGATCATCAACAAGTTGAACTACTCGCTCAAAATGAACTTATTGTCTTATCTTTAGAGCGTTCTTTTATTAGTCAGCTTCAACCTACGCCCATCAAAGAATAATTCTTATTTAGCGCCTCGAAAAGCCTGGGAAAAAGATAATATCGCCAGCAAAATAAAAGCGATAAATGTCCATGCCGGAATGCTCAGGCCCATGAACTTCCACAATACCTCAGCACATTCTCCTGATCCACGCATTACCAAATTAAGCGCCTCATTCAAGGGGAAGTTATCCAAAATAAAATTTAAACCCGGTCCACAAGTAGGCACTTGATCCACTGGCAAATTCTGTAACCACACATGTCGAGCAGAAATAACTGAGCCAACCACTGCCACCAGTCCCGCTAATAACCCATAAAGACGGATCCCAAGACCTTGCGGGTTATGTATCACAGCCACTAGCAGTACCACCGCAACCAACAAAGTAACAATGCGTTGCAAAATACATAATGGACATGGCTCAAGATGATCCACTAACTGGAAGTATCCAGCAGTCCCTAACATCAAGGCACAAAATAAGAAACCTAATAAAAATGAACTACGAGGCGATAACATTGTTTTCTCCAGCCAATAATTATGTGCTAACTTACCTTAAACACCCTTAGGTATAAAGGAGTAATCATCATGAATTCAGAAAACTTGGAACAAAAACTCATTGCTGCCTACGATAAAATGATGCATCGCGTCGAACTACTACTTGATTCAGCTGAGCAACAAGCGTTACCTGCCTTGCAAAAAAATATTGAAAATGCCAAACAACAAGCCATTGAATTAAAAGAGCTCACTAAAGAAGAAGCTGAGAAATTAGGTCATTATTTACAACGAGATCTTCACGATGCAGCTGATTATCTTGAACGTAGTGGCAAACAATTCTCAACATGGTTGAATTTCGATTTAGAACTGATTGAAGATCGTGTACTTGATATGTTTTCAAAGATTGTCGATAAAACACGGGTAGAACTTGCGCAACTTGCAGCTCAGGCAAAGCGTGCTCAGGAATATCATACTGGGGAAATAACCAGTATCGGCACCCTTGCTTGTCAAGAGTGCGATAGCCTCCTACATTTCAAAAAGACCAGTCGAATTCCGCCTTGTCCAAAATGTCATAAAACAGTGTTTGTCCGTACTCGCAGAAAATAAACAAGCCCTAATGAGTTTGCCAATACCAACCACCTTCAGAAATAAGCTGACACAATAAGTTTGCCGATTGAATATCTTGCATAAGCTGTGACCAATCATCACTGGTTAATATTGTTTTCTCGGTTAATATTGCTAAATTAGCAACCGCATTTATGTCAACGGAATAAACTTCACCAGCCATAAAAAGCTGGCCTCCTGCCTCGTTTACTGTCCATGCAAAACGACAATATAAGTTTCGTTGTAATACATTACCTTGTTTAAATTGGATAGATAGATCATCAATTGTCACAGAATCAGTAACCGATTCTGCAGCAAGTTCAGCTAAACTGGGTTTAGTCTCTGTGACCACTTTCCCGAGCGTGGTTGCCAACGCAGGTTCTGCATCATCAATCGCTTGATGTAACATTTTCTTTAGCCTTGCCACAGCTTGAGCATCAATCTCCGCACTATATTGATTTAATAATAAATCAGGATCACCATAATGAACTTTGCCTAATTGTTGTTCCAATAGTGTATTAACAAAACCATCTAGCAAATCTATTTGTGTCGGCGATCTAAAACCAATTGAAAATGTCATGCAATCATCTAAAGCAACACCATGATGAGCAAAATGGGGAGGTAAATACAATATGTCACCCGCTTGTAAGGTCCATGTTTGATCAGGTGAAAATTCAGCTAATATCTGCAAGTCTAAGCCCTCTACTAACTTGGCTTCATAAATAGGCTCATCTGCTATTTGCCATTGTCGACTACCCATTCCTTGCAATAAAAACACATCATACCCATCAGTATGTGGCCCTACTGTGCCAAATTCAGGCGCATAACTAATCATCAAATCATCACGGCGCCAATCAGGAATAAAATGAAAAGGATCCAGTAAATATTGTAGATCGGGCAAGTGCTTATCAACATCTTGAACTAATAATGTCCAATGTGTTTCCGCTAATCGAGAAAAGTCATCTTCTGACAGTGGCCCATGAGTGACTTGCCATGAACCCGTTGGGCCATCTTGTTCGATTAATCGTGATTCAATTTCAGGTTCACACGCTAAACCGGCAAGATCATCTGGGCTGATGGGTGACTTAAAATCAGGGAAAGCCTGCCGAATCAATAATGGTTTTTTCTGCCAATACTGTTCTAAAAACTGCTGCTGACTCAGATCAGTATTAAAAAAACCAGCCATAAAGTATTAGTTGATTATTTCAACCTGGAATACCACATTATTCAAACTGATAATTTTCACCTTAGTGCCTTCAACACAGTCTTCACCTTCAATCTTCCATGTTGAATCATCTACTTTAACCTTGCCTTGCCCATCCACAATAGGTTCTTTCAGGGTGATAACTCTACCCACATATTGTTCACCACGACGATTCAGTAACGGTTCATCGGTGGCAATTGGATTTTTCTTATAATAATAGCGCCATGCCACAATGCTAATGACCGAAAGAATCGCAAATAGAAACACCTGATATTCCCACTGCATATCAGGGACTAAAAACAATGCAACTCCAGTCAAAAAAGCAGCAATAGCCATCCAAAGTGCAAAAAATGTCGGCGCCAATATTTCAAGAATGACCAGCACTACGGCAATAATCCACCACTGCCAAAAATCAGTTATAACAAATTCCATAAAAACTATCCTTTATTAAAGGTATTTTTAGCTAACTCAGCAATACCCCCTAATGAACCAATAACACTACTAGCTTCAAGAGGCATAAAGACAACTTTACTATTCTCTGCTGAAGCAACATCTTTCAATGATTCAATATATTTCTGAGCAACAAAGTAGTTAATCGCCTGGATGTCACCTTGAGCTATTGCATCAGATACTACCGCTGTTGCTTTTGCTTCAGCTTCAGCTAATCGTTCTCGTGCTTCCGCATCACGAAAAGCTGCCTCTCGCCGGCCTTCAGCATCCAACATCACCGCTTGTTTCTCACCTTCAGCTTTTAAGATTTCTGATTGACGCAAACCTTCAGCTTCTAAGATATTCGCCCGTTTTTCACGCTCAGCTTTCATTTGACGCCCCATCGCTTCAACTAAATCAGCAGGCGGTGCAATATCTTTAATTTCAATACGTGTCACTTTAACACCCCATGGTGTTGTGGCATCATCAACAACACCTAATAATCGGGCATTAATTTCATCACGTTTCGATAACAATTCATCTAAGTCCATCGACCCCATCACGGTACGAATATTGGTTTGGGTCAAATTCAAAATCGCATGATCCAAATTGTTTACTTCATAGGCTGCTTTTGCAGCATCCACTATTTGAAAAAACACTACGCCATCAACACGTACCATCGCATTATCTTTAGTGATAATCTCTTGCGATTGCACATCAAGCACTTGCTCCATCATATTTATTTTGGCACCGATACTATCCATTACTGGCACAATCAAATTCAAACCTGGTCGTAATGTTTTGGTATAACGACCAAAACGTTCCACCGTAAACTCACGCCCTTGCTGCACCGATTTCACGCCCATCAGTACAATAACAACGGCAAGTGCTAAAAAAAACAGCACAAACGCAGAAAAACCTTCCATTATATTTCTCCTAAAAATCGAAATTAAACTACATGTTGATAATACCAGTAAAAATGTTGCTCCAATATAAAACTTGGACATTTTGCTATTGAAGTTAGACAATAGCGCTACCCATATTTATCCTTTTGACTATGAAATCACATTATCTAACACAATTCGTCATCGCTCTATCTCTATTGATACTGAGTGTCCAAGCACATGCTGCTCAGTGGTATCACGTCGAATTGATTGTTTTCGAGCAACTTAACACTATTACCGATGAACAATGGCCTCAAATGACATCAGTGGGTAAAGCGTCACTTTCCCCGGGTATGGCAACATCGCTTATTCAACCTGCTGCCACTGAAACATTGTTAAACACCGCGAGTCGCTTAAATCATTCAGCACGTTATCGAGTCCATTACCACAATGCCTGGCAGCAACCTATCATGCGCAAAAACAGTGCTAAATCCGTTAAGATACGTTCTGCAAATAATCTGATTGAAGGTACTATTCGACTGTACAAATCAACCTATTTACATGCTGCACTAGATTTATGGTTAAAACAAAATAGTAGCGATGTTGATAGTTGGTCCGATGCCTCACCCAATGGCATTGATATTAATGCCCCGCAAAATCCCAATTTAAAAGAATCACGTCGCATTCGTAGTAAAAAACTGTATTTCTTTGATCACCCTAAACTAGGTGCACTATTGCAACTAACACCTATTAAAACGCCTGCAGCCGTGCAAACTGATATTGAACCATTAGAAACTTTTTCACTACCTACCGAAGCGACTCCTACAGTGAACGAATAAGTTCAGATAGCAATTGTTTGACCTGCTCCATGCTTTGATCAACAGTATGTTCAATTTCTGCCATCGTGATCTCCCGATCACTTAAACCTGCCGCCCAATTGGCCATTACTGCACAGGTGGCGTAACCGATCTCAAGTTCACGTGCCAAGCAGGCTTCTGGCATACCTGTCATGCCGACCATGTCACAACCATCTTGTTGTAAACGTTTGATCTCAGCCGCCGTTTCTAATCGTGGGCCCTGTGTTGCGCCATAGCTGCCACCATCCATAATCGCAATACCTTTATTATCAGCTGCCTGGAGTATTTTCTGGCGAAGCTCCTGATCATAGGGATAGCTAAAATCAATATGTTTATCGGCAGTAAAGTCTTCACTAAAAAAGCTCTGCTCACGACCATATGTGTAATCAATAATTTGATCAGGCACGGCCAAACTGCCGGGGATAAAATCGCTTTTTATCGCACCTACCGCGGCAATAGCCACTATTTGCTTTACGCCCTGAGCATGTAATGCCCAAATATTAGCCCGATAATTTATCTTATGTGGCGGGATAGTATGTTTTGCACCATGACGAGGTAAAAAAATAACGGAGTTACCCTGAAATTCTCCTATCAATAAGTCACTAGAGGGCTGACCAAAAGGCGTAGTCACCGATCGTTTTTCTATAATCTTCAACCCCTCAAGAGTAGTCAGGCCGGTGCCGCCAATTATTGCTAGAATGCTCATTGATCCCCTTCATTAACAGCATAAATCCCTGGTGCATTGCGCCAATAGCCCTGATAATCCATACCAAAGCCAAAGACATAACGATTTGGCACTGTTAATCCAATAAACTCAGGCAACTTACCCAGCTTGTTATCATGTAATTTATCCACCAGTGCAACACAACTCACTAAGCGAGCTTGAGCCTGTTTACAGTAATCTCTTAATGCCTGAACCGTCACCCCTTCATCAAAAATATCTTCAATCAAAATAATAGTGCGATCGTTTAGATCTGTGACTGGTTTGTGTAGCCAATTTAACTTACCACCAATTGTTTTATCACCATAACGGCTAACATGGATATAGTCTAATTCTAACGGGAACTTAAGCTTAGGCAACAAATGGCCTGTTGTCATCACTGAACCATTCATTACACAGAGAAATAAAGGATTAACATCAGCATATTCCTGCGTAAGAGCAATCGCTAAACGTTCAAGTGCAGCATCAATCTCTGCCATCGAATAGAGTTGTTGGGCATTATCAAAAATATCTTGCAACTGTTTCATTTATTTCTCATCGTCTACTATCTTGCTGAATCATATATTTCTGGGTTGTTTGGGTATAATGACAGTTTTTATTAAAGGTTCAAACCAATGCGCCGATTTTGGCCGCTGATTTTATTTGTCGTTATTTTTATCGTAGCTGTGCTTGGAATCAAATTTCAGCCAACTAATAATGAAATACAACGCTCTGCACCACAAAAAATAATTAGCCTGGCACCGAGCATCACTGAAACAATATTTGCTTTGGGCTTAGGCAACAAAGTAATTGCTGTGACTGATTATTGTGATTTCCCCTCCCAAGTGCTAAACCTACCCAAAGTCGGTGGCTTTATTAATCCCAATCTAGAAGCCATTGTTGCTCTTCAGCCTGATTTAGTTATTTTATTAGCTAATCAGCAACAAACTATTGACCAGCTACAACAGCTTAATATTCCCGTATTATCAGTCTACACCACAACATTAGCCGATATTAAACAGACTATTGATAGCATTGGCCAGCGTACCCAACATCAACAACAATCGCAGCAACTATTAACAACTATTAACCAAAAAATAATGTGGATAGAGCAACAAGTGTCAGGACTGACACGTCCCCGCGTAATGATTACGATGGGCCACAGTATTGGCAGCGAACATATGAAAAATGTTTTCATTGCCGGCCAAAATGATTTTTATAATGATCTCATTACACTGGCAGGCGGTAACAATGCCTACCAAGATTCACAAATCAATGTCCCTTCATTATCAATTGAAGGCATTTTACAATTAAACCCTCAAGTTATTATTGATATTTTCCCCGAAGCTAATGACCACCATGCCAATCTTAATCAAGTGCTTAAGCAGTGGCATGCTCTTAAATATATTGATGCTGTTCAATACAACCGTATTCATATTATTGAACAAGATTACGCCACCACTCCCGGGCCTCGAGTTTTTTTACTGCTCGAACAATTTGCCCGATTAATTCACCCAGAATTAGATTGGGATAGCTTGACACCATGACCTTGCTTCTGGATGTTCAAGGCTTATCTGTAAAGGCTGATAAACAGGTGTTATTAGCCGACATTAGCTTCCAACTTCAACAAGCTGATTACCTTTGTGTATTAGGGCCCAATGGGGCTGGTAAAAGCACATTGCTAAAGATCTTAATGGGCATTATTCAAACGACAACCGGCGATATAACCCTCAATCAACACTCTTTATCGACGTTAAATCAAAAACAACTCGCTCGCCAGATAAGTTATGTTCCCCAAGCACATGGCCATTTATTACAATTTACTGTTATCGACTTCATCAAAATGGGCCGTTATGCCTACCAGACAGCTTTCTCTGATTGGCTAGAATCTGATCAACACGCTATGGAACATGCTATTGATATCACCAATACACACGCTTTCTTAAATCGCCAAATGCCGACATTAAGTGGTGGCGAATTACAACGCGTGATGATTGCTGCGGCATTGTGTCAACAAACACCTTTACTGCTACTAGATGAACCGACCAGTTTTTTGGATCCACATCATCAAGTTGAAGTACATCAACTTATTTGCAAGCTTAATCAGCAACATAATATAAGCATTATTGAGGTCAGTCATGATCTGAATCATGCCGCACACCATAGCAAACATATTCTAGCTCTCAAACACGGAAAAACACTCTGGTATGGCGCATCATCACAACTATTACAGTCATCTCATTTAGAAGCTCTGTATGACCAACAATTTGTATTCACCACCCATCCACAAACTGGCGCCAAAGTGGCCTTGCCGAGTGAGCCATCATGAAGCCGAGTACAATATTAATAGCGATCACCCTAATGACTATCATGATTTTGCTAGTCAGTCCTTATATCGGTTTAATACCATCAACAAGTGCAGATATTCAACAGCATATTTTGTCTCAAATCCGCATACCCAGAGTACTATTTGCCTTTATCGCGGGGGCAGGATTAGCATTATGTGGCATGGTTTTCCAAGCCATGTTCCATAACCCGCTCGCCACACCCTTTACACTTGGTGTTGCCAGTGGCGCATCACTTGGTGCAGCACTCTATGTTTATCTGGGATTAAGTCTCACACTTATGGGTATTGATGGTACCGCTTTAGCTGCATTTTTAGGAGCATTAATTGCCATTACCTTAGTCTACAACATCAGTCATTCTAATAGCCGGTTTTCTCCTGAAACATTATTGCTAACCGGTGTGGCGATGAGTTTCTTTTTCTCAAGCCTTATTCTATTTACTCAATATCTAAGTAATGTAACCGATTCATTTCGAATTTTACGCTGGTTAATGGGTGATTTAAGCATTGTTGGTTATTCTGATATTTTGCAATTATTGCCTTTTGTCACATTCTGTATTGTCATCATCTTATGGTTAAGTCGCGAACTAAATCTATTAATGGCCGGTGATGATATTGCCTTGAGCCGAGGCGTCTCTATTCAAAAAATACGCTATATATTGTTTTTTGTGACATCACTGTGTGTCGGCGCAATCGTTGCTCTGTGTGGCCCTATTGGATTTATTGGCATGATGGTGCCACATATTTGTCGATTACTTATTGGCACTGACCATCGTTGGCTTGCACCAGCATCATTATTCTTCGGTGGCAGTTTTCTGATTGTTTGTGACACCCTAGCAAGACTTGTAATTGCACCCGCCGAAATTCCCGTAGGCGTTATTACAGCCCTACTCGGTGGGCCTTTCTTTATATGGTTATTAATTAGATCTAGAACAAACTTAGCTTGACCGAACAATAAGCAAAGTGTGACTATATGCGAAACACCTCACACACATAGTTTTCAGGATGAATAAACTTAATCTTATTATTTGTATAATTTCCAGTGTGTGCATTCCCGCACAAGCAATGGAACAGCCATGGATTGCGCATTCTCAACAATACAATCTTGATATTGAGTCACTTACTAAATTCATCGGCAACCATAAATCCTCACCATGGTTAAAACAACGGCAACTTAATAATCATGCACATGATGCTCTCGATTTTATTACCGCCTCAACAAACCATGGCCTGCAACCCGACGACTACCATCTTTCGACGCTACAACAACTTCAGCCTAGCCTTAATAATTCCACCGCACAATTATTCGATCTTTTATTAACTGACGGCCTATTAAAACTCATTCATGATATTTCAGTCGGGCGACTTGAAGCCACTGCTGCTGATCCACAATGGTTTATCCCCCAAAAAACATTCAATGCTAAGGAATTTCTACAGCAAGCTTTATTGTCCAAACACTTAAAAACAGAATTAAATTCTCTAACTCCCAACTCAATTGAATACCTAAAATTAATGGAGGCGATAGCACGATATCAGCGTTATGTTGATCGTGGAGGCTGGCCAGAAATACCGGAAACACCGTTATTACGCCCTAACGATACCCATCAAAATATCGCGGCGATTCAAGCCCGATTGGCCTTTGAGGACAAGTATCTTGCTGCTACTCATCATGTTAAGTCTTCTCATTTTGATCCCTTGATGGAACAAGCTGTGCGGCGTTTTCAACAAAAATATAGTTTAAAAGTCGATGGTATTTTTGGCTCTGAAACTCGCCATGCCATGAATATCTCTGCCAGTGAACGATTGCAGCAAATTAAAATCACCTTGGAACGTCATCGCTGGATGCCTGCTGATTTAGGACAGCGTTATTTGATGGTCAATTTAGCAAATTACACCTTACATGGTTTTGAGAATGGAAATTCAAAACTGGACATGCGAGTAATAGTGGGACGTAAAAACAGGCCTACACCAAGTTTTGTTAGCAAAATGAATCGATTAGTCTACAACCCTTACTGGAATGTACCTTACAAATTGGCCCGCTTGGATCTATTACCGAAACAACAGCAAAATCCAAATTATTTTTATCTAAAAGATATTCGCGTTTTCACTATTGAGCATGGTCAAAAAATAGAACATGATCCTTACGATATTGATTGGCTATCCGTCCCTCAGAAAAATTTTCCCTATGTTCTTCGCCAAGATCCCGGAGAGCAAAATGCATTAGGAAGAATAAAGTTTATGTTCCCAAACCAATGGAGCATTTATCTGCATGACACCTCACATCCGGAATTATTCACCGAAGTAAACCGTTCAATTAGTTCAGGCTGTATCAGAGTTGAAGATCCCATCGCCTTAGCCCATTTTAGCTTGGCAGAAAATAATTCCCAACAATCTGTGCTCGATATAATTACCAGCAATAAAAACCGAGGACAAAAACTACCCAAGCCATTATCAATTTATGCGACTTATTTCACTGTTTGGCTAGACGATAATAACGTAAGATTTTCACCAGATGTATACCAAAGAGATCAACAACTAGCTGAGCTCTTGTAATAAACAGTAAAATTTGTTTATAATTCGTAGGTTATACCGCACGGTTTATCATTTAAGGTGGCTTAATGACGTTTAAACACGATTCGCAGAAAAATCCAGCCGCTGATACCGCTGTATCAAGACGTCGTTTCCTACAAGTTGGTCTAGGCATATCTACTAGTATCGCCATGCCAAATGCCTTTGCAAGCCTACTAACACAACCTGAACGTAAACTATCCTTACTCAATTTGCATACCGGTGAAAGCCTGAATGCAACATATTGGGCTGAAGGACAATATCAAACCAGTGAATTGGATGCCATTAACCGTATTTTACGTGACCACCGTACTGGTGATGTCTATCACATGGATAACGATTTAATTGATATGTTGAATATCCTGCATCACAAAATGAATGGTCGACAGCCATTTCATGTTATCTCTGGCTATCGTTCGCCAAAAACGAATACCAAACTCAATAAACAAAGTAATGGTGTTGCCAAAAAAAGTTTACACATGCAAGGTAAGGCTATTGATATCCGTTTACCTGGCCGCCAACTAGCTGAACTGCGTAAAGCCTCGCTTAATTTACATATCGGCGGTGTTGGCTACTACCCAACATCTGATTTTATCCATATTGATACCGGCCGAGTACGTCACTGGGGCTAGCTAAATCTAAGTAAAAACTAACATTGCTCCAGTAGTTTTCTAAGTAAGGACTTAAATTTTTCCATTTCTTCCGAATACATTTTCTTTAATGTCACGTGTTCTTGTCTTGCTTCATCATGAAGATGGGACAAATTCTGATAACACTCAGTTTGTTGTTGTTGTGATTTAAGCTCGGAGCACGGATGTAAATGACAGTCACCGGCAATACTACAGCCATGGCTATTAATCAATTTCTCATGCTGATCAATTAATGAAACATGTTTTGCCAACATTCCTGTATGTTCTGGCAAAGCACGCTCTAATTGATATAACAAAGCAACCAATCGATTTGATTCATGTTGCCATTGCTCGACTTCTTTTACCCATGCTGCATGATCTTGATGCCAGGATTTATCATCTTCATTTGTATTAACCATAGTGACCTCACAAGTGCACTAGAAAATACTACTCCAATCATAATACTGTGACTATTCTAACGCCATATTGTTATTACGTCCCTTCTTTAATTAAAAGATATAGACATGTATCACCACAAGGCTAAAAAATAAACGTAAAATAGACATACTAATTCTAAGGAAATATTACTAATGCCCCAAATTGTTGTATGTGCAATGTATAAATTTGTCACACTAGATAATTATCAACAGCTCAAAGCCCCCATCCTTAAACTAATGCTCGATAAAAATATTCGAGGTACATTATTACTGGCTAAAGAGGGTATTAACGGTACGGTTGCTGGCTCCCGACAAGATATTGATACCTTGTTAGCATTTTTAACTGACGATCCACGATTATCTGAAATAAGTTACAAAGAGTCCTTTATCGATGAAATGCCTTTCTTACGGTCTCGGGTCAAGCTGAAAAAAGAAATTGTCACCATGGGCATTGAAGGTATCGACCCCAAACATATTGTTGGCACCTATATTAAACCTAAAGATTGGAATGCTTTAATCAGTGATCCTGACGTTTTACTAGTCGATACTCGCAATGATTACGAAGTTCAAGTCGGCACTTTCAAAAATGCTATCAACCCCGTTACTGATAGTTTTCGCGAATTTCCTGATTATGTAAAACAGCATTTTGATCCTAAAAAGCATAAAAAAATCGCCATGTTTTGCACTGGTGGTATTCGTTGTGAAAAATCGACTGCTTATATGAAGGAGCAAGGTTTTGAAGAGGTTTATCACCTTGAAGGTGGCATCCTTAAATACCTTGAACAAGTAGATGAACAAGACACGCTTTGGCAAGGTGAATGTTTTGTATTTGATGAGCGTGTGACTGTTAATCACCAATTAGAAAAAGGCCACTACGACCAGTGTAATGCCTGCCGTATGCCTATTACACAACAAGATAAACTCAGTAAGTACTATCAACATGGTGTGAGTTGCCCTCATTGCTTTGATAAAACAACTATTGAGCAAAAATCCCGTTATGCAGAAAGAGAAAAACAAATGGAATTAGCCCGACAACGTGGCGAGACTCATATTGGTGCCGATACCGCAAAAACGATCGCTTTACATCGATCTAAAAAGCAACAGCATCGTGAAAATCAGCGACAAACATCACTCAGAAAACAACATCGATAATACCTATCATGATGCGTCGTATTTACTCTTTAACTATTCTACTCTTGTTATTTAGTGCTCAGATATCAGCTAATAAGAGTGTTCATCAATCTGCTATAGCTAGCGCTCATCCACTAGCAACACAAGCTGGTTTTGAAATCTTAAATCAAGGTGGAAACGCTTTTGATGCCGCTATCGCTGTGAGCGCAGCACTCGCTGTTGTTGAACCCGCCGGTTCAGGTTTAGGTGGTGGTGGTTTCTGGTTATTACATCGAGCAAATGACCAGTTTAATGTCATGATCGATGGCCGTGAAACTGCACCAGCAACAGCTCACAAAGATATGTATCTTGATAGTAATGGCAAAGTTGACAAAGCATTGTCCCTTAATGGTCCTCTGGCTGCAGCGATACCCGGAGTCCCGGCTGCACTTGCTCACTTAAGTCAGAATTATGGAAAATTAACACTGGCACAAACATTAGCCCCAGCAATTCGCTATGCTAAGCAGGGGTTTCCCATTTCCAAACATTATCAAAAACTAGTTCAATTTCGACTAGAAACGCTCAAAGCATCTCCAGAGTCTCAAGCGATATTCCTAACAAATGGATCTATTCCTGAAGTCAATACTCTCGTCATTCAAACAGATCTTGCCCATACTCTAGAACAGCTCGCTCAACAGGGCCGGGCAGGGTTTTATCAAGGTGATATTGCTCAAAAATTAGTCACTGGTGTCCAACAAGCAGGAGGCATATGGACATTGCAAGACTTAAAAAATTATCGCGTTAAAGAACGCCAGCCCATCACTGGAACATACCAAGGTTACAAAATCACTTCTGCCGCCCCGCCCTCCTCTGGTGGGATAGTATTAATATCTATGCTGAATCAACTTGAAAATTTCTCTTTATCAAATATAACGCCCAGTGATAAAAAGCACTTAATTGTTGAAATAATGCGCCGTGCCTATTTTGATCGAAGTCGCTATCTCGGCGATGCTGATTTCATCTCCATCCCTACTCAGAAATTAGTATCAAAACAATATGCTCAACAACTAACAACTGATATTGATCTATGCCATGCAAGCCAGAATAAAGATCTGCTTTATGCTGATACTAATAAAGGGGAAGATACCACTCATTTTTCTATTGTCGATCGTGATGGTAATCGCGTTGCTGCCACACTTAGCATTAATTATCCGTTTGGTTCAGGCTTTATAGCTTCCGGCACCGGCGTATTACTCAATGATGAAATGGATGATTTTTCAGCATCACCTAACGCCGCCAATGTTTATGGTTTAACCGGTAACGAAGCTAATGCGATTGCAGCCAATAAACGCCCTTTATCAAGTATGTCGCCAACATTTGTAGAAAACGATGATCGTTTAATGGTGATTGGGACACCAGGAGGCAGTCGAATTATCACTATGGTGCTATTAGGTATTTTAGATTTTGTTGATGGCAAAAATGCTCATGATATCGTCTCCAGTCCAAGGTTCCACCATCAATATTTGCCCAATGAAATTCAAATTGAATCGACCGGTTTCGATAAAAATGAATTAGAAAGTCTAAAACAACGTGGGCACGAAATAAAACCACTTGAACGTCAATATGGCAATATGCAAATTATTATTCAGGATAAAATATCACATAATTTTGATGCCGCTAGTGATCCAAGAGGCGAAGGTTTAAGCCATGTGCAATAACAGCAAAATTCATTTTACAAAAAAAACATATTAGTAATGCAACTTATCGATAGCCATTGCCATCTTGATTTTAAAGATTTTGATGATGACAGAGATAAGGTATTAAGCCATTGCCAAGGGCTTGGCATTCAGCAAATTATTGTTCCCGGCGTAATAGCCAGTAGTTGGCAAAAATTAATCAATATCTGTCAGCAATCCACAATATTGTATCCCGCTTTAGGTTTGCACCCCATGTTTATGGAACAACATCGTCCTGAACATTCAATTCAACTAAACCAACTCATTAAATCTCATAACCCTATTGCAATAGGTGAAATTGGTTTAGATTTTTATTTGGATGAGCATGATAAAAAAGCCCAAATAGAATTATTTTCCAAGCAATTACTCATTGCTAAAGAGAATGATTTACCTGTCATCCTCCACGTTAGAAAAGCACATGATCAAACGATTCAACTATTAAAACAACATACAGTAATAGGCGGTATTGTCCATGCCTTTAACGGTAGTGAACAGCATGCTCAACAATATATTAAATTAGGATTTTTACTCGGTGTAGGCGGGGTCATTACCCATCAAAAAGCCACCCGACTACGCCAATTATTCAGTCAGCTCCCACTTTCATCTCTGGCATTAGAAACCGATGCACCCGATATGCCCCTAGCGAATATGGACAATCAACGTAATACGCCCGAAAATATTCCACGTATACTTGATGCTTTATCTGAACTACGTCCAGAGACAAGGGCTAAGATTGCACAACAAACAACTGAAAACGTGAAAAGACGACTACTATTATGAGAAATTTTTTAATATCGCTAGGAGCGCTAAAAGCCGTGCTTCTAATCACTGCCATCTCCATTATCACCTCTCTAATAGTCACCGCTCTGACATTATGGATATTTCACTCACCACCCGAAATTACTGTGCCAAGCTATATTATCGCGACCATTGTGCCACTCATTGTCGCGCCCATTATTTCATCAATTTTAGTCCAGCAGTTCCTAAAAATTCATTTGCTTGAAGTTGAAATGCGAGATTTGGCAACGACTGATTTTTTAAGTGGCCTACTAATGCGTCAAACATGGTTAACACAAGTCGAACAATCTCTTACTTTAGCGAAGCGACAAAAATATCACTGCGCCATACTAATGATCGATCTTGATGATTTTAAACATATCAATGATAAATATGGGCATGCCGCTGGTGATCAAGTTATCATTTCATTTGGGAAAATAGTTCAAAGAATAGCGAGAAAAAGCGATCTCAAAGCACGTTTTGGTGGTGAAGAATTTGCATTGCTTCTTCCTGAAACGACTCTTGAACAAGCTCAACAATTTAGCCAACGCCTACACAATGGAATTCGTAAAACGCTTATTACAAGCGCAGGGAAAACTATTACATTCACCGCCAGCATAGGAATTAGCATTTATACCCCTGACAATTTCCATGATATTGACCAACTATTATCGCAAGCAGATACCGCACTTTA
>JBJPGB010000016.1:0-20419 GCA_048595405.1 Methylophagaceae bacterium
TTATGGTTGATTTTCGCCGATTTCATTATGGCGTTAGCGGTGTGTCTTGATTTGCAATTATGAGGCACGGTTATCGGCTTATTTCCGTTCTTGCCCCAATACTCATGAGAACCTTTTGCTTGTCTAAAAAAAGACCATCCATGATCAGTTAATATCTTTTTGACATCCTTTTCAAACCCATTCATGCAATAGCAATATGATCCATATAAAGTATATCGGCTGATGCGTGGTTGTGGTTTGAGTTATTCTCTAAAGAAAGTAGGGCAGGGATAGCCTCTGACACTTCCTCTCTTAACTGAGAAAAAGACTCAGATTCAATTACCAATCCTGAAATATCTTTGCTTGTGGCAACGTAAACGTTTGCCTGCTCATCTTTAAGAACGTCTATTCTTATACTTAAAGTAACACCACGTTTAGCAAGGAGCATGGATAAAGGGTATCTGTATGGATATGTCATTTTAAACCCCTCTTTGCGGTAAAATTTAACGGCCTATGCCGTTTTAAATCAATTAGTTATAGTTATTATCGGTTGTTACAATTGGAACTGTAGCATAAATTTACATAAATGTATCCAGTGGGTTCGCTTGTAATAATAGACGTTATTGCACGCATTTAGTTCATAAGTTTGCATAAAACCTTTCCGCAATTCACTATTTCAGTACCGTAGATGCAAAAAAAGCCTATCACTTGTTACGATGATGGGCTTTTTGTTGGGTAATTAGATTGGCCTCTATCTAAGTTACTGTTTTATAACAAGATCTGGCGGAGAGTCAGGGATTCGAACCCTGGGTAGGGATAAACCTACGCTGGTTTTCAAGACCAGTACATTCGGCCGCTCTGTCAACTCTCCAAGACGCAGAATAGTACTAGGATTAGAGTGACAAAACAACCAGAGATTTAAAATGACTAACTTTATTTTGCTTGCACTTTTGAATTGACGCGGTACGATCTAGCTTATGGCAGATAAACAACTGAAAACACAATTAATTGATCGCTTCGGCAGAAGGGTGACATACGTGCGGATGTCAATCACCGACCGTTGTGATTTTCGCTGTGTGTATTGCATGGATGAAGAAATGATATTCATGCCACGGCAGCAGTTATTAAGTTTAGAAGAAATTGTTTTCTTATTGCGTGCTTTTTGTGAATTAGGTGTAGAAAAGGTACGAATCACTGGTGGCGAACCCTTAATAAGGCGTGATGTTGACTGGTTGTTTGAGCAAGTCGGCAAACTAAAAGAGTTAACTGGATTACGCGAGTTAACGGTAACAACAAATGGTTCACAGTTAACTAAATACGCTAAAAAAATGGTGGCCGCAGGCGTCGATAGGGTGAATATTAGTTTGGATTCATTAGAGCCAGAACGGTTCTTAGCATTAACACGGACTGGCGATTTAAAGACTGTTTTATCAGGCATTGCCGCAGCTCAAGATGCTGGTTTTAAACGCATTAAGCTTAATGCGGTGATCATGAAAGGACGAAATGAAGGTGAGATTGTCAATTTAGCGCAGTTTGCGATTGACCATGACCTGGATATTTCTTATATCGAAGAAATGCCATTAGGCCACGTGAGTCATCAACGACATGAAAGCTTTTGTTCGAGTGATGAAGTATTGGCACAGTTGCAAACACAGTTTAACCTTCAGCCTTGCACAGCCAATACTGGCGGCCCATCTCGGTATTATCAGGTGGCGGAATCTCAAAGTAAGATTGGTTTTATTTCGCCACATAGTCATAATTTTTGTGAGAGTTGTAATCGCGTTCGAGTGACAACAGAAGGGCGGTTGTTATTGTGTTTAGGCCAAGAGAATTCAGTCGATTTACGTGAAATTATCCGCAATTATCCGGGTGATATTGAACGACTCAAGCAAGCGATTATTGATTCAATGGCGATCAAACCCGAAGGACATGATTTCACGCTTCAAGAGCAGCCGGTCATTTTCAGACATATGAGTGTTACCGGTGGCTAATTACCGACCTAAAATGACCGATGAAGGCATTAGAGAGCTACATTCGACAACGGTAGTAGACGAGCATGGCGAAGCACGTGAAATTTCTTTAACGGGCGAAAAGCCGCTCACTATTTATTTAGATAAACGAGAAGTCGTTACCTTGATGACCATGGGTTTTGAACCAGAATTATTAACCTTAGGCTATTTGAAAAATCAAGGTTTAGTGCAAACCTTAGAAGATATTATTGCGATTCAAGTTTCTTGGGATGTAGGTGCAGCAGCAGTTACAACTCGAAATGCCAACCCTAATATAGACCATTTATTATCCAAACGTACTGTTACCAGTGGCTGTGGTCAGGGAACGATGTTTGGCAATGTGATGGAATCATTGGAAGAGTTACAACTACAGTGCCCGCCTTTTGAGGCAAAAACCATTTATCAAGTGCTAAATGGACTTGCTGACTACAATAAAGTGTATAAACAAGCGGGTGCCGTACATGGCTGTGCACTATGTTCAATGACCGGCGAGGTGGATTATTTTGTCGAAGATGTTGGTCGACATAATGCCGTTGATGTTATCTCTGCTTGGATGTGGCTAGCGGGTATCACAGGTGAAGGCAAAGTGTTCTATACCACCGGTCGATTAACCTCAGAAATGGTCATTAAAGTAGCGCAAATGCAAGTGCCATTATTACTATCGCGTTCGGGGGTTACTGAAATGGGCTTGGCTATTTCACGCCAGGTTGGGATCGGTATGGTCGCAAGGGCAAAAGGTAAACATTTCCTTATTTTTAATGGTGTAGATAGTTTTAGCTATGGATGCATTGAGTGAGATTTAATAGTGGTGTTCATCAATAGAATCAATGCTAAGGATATAATTTAACTTTAACATGGTAGATTAATGATTTCTCTAAAGAAAATGGATTGTATTTTGTATGAATAGATAGTAGCATCTCTATCGTGTGAATAGATTTGACGCGTAAATACATGCGTCAAATATGGAATAAGTATGCATGGCTCCTTATTAAGGATCCTGCTTGTACTGTCGATTATAAGGATATTAAACATTATTTATAACGAAGGGTATGGGCGTATGCACCAATGGCAGGTTGTTATTGTAGATGACCAATCTACAGGCAGAACCATTTTAAGCAAAATCATTCAGCAGATAGCCGAGACTATTTCTATTGTTGAATTTGATAATCCTCAAGCTGCATTGAGGTGGATGCAGTCGAGCACTCCCGCGCTGGTCATTACTGACTATAGAATGCCTGAAATGAATGGTGTCGAATTCATCGAAAAGATTCGTGAACTAAAAAATTGTCAAAATACGCCGATCATGATGATAACGGTAGTCAGTGAAAAGGAAGTTCGCTATGAGGCTCTGGAGGCCGGTGCAACCGCATTTTTAACACGGCCAATTGATCAAGTTGAATGCCGAACGAGTTGTCGAAATCTGCTCACCATGCATGAGCAACATTTATTGATCCATGATCGAGCGGAATTATTAGCGACCCAAGTTGAGGCGGCAACCAAGCAAATTTCATTACGTGAACATGAAACGCTTCTAAGGCTTGCTAAAGCAGGGGAATACAGAGATGAAGAAACCGGTAATCATGTTATAAGAATGTCAAAGTATTCTAGGTATATTGCAGAAGAAATGGGTTTAAGTAAAACGCAGTGTGACGATATTGAGTATGCTGCACCGATGCATGATATAGGCAAAATCGGTATTCCCGATGGTGTTTTATTGAAGCCCGGAAAACTCACTGCAAATGAATGGGAAATCATGCAAACT
Organism: Methylophagaceae bacterium; assembly: GCA_048595405.1. Classification (GTDB taxonomy): domain Bacteria; phylum Pseudomonadota; class Gammaproteobacteria; order Nitrosococcales; family Methylophagaceae. Next base: position 3,751 of record JBJPGB010000016.1, read on the forward strand.
CATACTTCAATTGGCTATTCAATTCTTGCTAATAGTCAATCAAAATATATGCAAATGGGTGCTGTTATTGCGCTATATCATCATGAACGGTTTGATGGTAAAGGTTATCCAAATGGCTTGACAGGTGATGATATTCCCTTAATTGCCCGTATTGTTGCCGTTGCAGATGTGTACGATGCACTGGTGTCAGTGAGACCCTATAAGGCAGCTTGGCCAGTAGAAAAAGCAGTTGCCTATTTGAAAGAAAATGCAGGCACTCAGTTAGATCCTGATTGTGTTGATGCCTTTTGCAAGCGAATTGACGAAGTGACAGAGATCCAAGCAGCTTTTGCTGACGAGAGTTAAATAACAAAGTCAAAGGGATTGATTTTATAAATGAAAGAAGATGTTACTCTATTAGAAAATCTTAAGCATCGCGTAAGACAGACCGGCGATTCTGAGCCTGAGCAAATCAGCCTCCGGTTAATAATCGGCGTTTTTTTACTCTTATATTTCTGCCTTCCTTGGGCGCCTGAAGAAACCTTCTCTCATTCCATCCGTTCATTACCAAGTGTAATAACGCTAACGTATTATTTTGGCGCTATTATGCTTGCGGTAGCCCTTATTTTAGATCCAAAGGCATCTCCTATAAGACGTGTTTCAGCCATTATCTTAGATATGGGCTCATTGTCAGTTGTAATGCTGTTATTCGGTGCTGAGAGTGTGTTTATATTTGTACTCTATTTATGGGTCATACTGGGGATGGGGTTTAGGTATGGCTTATCCTACTTATACATAACTCTATTAGTCAGTGTTATCGGATTTTCGATTGCGATCACATGGGGAGAGTATTGGCAAGCTTCTCATACCAAATCTATTTCTGTCAGCTTATTATTTGTATTGGTATTGATACCTGCTTATACCTCTTTCTTAATAAAAAAATTACATGCAGCGATTGCTTCGGCTAAACAAGCAAACGAGGCTAAAACACGTTTTTTAGCCAATATGTCTCATGAATTACGGACACCATTGAACGGTGTGATTGGTATGGGGGATTTGCTACGAGAAACAAAACTCAATTACGAACAACGCGATCTTGCTAATACCATGCATCAATCTGCACGAACACTTTTAGGATTAATTGAAAAAGTACTTGATATCTCTAAAATTGAAGCAGGTAAAATTGTCATTACAACAAATGAAATGGATTTGCATGCTTTAGTTAACTCAGTTCTTGCCATACAAGCTCCCGTCGGGACTGCAAAGGATTTATCGGTGTCATGTACCATCGATCCGAATGTGCCTTTTTTGCTCGAAGGGGATCAACAACATATTCGCCAAGTATTAATAAACTTGATTGGTAATGCGATCAAGTTTACTGAAAAAGGCTCAGTCAATTTACATATCACATTAATCGAAAACCATAAAAATGAAGCGGTCATCCGTTTTGAGGTGAAAGATACCGGTATCGGTATTGATGCACATCTATTATCAAAGGTATTTGATGACTTTACCCAAGTGGGCATGTCAACAGGCGGCACTGGGCTGGGAACCACTATTTCAAAAGAATTAGTTGAATTGATGGGCGGTAAAATGGGCGTGGAAAGTGAATTGGGACAAGGCTCTACATTCTGGTTCGAATTACCATTTTCGGTGGTGAGTCAGGCGCAACTGGATATTTCTGGTAATCATTTACTGGTGATGTCAACAGAACAAACCCTTGCCGCTCTTCAACCAATGTTAGCGAGTTGGGGCTTGATGTTTTCATCGGCGGCATCACCTGAGCACAGTTTAACGCTATTAAATGATGCTCTTGTTCAAGGCGGCACTTATAAAGTTATTATTGTTGATCAACAAAGTTTAGGTGAACTATCGCCTATTGAATATGCCAGCAGACTTAAAACAGAAAAATTAATAGATAATTTGTCTTTAGTACTTATCAATTCAGATACCCAATATTTATACACTAATGAATTAGGGCAATATTATGTTTCTGTTCTAGAAACAATGGATGACAAGCGGTTACTCTTCAATGCAATACATGCCGCGCAAAGCATTCATAGTGCCGCTGAGAATATTGTTTCACTGTCCGACCATTATGCAAGTCAGACCGGAGCGCAGTCATTAAATATATTGGTAGCGGAAGATAATAAAGTAAATCAACAAGTGATAGAAGGGATCTTGAAGCGAGCAGGCCACCATGTTCAATTGGTCGATGATGGTGAACAGGCCTTAGATGTGTTGTCAGAGGAAATTGAGCAAATAGACTTGTTGATTGTCGATAAAAACATGCCTAACCGTTCTGGAGATGAGGTTGTCCAAGCCTTACGATTCATGGATACCAATAATGATATGCCGATTATCATGTTCACAGCAGATGCGACACCAGAAGCGCGGGAAGCAAGTATGGCTTTGGGGGTGAATGAGTTTCTGACAAAACCGATAGATTCATTAGCGTTGCTGGAAAAGATTGCCGTACTATCAAAATCGACCGATATTACTGAGAACAAACGTGCTGCACTAACAACGGCCACAGAGCCTGAAGTAATTGAAGTAGATGATGTCGCCGCCAACAATATCCCAGAGCAATCAAACGAACAAGGTGTTTTGTATGATAAGGCGGTATTTCACCAGTTAATGATGCTTGATACTGACACGGGATTTATAAAACGCTTAATAAAAGGTTTCATTTTGGATGGGGAGAAACATGTTGAAAGGATTAAGCAATCAATATCCCATGATTATTTGCAGTTTCGAGAGTCATTGCACGCCTTGAAGGGCTCATCAACAGAAATGGGGGCAAACCGTCTTGCAGAGATATGTTTATATGGTGAGCAGCAAAAACCCTATGATATTGGTACTAAAAAACTGATGCAGTTAGCGAATGATATTGAGCAAGTTTACCAAGAGACAGTTACTGCCTTAAATACCGCGGTATCTAAGGCAGAACAATCAGTAGATGATTAACTTACTTTAGTCGTTTGTCTATTAATAAGACGCTTCATCATTTTTAAATCTTTGCTGGATAAATTTAATGCCGCATTAGCCCATACTTGGGCAATATCAATTAGTTCTTGATAGGAAATATTGTTACTAATATCTTTCACTTTGGACATAGCTCTATAACTGTTTGGTGCACGCCTTGCTTTTTTTACATATTTATATAGAGCAAGTTCACCTTCGCCAGGCTCGGCTAGAATGTCGATAATTCCCATATCATACATTTCTTCAGCTTTGTACAGCTTTCCTGACAGAATCATTTTTTCAGCAGCAATAGGACCAATTTTTCTGGATAGCAGAGTGTAAGCCCCCATACCAGGAAATAGGTTAAATAATACTTCAGGCAGACCCAACTTTACGCCGCGTTCGGCAATAATTAAATTGCTTGAAAGCGCAGCTTCAAAGCCGCCACCTAATGCATCTCCTTGAATTAATGACACGGTCGTTAGATCTAGATTGAAGTGGAACATATTTTGATAAAGTATATTTATGCATTGTGTCGCATAAGATAATAAACCTTCGTAATTTTTTTCCTCAATAAGTGAACTAAATAAACTTAAATCTCCGCCGAGATTAAAGATACCTGGCACATTCGATCCAACGACAAGGTAATCATATTTTTTATTACCACTGTATGCCATTTCTGCCTTTACATTACTAAGGTATGCGGTCAGATCATTTAGCAGTGTTGGTGTAAAACAAGGGCGTGGTTCGCCACTCATCAAAAACCAGCCAATTTTATACTCACTATCGTAAAATGTTTTTAACTGAGAGTATCGGTTCCCTGAGTGATCTCCTAGTTTTGGTTTGTACGGTTCGTTTAAATGTACAACATTGTTCATTTCTATCTCCTGATGATTCTTCCTGAATCAATAATATTTAATAATTATAGTGACTTATTTTTGACTTCTAATTCACTATGTAATGATGAAAGCATAAATCATGCCCATTTAATCTAATGAAGGTGATGTTTTTAGAGCGAATAAACTATATCGTGAGAACCACAGATAATTAGAGAGGGAAGGACTAAGCGATTATTATCGTTAATACGATTTCTAGGAGTGTTTTTTGGCAGAGGATTGCCGTTTTTTAGACATTCTTTGCATACGTCGAATAAACTTCTTAGCTAATATTAAAGAAACACTGGAGCATTATTATGGCTGCTGTCTCATTTTAGAACGCATAGCCTTGCGCTGTTCAGGGGACATGTTTTGCCATTTTTGACGTAGTGTTTTTCGTTCATCCTCTGGCAAGTTTTTAAACCATTGACGCCGTTTTTTGATGCGTTGTTGTTGCTCAGGTGAGAGTTGCTGAAACTTTTTATAACGATCCCGAATTGTTTGTCGTTGTTCAGGTGACATATTTTTAAATCGTTGTAATTTTTGTTTAGCTGATTGTCGTTGCTCGGTAGACATAGACTGCCATCTATTGGCACCTTTTTGTAGTCGCTTTTGTTGGTATGGTGTTAAGGAGCCCCATTTTCCTTGCATATTGTTCAATGTTTTTTGTTGCTGCGAACTCAATTGGTCCCAATCAAGGCCTTGATCGGCAATAGCCGGATTTATCATAAGGGCTAATAACACCAGAACCAGAACGCTATTAATATTAATTTTCATCTTGTACCTCTTCATTAATAGTGAGTTCAGGCATCTGCAATAATTGTTCTGGATCGAGCCATTGACCATCTTCAGCCTCCCAATCCGCAAGAAACTCAAGCAAGTCTTCATCTGGTATTCGTTCGTTGGCATAAACATTAAGAGATAATCCCATAAACAATAATAAATACCGGTGGTATTCAACCATTGATATCATCCAGCCATTGATAAAATTCCAGTTCACTATATAAATCTAATTCTTCTTTATTATCCATTGCTAAAATATCCCACTGTTCTGTCGCTAAAACCGGCATTACTTGCTCTGGAGAATGAGGCATGATGCTAATAACAAGCATTGCAACAGCCGCCGTACTGGCTAATCCTGTTAACCAAGTGAAGTAGGGGGAGCGTATTTTCGTTTTTTGAGATAAAGCAAACCGTCGTGCTTGATTCAATTTAGATAAGGTCGCTGCATCTAATTGGCCGACACTTTCATCTAGCTGTTGTTTAACATTAGTCTCAAAGTCAGTTTGTTGTTTCATGGCCATGTATCACCCAGTTTTGATCGTAAATTAGTTAGTGCTCGATGGTAGTGTGTTTTAACACTACCCGTTGAACAAGCCATTGCACTAGCTGTTTGTTCTGTATTTAAACCTTGCCAACATCTTAATAAGAATGCTTGCCTTTGTCGCATTGGTAATAACTGCAAGGCAGATTGTAAAACATCTATCGCTTGATTATTTTGCAATAATTGATCAGGTGTTCTTGTCATTGGATCTTCTATTATTTCTAAATAAGATCCGGGTAATTCATCATCATTTGATGATAACCAGCCAAAAAACCGCTGTTTAATACTACTACTTCGATACCAATCTGTAATCTGTCGCTGTAAGATTCGGTGGAATAGTGGTCCCCATTCTGCAGCTTCCCGATCACTGTATTTTTGCACTAATTTCAGCATTGCTTCTTGCACAATATCAAGAGCATCATCACTGTGACCTGTTGCCATTTGTGCCATACGAAACGCTCGACCTTCATTTTCGGCCAGAAAATGGTTGAGCGAGTCTGTCATAGTGCAAATAAACCCCTAAATAGAAGTGCATAGCCATATAAGCTATGCACTTATAGTTGCTGCTAATTTCTTAATGATTATTATGTTTTTTAATACGATGTGCAATACGTTTACCTTTGCGATCTAAACGACGATCAATACGGTCACCTTTACGTTCAAGACGATCTGCAAGTTTATCCCTGCCAGCATCACGCGCTTTATCTGCTCGATTATCAAGTCGATCTTCAATACGATCACCTTTCCGATCAAAGTGGTCTTCAATCTTGTCACCAATATCTGCTGAAGCAGTAGTGATTGCAATGAAATTAATAAGTGTAGCGATTAAGAATAATTGTGTCTTCATTTGTCATCTCCATTAATTTGTAGAATGCCTACAGTTAGTACAACGGAGTGTTATCAATTTGGTTGACAACAAAGTGAATTATTTTTATTTAATTACTCTTTACGGGTGAATTTAATAATATGTCGTCGGTCACGTTTATTTGGGCGACCTTTGTCATATCTAAATCCTAAGGGCTGATCTTTAAGCTGTTGTTTTAAAATCTCGCGTTTGGTAATGCTTTGTTCTGTTTCAAGATAAAGTTGTTGAGCTTCAATGGCAGGGCGACGCTGTTTATTTAAGCTCAATACTGTAATGATATGTTCATATGGCGGTTTGGAAATAGTCAATATATCGTCAGCTTTGATAGTACGGCTGGGCTTAACACGATTATTATTGAGGTGAACTTTCCCGCCATTAATGGCTTCTACTGCAAGACTACGTGTTTTATAAAACCTCGCTGCCCATAACCATTTATCTAAACGTTGGCCATCATCTGATAAATCTATTTCTTTTGCCATAGTTAAGTATTTTATTAAAAATAAAGCCGTTCGTCCTGAGCCTGCCGAAGGATTGACCGTTATAACCCTTCGGCAGGCTCAGGACGAACGGAGAAGAGAAAAGATCTTTAACTTTTACCCTGTAGCTGCGGCAAGATAGATTCATTTTCCAATGTCGATGTATCTTGAGTGATTTCCTCGCCTTTAGCGATAGTGCGCAATAACCGGCGCATGATCTTACCTGACCGTGTTTTCGGTAAATTATCAGCATATCGAATATCATCAGGCTTAGCGATGGCACCAATTTGTTCGCCAACCCATGCTCGTAATATTTGGGTTAATTCATCATCAACACCACCTTGTGGTCTATCCCCTTTAAGCACGACATAGGCAAACACTGCTTCACCTTTAATCTCATGTGGTTGGCCTACTACAGCAGCTTCAGCAACAAGTGGATTGGCCACAAGGGCAGATTCTATTTCCATCGTACCTAAACGATGGCCAGATACATTCAATACATCGTCAATACGGCCCATGATCCAGAAAAAGCCATCCTCATCACGGCGAGCACTATCACCGGCAAGATAATACTTGCCACCAAACATTGGCCAATAAGTATCTTTATAACGTTGGTCGTCACCCCAAACAGTTTGAATCATTGAAGGCCAAGCTTGGCGCATAACAAGATAACCACCCTCGTTAGCTGTAATAATTTCTTCACCTTGATCATTAACCACCGCTGCATCAATACCAGGAAGAGCGCGAGTACATGATCCGGGTTTAGTGGTGGTGACAGAAGGAATAGGCGCAATCATATGAGCGCCTGTTTCGGTTTGCCACCAAGTATCAACAATTGGGCAACGCTGTTGGCCGATCACATCGTGATACCACATCCATGCTTCAGGGTTAATGGGTTCACCAACGGTGCCGAGAAGCCGTAATTTTGAAAGATCATGGCGATTAGGATAGTTATCACCTTGTTTAATTAATGCACGAATGGCCGTTGGAGCAGTATAAAATATTGTTACACCATGGCGTTCACACATATCCCAAAAACGACTGGCATCAGGATAGGTTGGTACACCTTCGAATATAACAATCGTAGCACCGGTAGCAAGAGGGCCATAAGCAACATAAGTATGACCTGTGATCCAGCCAACATCAGCAGTACACCAGAACACATCGGAATTTTGAATATCAAATACCCAACGCATGGTAGTGATGGCATTAAGTAAATACCCCCCCGTTGAATGTTGAATACCTTTTGGTTTTCCTGTTGAACCAGAGGTATAAAGTAAAAACAGTGGATCGGTAGCATTCATCCATTCAGGTTCACAATCAGCAGAGTGGCCTTGTTCGGCATCTGACCACCAAACATCACGACCAGATTGCATAGTAATATCATGGCCAGTGCGTTTAAAGACAATCACCGATTCAATACTGTCACAGCCTTGCTCTAGGGCACTATCCGTTGTTGCTTTAAGTTCAATGATTTTGCCACCACGATGGCCACCATCAGCTGTGATCACCATTTTAGCTTGGGTATCTTCAATGCGATCTTTCAATGATGAAGCAGAAAAACCACCAAATACAACTGAATGAATGGCGCCAATACGCGCACATGCCTGCATGGCAATAACAGCTTCAGCGATCATTGGCATATAAATAATAACCCGGTCGCCTTTATTTATATTTCGGGCTTTAAGTGCATTAGCAAAAGTGCAGACACGAGCATGCAATTCTCGATAGCTAATATGTTGTACATCACCTGCATCACCTTCAAAAATAATCGCTATTTTATCTGCATTATTTTCTAACTGGCGGTCAAGACAATTATAGGAAACATTTAATTTTCCGTCAGGAAACCAGCGGTAAAAAGGGGCATTGGAAGAGTCTAATGTAGTGGTAAAAGGTATTTGCCAGTCAATTTCAGTGCGAGCTTGATTCGCCCAGAAGCCTAGGTGATCAGCTTTGGCCTCAGCATATAGATTGTCTAAACTATCGCTAGTAAGAGTTGAGGTTTTGAGAAATGCTGCACTAGGAGGGAACTGACGGTCTTCATGTAAAGTAGATTCAATATTATCTTGAGACATAAAGCTGTACCTTTGAATTTATTGGGTCTTTAATTGGAGTATAAATGAATTGTTCAAGCATAAAAAACCCTCCCTTAATACATTAAGAGAGGGCTTGCTTATGAGTCAGTGTTTAGAAGAAACCAAGTGGACTAGTACTGTAACTTACCAATAAATTTTTAGTTTGTTGATAATGGTCCATCATCATTTTATGCGTTTCACGACCAATACCTGATTTTTTATAACCACCAAATGCTGCATGAGCTGGGTAAAGATGATAACAGTTTGTCCAAACACGTCCAGCTTGAATGCCTCGTCCCATGCGATAGGCAAGATTCATATCACGTGTCCATAGACCGGAACCTAAACCAAATTCTGTATCATTAGCAATTGCCAAAGCCTCAGCCTCATCTTTAAATGTAGTGACCGATACAACAGGCCCAAAAATTTCTTCTTGGAAGATTCGCATATTATTGGTGCCCTTCATTAGAGTGGGTTCAATATAATAGCCACTGTCAAATTCAGAACCTAACTGTTCAATTCCACCACCAAGCAATAATTCAGCACCTTCATTTTTACCAATATCAACATAGCTTAGGATTTTATCAAATTGTTCTTTTGAAGCTTGAGCACCAACTTGAACATCGGTATCAAGAGGATTACCGCGAATGATTTTTTTAGAGCGTTCAATAACGATCGAAATAAATTCGTCATAAATACTCTCTTGAATTAGAGCACGAGAAGGGCAGGTACAGACTTCACCTTGGTTGAAGAATGCTAATACAGCTCCTTCAGCACATTTGCTTATATAGTCATCCTCTTGTTGCATGATATCTTCAAAGAAGATATTAGGTGATTTTCCGCCTAACTCAACAGTAGAAGGAATGAGATTATCCGCAGCACACTTTAATATATGCTGGCCGACAGGTGTTGAACCGGTAAAGGCAATTTTGGCAATGCGAGTACTGGTTGCTAAAGCTTCACCTGCTTCTTTACCGAAACCATTGACAATATTAAGCACACCGGCGGGCAATAAATCGCCAATGACTTCCATTAGTTTTAATATAGATACGGGTGTTTGTTCTGCCGGTTTCATTACGATGCAGTTACCTGTTGCTAAAGCGGGTGCTAATTTCCAAGCAGCCATTAATAATGGGAAATTCCAAGGAATAATCTGCCCAACAACACCCAGAGGCTCATGGAATTGGTAAGAAACAGTGTTTTCATCAATCTCACCCATGGTGCCTTCTTGGGCTCGAATACAGCCCGCATAATAACGGAAGTGATCGACACATAATGGCACGTCAGCATTAAGTGTTTCACGCACGGCCTTACCGTTATCCCATGTTTCAGCAACCGACAACATCTCAAGGTTTTGTTCAATACGATCAGCAATTTTTAGTAAAATATTAGAACGTTCAGTAACCGATGTTTTACCCCAAGCATCTTTAGCTGCATGAGCAGCATCGAGAGCGAGATTAATATCTTCTTCTGTTGAACGTGGGATTTCACAAAACCCTTGGCCAGTGACGGGGGTGACATTAGTAAAGTAATCACCTTTGACCGGTTCTTTCCATTCACCATTTATATAGTTACCATAGCGCTCTTTAAATGAAACAACAGAACCTTCAGTGCCGGGTTGTGAATAAATCATATTAATTCTCTCGTATTAAATTTTAAGTTTAGACGGTTAAGGGTAAGTCATAATCGATAGTGATTACTTGACTAATATTCCCAATCACTTGACTTATAGTCCAATTCGGATACAAAATCCAGAGACGATATTAAGAATACATCAATAATTGCGATGCAGACAGATAAATTATCATTGAATAAACGGCGGGGGAAAAGGCGGTTATTAGTTGAAAATAAGCTGACTTTTTCAGGCCCTGACTCAGAGTTAAGTATTTATGATACTTATCGAGCAGCATCTCGTATTGGCCTTGATGCGCCACAGCTAATGTATTGCGGTATGGTTAAAGGCAAAAAAATCATGCATCAAGGCTATCAAGATGATGACCAAGGTCAACTATTTCTCCCTCATGAATCGTATGTGATGCCGCCCGGTGGCTATGTTGAAATTGATTTTCCTGAAGCAAATGAACAGCAGCCAACAACATGTCTAACAATAGAATTACCTAAAGACCGTATTGAAATGATCTCCGAACGGATGCGGGATCTCACCAGCTTGCAACAAATTAAACATGATTGGGAGTATCAACCTCAAATCATCCATACCCACCATACAACCGACACCCAGCAACTATTAGAAAAATTGGTATCGCTATTTACCCATAATCACCCAGATAAAAAAATGATGATGGATTTAGGTGTATCAGAACTGATTATTCGATTATTACGCCAACAGGGTAGAGAGGTGCTATTGAGCTTTAGTCGACAAGCCCCTGATGCCAATGGCATAACAGCTGTCATTCATTATCTCGAAAATAATATTGCTTTACCATTGGATATTGAACAGTTGTGTCGCTGTGCTTGTATGAGTAGAAGTAAACTCTATATTGAGTTTAAAAAACAATTAGCCTGCTCACCGAGTGAATATCTGCAGCAACAACGGCTAAAACTAGCCGCCAAAATGCTTCAAAATGGCAAAACAATAACCCAAGCGTGTTACGATGTTGGCTTCAATGATCTCAGTCATTTCAGTCGACGTTTCACCCAATTTTTCAACAGTAGTCCAAGTCAATATCGTAGTAAATATATGGTTATAAAGAGCTAAAGCCAAACAGATTTTTATTCGACAATGCGAGCACTTATTGATAGCATGGCTGAGTGTTTTACTCAGTAATTCATTAAGTCATTTTAGTGATGACTTTCCTACTATATTAATCAAAATTAAGGAACAATTATGAGCGTTTTAGTCACTAAAAAAGCCCCGAAATTCACCGCAGCAGCGGTGATGCCAGACAATACCATCAATGAAGATTTTTCATTGTCTGACTATAAAGGGCAATATGTTGTTTTATTCTTTTATCCCTTAGATTTCACCTTTGTATGTCCATCTGAAATTATTGCTCACCATCATCGCGTAGCAGCATTTAAAGAGCGCGGCGTTCAAATTATTGGTGTTTCAATTGATTCTCAATTTACGCACTTAGCGTGGCGTAATACCGATCTTAATAAAGGCGGTATTGGCCAAATTGACTTTCCATTAGTTGCAGATACTGATCATAAGATTATGAAAAAATATGGTATCAAACACCCTGCAAGCATTGCTTTACGAGGTTCGTTCTTAATTGATAAAGAAGGTGTTGTTCGCCACCAAGTTGTCAATGACTTACCTTTAGGTCGTGAAGTTGATGAAATGCTGCGTTTGGTTGATGCACTCCAATTTCACGAAGAGCATGGTGAGGTTTGCCCGGCGGGTTGGCAAAAAGGTGATGAAGGCATGAAAGCGGATGCTGAGGGTGTTGCTGATTATTTAGCAAAGCATGGTGATAACTTATAATTGCTAGTGTGCCATTTAGATAAAAAAAGCCCCGATATTTCGGGGCTTTTTTATGTCCATTATATTGGGCAAAAGACAGTGTTTAATTAGACGCGATTCTTTTCTCTAATTTCATCCAATGTTTTACAATCAATACATAACGTCGCTGTTGGCCGCGCTTCAAGACGACGAATACCAATATTAGTACCACAAGATTCACAGTAACCATAGTCACCTTTATCAAGATCTTCTAGAGATTGTGTGATTTTTTTGATCAGTTTACGTTCACGGTCACGAGTTCGAAGTTCAAGGGTGAATTCTTCTTCCTGTGTTGCTCGATCATTAGGATCCGGGAAATTAGCTGCATCATCTTGCATATGATGAACAGTGCGATCCACTTCCTCCATTAAGTCAACCTTCCATTCATCTAAGATAGTTCTGAAATGCGTGGTTTGATTATCATTCATGTAATCTTCACCCTTAACTTCTTTATAAGGGGTGAACTTCGCATCAAATTGCTTTGAATCCATCGATTAAAACCTCATACCATCTAAAATTTAAGGGCGCATTTATAGCAGATACAGCCCTTTGGTGCAAAAAATTTGGTATTATTTTACCTTATTTTGGGCTTAAAGAGTGAGTTATGAAGCAATTAAAAGCAGTTATTTTCGATGTCGATGGTACCTTGGCAGAAACAGAACGTGATGGACATCGTGTTGCATTTAATCGTGCATTTTCTGATGCAGGATTGGATTGGAATTGGGATGAAGAGTTATATGGTGAATTACTAGCAGTCACGGGCGGTAAGGAACGTATGCGCTTCTTTCTGTCGGACTTCAATACCGACTTTAATTATGAAGGCGACATTGATGAATTGGTCGTTAGTTTGCATGCCAATAAGACCAAACATTATGTCGCTTTATTAGAGAATAATGCTGTTGCATTACGCCCTGGCGTTGTACGTTTACTTGATGAGCTTCGTGAACAAGACGTTCGGCTTGCAATTGCGACAACCACCACGCCTGCAAATGTGACGGCTTTAGTTTCAAATACATTAGGTGTTGAGGCACTAGATTGGTTCGATTGCATTGCTGCGGGTGATATTGTTCCAGCTAAAAAACCTGCACCGGATATCTTTGACTATTGTTTACAACAGATTGGTTTATCAGCAGTAGATTGTTTGGTATTTGAAGATTCAGGCAATGGCTTGAAATCATCATTAGGTGCCGATATACCGACAATTGTAACCTTAAATAACTATACTAAAAATGAAGATTTTTCTGGTGCTATCACGGTATTAGATCAATTGGGTGAGCCGGGTGAGCCATGCCAAGTTATTGCTGGTGAAAATATTGCGGGTGACTATGTAACAGTTGATGATTTGAGACAATTACACGCCAGTGCCTAAGTGTTCTATTTCTCAACGCGCTAAAGATATAACACCATTCTATGTGATGGATATCTTGGCTCAAGCAAAACAGCTTGAAGCTCAAGGACAAGATATTATTCATATGGAAGTGGGCGAACCTGATTTCGCAACCCCACAGCCAATAATTGATGCGGGTATTGCGGCATTAAAAGCAGGTAAAACACATTACACACCTGCTTTAGGATTGGCTGAATTACGACACGCTATTTCGGATTGGTATCAACAACAATATAAGGTTGACGTTTCTCCCAATCGTATTGTTGTGACGCCAGGCGCTTCAGGCGCTTTATTATTAGTAATGGGCGCCTTATTAGAGCAAAACAAAAAAGTTTTATTGGCTGATCCTAGTTATCCCTGCAATCGAAACTTTGCTCGCTTTGTTGAAGCTAAGGCTCATTCAATCGAAGTTGATGCTTCGACTAACTATCAATTAACAGCAGACCATATTAATCAACACTGGGACGATGATACGGCAATGGCATTAGTTGCCTCACCCTCAAACCCTACAGGCACAGTATTATCCCATCAGCAGTTAATTGATTTATCAGCGGCTACCCAAGCTAAACAGGGTCATTTGGTCGTTGATGAGATTTACCATGGATTAGGCTATGATGGCATTGAAACAGCAACGATATTAGCCATCAATCAACATGCCTTTGTGATTAATAGTTTTTCCAAGTTTTTTGGAATGACAGGTTGGCGGCTGGGTTGGTTAGTGGTGCCGGAAGAATATGTCTCGGTAATGGATCGCTTAGCACAGAATTTATTTTTGGCAGCACCGACCATGTCGCAATATGCTGCATTGGCTGCTTTTAGTGATGAAACATTAGCAATATTAGAACAACGTCGGCAGCTTTTTGAACAACGTAGAAACAGCTTATTACTGGCATTGAAATCAATCGGGCTTGATATTAAGGCAATACCGCAAGGTGCATTTTATATCTATGCTGACTGTAGCCGATTTCTTAATGACGAATTGCCTGATAGTATGGCATTAAGTAAATATTGGCTGCACAATGCAGGTGTTGCAGTCACACCGGGTAATGATTTCGGCGATCATTTAGCCAAACAACATATTCGCTTTGCTTATACAACGGATGAAAAGAGATTGTTAGAAGCCGTAGAGCGAATTTCAAATATTAAAAAGTAAAACTTAGGAAGCGACATGACCACGTCAAAAATTATTTACACCAAAACAGATGAAGCCCCAGCATTAGCAACACACTCCTTGCTGCCAATTATCAGAGCATTCGCTAAATCTGCAGATATTGAAATTGAACTCAGTGATATTTCATTAGCGGGACGAGTTATTGCGAATTTTCCAGAGTATTTATTAGAAGGGCAACGACTTGCCGATGCCTTGGCAGAATTAGGTGAGTTAGCGTTAAAACCTGAAACTAATATTATTAAATTGCCGAATATCAGTGCATCAGTGCCACAGTTAAAAGCTGTCATTAAAGAACTGCAACAAAAATCTTATGACTTACCTGATTACCCTGAAGAACCGACAGATGATATCCAAAAAGACGTTAAAGAAAGATATGACAAAATTAAGGGTAGTGCGGTAAACCCAGTACTGCGTGAAGGTAACTCAGACCGCCGTGCACCACCAGCCGTTAAAAACTATGTGCGATCACATCCTCACTCAATGGGATTATGGAGTGCTGATTCACAAACACATGTTGCCAGTATGTCGGATCATGATTTCTTTGCTAATGAAAAATCAATTACTGTCACAGCTGCCGGTAATGTACGAATAGAGTTAAAAGATGAAACAGGGAATGTTACAGTTTTAAAACGAGCTATACCAGTGCTTGATGATGAAGTGATTGATGCCACAGTGATGAACAAAAATGCGCTTCAACATTTTATAGAAGCAGAAATTGACAGTGCTAAACAGCAAAATATTCTATTTTCGGTTCATTTAAAAGCCACCATGATGAAAGTATCCGATCCAATTATTTTTGGACATTTTGTTTCTGTTTTCTACAAAGATGTATTTGAAAAACATGGTGCAACATTCAAACAGATCGGAGTTGATGTTAAAAATGGACTGGGGGATGTCTACACCAAAATAAAAAGCCTACCTGAAGCTAAGCAAGCTGAAATTGAAGCTGATATTCAAGCGGTTTATGCGACACGTCCTGATTTGGCAATGGTCGATTCAGATAAAGGTATTACTAATTTACATGTGCCTTCAGATGTCATTATTGATGCTTCGATGCCAGCAATGATTCGCTCTTCCGGTCAAATGTGGAATAAAGATGGCAAACAGCAAGATACTAAAGCGGTGATTCCAGATCGGTGTTATGCCGGTATTTACCAACAAACAATTGCATTTTGTAAACAACATGGCGCCTTTGATCCCACCACAATGGGCAGTGTGCCTAATGTAGGTTTAATGGCACAAAAAGCCGAGGAATATGGTTCACACGATAAAACCTTTGAAATGCCTACCAACGGTACTGTGCGAGTTATCGATGATAATGACAATATCTTAATTGATCATACAGTTGAACAAGGCGATGTTTGGCGCATGTGTCAGGCCAAAGATGCACCGATTCAAGACTGGGTAAAACTTGCAGTTAACCGTGCTCGTTTAACGGGTACACCAGCAGTATTTTGGCTTGATAAAAATAGAGCACATGATGCTCAGATTATTGTCAAGGTTGAGACATACTTGCCTGAGCACGATACCAGTGGCTTGGATATTCGTATTTTGTCGCCTGAAGATGCCATTCAGTTTTCATTAGAACGCATTAAAAATGGAAAAGATACAATTTCAGTGACAGGTAATGTATTACGTGATTATTTAACCGATCTATTTCCGATTCTTGAGTTGGGGACTAGTGCAAAAATGTTGTCGATAGTGCCATTAATGAATGGTGGTGGATTGTTTGAAACAGGAGCGGGCGGTAGTGCACCTAAACATGTTCAACAATTTGAGAAAGAGAATCACTTACGATGGGATTCCTTAGGTGAATTTTTAGCATTGGCAGCATCGTTAGATCATTTAAGTAATACCACTGGCAATGCAAAAGCACAGATTCTTGCCGAGACTTTAGATAAGGCAACCGGCAAATTCTTAGAGAACAATAAATCACCATCACGTAAAGTCGGTGAAATTGATAATCGTGGTAGTCATTTCTATTTAGCATTGTATTGGGCACAAGCATTAGCTGAACAAAATGAAGATAGTGAACTACAAACACTCTTTGCTGAATTGGCTAAAACATTAACTGACAATGAAGATAAGAT
>JBJPGB010000017.1:0-20145 GCA_048595405.1 Methylophagaceae bacterium
TATTTGATCGCCAAACGGGCATAGAATTCCTTGAAGCTATTTTAGAGCAAGGCGGTTCACGTGAACCGATGGATTTATTTATTGAATTCCGAGGCCGTGAACCTAAAATTGATGCCTTACTGCGGCATTCAGGAATTGCCGCATAACGTCGCATTTCAGCGGAATTTTTGAGCGCGCAGCGAACAAAAATGTCCGACTGAAAATGCCTTGTTATGTTGCGATATTAATTATTTATAACGTCTCTAATTGTTTGATGGTTGCCCACCATATCTTTAATAAATATCTTTTGCTCTTTTATTTCCATACGCCCCACTTGTGTTACATTTCTAGATTCATTTCTGAAACACTCAAATCCGATTGTCGCTATTAAAAGGCCAAGAACGATTCCAATAGGAAATTGCACAAACTCTTCATCAATAACAATTGTTGGTTCATCTATAATCTTAACTTGATCAGGCATTTGCCCTTCATGAATAATTGAATTTCTTAAATACTTGTACATCAGCTCGGGTAGCGTCCACTTACCATAAGTGCTTGCCGTTATTGTCCCTCTGCCACCTAGCATAACAAAAGAAATTATATCTTCTGTTTCTTCGATGCCTTTCCTAAATCGCGCACCCACACCCAGCCTAGGCCAAGTTTTCTTACATGCTTTATCAAACAAGGGGACGATACTTAAGAGCGCTAAATCATGGTTGTTATTTTCAAGATTTCCAAATGCCTGATTAATCATTTTCTGAAACATATCATTCCTATTTGTACCACAACATAACGGTGGAGTTGACATGCCATTGTCTCAGTATATCAGAGGCTAGCCTCTTTATTTATGCTGGAGAAGGGTCAGGCCGAACGCTGTGTTCGAAGGCGCTTCGCGCCAAGAAGAGAGTGTTAGAGCGTTTGAATATTATTAATCAGTGAAATGAACAGCTATTTCATTGATAATGATGCATAACTATTTTGTGTAATTGAGAAGCGGGTTAAATGAAATATACCGATCTACGCGATTTTATCGATCATTTAGAGCAGCAAGGTCAGCTGAAACGCATTAGTATTGAAATTGATCCGATACTGGAAATGACGGAAGTTTGTGATCGGGTATTACGTGCTGGCGGCCCAGCACTATTGTTTGAAAATCCCAAAGGCAGTGATATCCCCGTTTTAGCAAACTTATTCGGTACAGCCCATCGAGTGGCGTTAGGAATGGGAGAAGACTCGGTTGAATCACTACGAGAAGTGGGTCAACTATTGGCTTATTTAAAAGAGCCAGAGCCACCTAAAGGGATGAAAGATGCATGGCAGAAAATGCCAATCTTTAAACAAGTGCTAAATATGGCGCCTAAAGTGGTTAAATCAGCAGCATGTCAGCAACAAATTATTGAAGGTGACGATATTGATTTAAGCCAATATCCGATTCAACTTTGTTGGCCAGAAGATGTAGCACCCTTGATCACATGGGGATTGGTCGTCACCCAAGGCCCACACAAACCACGACAAAATATGGGTATTTACCGGCAACAAGTGATCGGTAAAAACCGGGTTATTATGCGTTGGTTATCACAACGTGGTGGTGCTTTAGACTTTAAAGAGTGGCAACAAATACATCCCGGTGAAGCTTTTCCTGTCAGCGTGGTATTAGGTTGTGATCCAGCAACGATTTTAGCGGCGGTTACACCGATTCCAGATAATTTGTCGGAATATGCTTTTGCGGGCTTATTACGCGGTTCTAAAACAGAATTAGTGAAATGCATTGGCAATGATCTGCAAGTGCCTGCCAGTGCCGAAATTGTGCTGGAAGGCTTTATTTATCCGGATGATATGGCGGATGAAGGGCCTTATGGTGATCACACTGGTTATTATAATGAGACTGATAGTTTTCCGGTATTCACCATTGAACGAATAACGCAGCGTAAAGACCCTATTTATCACAGTACGTATACTGGCCGGCCACCGGATGAACCGGCAATACTAGGGGTCGCTTTAAACGAAGTATTTGTGCCAATTTTGCAAAAACAATTTCCAGAAATAGTGGATTTTTATTTGCCACCAGAAGGTTGTTCATATCGGATAGCCGTGGTGAGTATGAAAAAACAATATGCTGGCCATGCCAAGCGTGTGATGATGGGTGTATGGTCATTTTTACGTCAGTTTATGTATACCAAATTTGTCATTGTGGTTGATGATGATATTAATGTCCGTGATTGGAACGATGTCATTTGGGCTATCACCACCAGAATGGATCCATCACGAGATACGACGTTGATAGAAAATACGCCGATTGATTATCTTGATTTTGCGTCACCTGTTTCTGGCCTAGGCTCAAAAATGGGCATGGATGCAACTAACAAATTACCTGGTGAGACGGACCGTGAATGGGGCCGCCCAATTGAACGTGATCCAAATGTGGTAGCACGCATTGATGACTTGTGGGATTCATTGGGACTAGAGGATAAATAATAATGAGAATGTTACATACCATGTTACGTGTTAGTAATTTAGAACGTTCTATACAGTTTTATACTGAAGTGTTAGGGATGAAAGTCCTACGTCAAGAAGAATATCCAGATGGTGAATTCAGTCTGGTCTTTGTTGGATATGGTGATGAAGAATCTAACACGGTATTGGAATTGACCTATAACTGGGGCACGGATAATTACGATTTAGGAAATGCCTTTGGTCATATTGCCATTGCAGTACCCGATGCAACCGCCGCCTGTGATGAAATTAGAAAACGGGGTGGCAATGTTGTGCGTGAAGCGGGACCAATGATGCATGGCACAGTGGTAATAGCGTTTGTCGAAGACCCTGACGGTTATAAAGTAGAATTAATAGAGCGCGATTAGAGACTAACAATATTATATATTTTGTATATTGAAGCTTAAAAGGCTACAATTGTAGCTAAAAAGGCTTCATAAGGTTTAGATATGTCACTTTCTTCACTAGCGGATTTGATATTTAAAGGTTATCGGCAAAAGGTATTAGCCTTGCTGTTGCTACATCCTGACCGATCTTATCATGTACGTGAAATTGCTCGTTTAACAAATACCGCAGCAGGAACCTTGCATAAAGAGTTGAGTAAATTGGAGGCAGTTCAGATTTTAACTAAGCAGGCGCAAGGTAATCAGCTAACGTATCAAGCGAATAAAGAGTGTATTATTTTCGATGAGCTTGCTAGTATTTTGCGTAAAACATCGGGTGTGGCAGGCGTGCTTGCCGATGCTTTAAGTGGACTAGAAACTAAGATTCAAGTAGCACAAATATTCGGCTCAGTAGCATCGGGAAAAGAGCATGAATTTAGTGATCTTGATTTGCTGGTGATAGGTGATGTGACATTTTCAATGTTAGTTAAAGCTTTATACCCTGCCCAATCTATATTGAATCGAGAAATTAATCCTAAGCTGTATAACTTCAAGGAATGGGGAAAAATAAAGCAAGCAGAATCTTCATTTTTCAACGAGTTATTACAAAAGCCTGTTATCAAGGTAATAGGAAATATTGATGACATTAGATAATTTAGTAGGAATAAATCTTGAAGAGATTGTGCCTGACGCAATAATGATTCAACGATTATTAGCGGCTGCGAAACGTAACATTAATGATGCTCAGATAGAACAATTAAGTAACGAAAATAGTTTTGATTCTGCGTATAAAGCGATTATGCAGTTAGCTAATGTAGCATTACAGGCAAATGGTTATCGAACATTGACGAGTAAACCTGGTCATCATCAAACAATGATTCAGTCACTGACTAAAACCATCGGCTTGGATCGTGAAGTGGTCATTGTATTGGATGCTTTGCGTAAACAACGAAATGTGGCTGACTACTCTGGTGATTTGGTCCCGGATGCAAATGTGATCGAATGTATTGATTATGCGAAGCAATTATTACGGCAAGTTAATAAATGGTTAAGTGATATAGATCCTGATCTTAATGTGTAGCCAATAAAGTAACGAAGCTACAAATATAATCTAAAAGAATTCATGTTTTAGAATGGGTTTTACGTCCCATCGGTATTCATTGCCACCCATAAATCACCATCCTGTCGAGTTTCTTTTTTCCAAAAAGGGGCTTTATGTTTGAGTTCTTCAATTAACCAGCTACAAGCATCTAATGATGCACGGCGGTGAGCAGACCAGCAGGCAATCAGCACAATTGGATCAGCAGGATTTATTGTGCCTACGCGATGAATAATTAAGACATCCAGTAAATCCCACTTTTGTTTAGCGTCACTTTCGAGTTTACCCAAATAATGTTGGGTCATTTCAGGGTAATGCTCCAGCTCCATCCGTGAAACATCTTCATTATCATTAAAATCACGCATAGTACCGATAAAGGTAGCTGTGGCACCGAATTGATTGGCCAAATCAGATTGTTGTTGGTGTGCGGCGATGGACTGCCATGGCTCAAAATCGAGTTCAGAAATGCGTGCAACCATCTTAGCCACCAGTTACTGGCGGGAAGAAAGCGACTTCATCACCATCATTGATTGGGCTATCAAATTGAGCATATTCGAGATTTACCGCCACCAGAACATTAACAGGTCGTTCAGAATTATTAGTCGCAATATCCCAAACATCGCCAGCAGTTGCTACACTATTAATCTTAGTTTCGCTGATGCCAAGCGTTTCACGAAGACTGGCAAAGAATTTGACTTGAATACTCATGATGATTTTTTCTGTCAGTTCCAAAGATTACAGGATACCATTTTAGATGACTGAATTAACGCATTTCAATCAAGCTGGTGAAGCCCATATGGTGGATGTTGGCAATAAAGAGGTGACCAAGCGTATTGCGGTTGCTGAAGGTCAAATCATGATGCTGGAAAAAACATTGGATTTGATTCAGCAAGGCAATCACAAAAAAGGTGATGTATTAGGTATTGCCCGTATTGCAGGGATTATGGCAGCAAAAAAAACAGCAGATTTAATTCCACTATGCCACCCTTTAGCTCTAACAAAAGTAACCGTTGATTTCAAAGTTCTACAAGAGGAAGTGGCAATACAGTGTCGAACGCAAGTAGAAACCAGCGGTCAAACAGGTGTTGAAATGGAAGCATTGACTGCGACACAAATTGCATTATTAACGATTTATGATATGTGCAAAGCGGTTGATCGCGGCATGATTATGACCGATATACGGCTCCTAGAAAAAGCCGGTGGAAAATCAGGACATTGGGTAAGAGAGCTATAGAGATTTAACATTAAATATGAAAAATATTATTACCGGCATTGTCCTATTTGTCATGACCAGTTCAGCCTATGCTGTTGAGCACTTAAGACTATCCACTACTACCAGCACTGATAATTCAGGTTTGTTGTCAGTATTACATCCAGCATTTGAAGCAAAATATAATGCCATGATTGACGTGATCGCGGTCGGTACAGGCAAAGCATTAACAATTGGTAGTCATGGTGATGTTGATGTGGTATTTGTACATGCGCCAGCGGCGGAACTGAAATATATTGAACAAGGTGATTTTATTGATCGAACAATGGTGATGCATAATGATTTTGTAATCATTGGTCCAGAAAATGATCCAGCGGATATTAACAGTGCGACCTCTGCTACCCAAGCTTTACAAAGAATTGCTAATACCAATTCAGAATTTATCTCTCGTGGTGATGATTCAGGTACCCATAAGAAAGAAAAGTTTTTATGGACGAGGGCCAATATTAAACCGCAAGGAGATTGGTATCTTAATATTGGTCAAAGTATGGGGGCGGTATTAAATATGGCGGATCAGAAGCAGGCTTATACACTCACGGATAGAGGTACACTGATTGCCTATGCCGACAAGATTAATATGCAATTACTTTTCCAAGGCGATGAGGTGTTATTTAACCCTTATCATGTGATAGCAGTGAATCCGGCTAAACATAGCCATGTAAATTATGATTTAGCGACAAAATATATTGATTTTGTAACGGGCGATGAAGGTCAAACTATTATTAATGAATATCGCTTATCTAATCAGCAATTATTTTACGGTGATGCGGCTAAGAAATAATGATCAAAAAGCATAATAGCTAGGGCCAATCGACCCTAGCTATTAATATTATC
Organism: Methylophagaceae bacterium; assembly: GCA_048595405.1. Classification (GTDB taxonomy): domain Bacteria; phylum Pseudomonadota; class Gammaproteobacteria; order Nitrosococcales; family Methylophagaceae. The sequence continues at coordinate 6,059 of JBJPGB010000017.1, forward strand.
TAGAAAAATCTTATTGCATTTCTTCCATCAAATCTGTTGCTTTTTCTTTCAATTCATCCATATCCATTTCTGATGATGTGCTTTCTGCAGCTTCAGTTGAAACAGCATCCATATCAACGGTTGATGCAGCATCATCCATCGCTACAGCGTCATCAGCCATAGCATCAGTTGCCATTTCTTTCACTTCCTCAGCCATATCGCCAGCGGCTTCAGTTGTGGCATCAACAGCATCACTTGCCATTTCAGCGGTAGCATCAGCAGCATCACTTGCCATTTCAGCAGTAGCATCAACAGCATCACTTGCCATTTCAGCGGTAGCATCAGCAGCATCACTCGCCATTTCAGCAGTAGCATCAGCAGCGTCACTTGCCATTTCAGATGCTGTATCTACAGCAGCCTCAGTCGCTTCAGAAGCTTGTTCCATAAGGTCTGCACCACTATCTAAAGCAGAATCAGTTGCATCCTGAGCTTGGTCACAAGCAGAGAGTAATAATACCGAGGAGAATAGTGCAATTGCCGTCATTTTTTTCATAAGTAATTCCTTGTCATTCAAAGTCTAATCGTTAATGTCAATATAACATTGGGTGCGGATTATACGCTGTGTCTAGGTTTAATGACAAAAAAACGAATCACCCTTGGTTTAATAATGATCTTAAGTCGATAATAGCTGCATTAGCACGAGATATATATGAGGCCATCACTAAAGAATGATTGGCAAACAAACCAAACCCTCGACCATTCAAAATAAGTGGGCTCCAGACCGCTTCTTGGGTAGATTCCAATTCGCGAATGATTTGACGCACACTCACTAAGGCATTCTTTTTGATAAGAATATCGGCAAAGTCATGCTCTACCGCTTTGAGTAAATGAATAAGTGCCCACACAGATCCGCGGGCTTCATAAAATACATCGTCAATTTCTGACCATGGCGTTTTGGACACTATTTCCGCTGGTGCTGGCGTAGATTGTTGTGCTGCAGGATCGCCCGCTAGATCAGTATTAACACGTACTTGCCCAACACTGGCGCTTAGACGTTGCGATAAACTCCCTAAACGTTTTTCAGCAATAGCTAACCAATCAGCCAAATTGTCCGCACGAGCATAAAATTGCGCTTCATCTTGTTCAATATTACTAAGCCGATCAAGATAAGATTCTAAAGCCTCAATGCCTTTACGATATTCTCGTTCGGTTGGCGGAAATAACCATGATTCTGAATTGAAATTAAATTGAGGTTCCGCCACGGACAGAGCGGGATCTTCCAAAGATTGAGACTGTGATCGACTAATATCATTTCGCAATGCCCGTGAAAAATCACGAATTTGTACTAATACTCCGAACTCCCAGTTAGGTATATTGTCCATCCATATTGATGGCGGTGTAACATCGTTGCTGAGATAGCCACCAGACTTATCTAAGATGGCATTGACTAGACCAATTAGCGTTGTGGTTGAAGTATAGCCAGTCACCATATTATGTTGCTTAACACTAGCAAGTTGAGAAGCATGGGCGACCGGATCAAAATCGCTAGGGCTACGATCCCACCATAACATGATGATTAGGAAAATCAGTACGATGATAGCAATGCCGGCACCAGCAATTTTTAACAACCGTTGGCGGCTGGATGGATCATTAAAATTGTCAAAGACAGTCCAGCTAATATCTTTGCCGCGCTGGAGAATTTTTTTGAGAGCCATAGTGTTTTTTATCGTCCTAGATGAGCAAGATTAATGCAGTTAGATTATGCCTTTGAACATGGTATGACAATAACTAACCCAAGATCAATGCAACTCCATGCTTGACTTATATAGGTCAAGTTCCGAATAATGTGCGGTTTGCAAAAAAATTTGATGAGGCGGAGGACGCTTTTATTATGACATTGAGAATCGAGATCGAAGATCTTGCCAAGCATTTTGGTGCTATTAAGGCCGTTGATGGCGTGTCATTTTCAGTAAAAAAAGGTGAAGTATTAGGTTTCTTGGGCCCAAATGGTGCGGGAAAATCGACCACCATGAAGATGATTACTGGCTTTTTGGCGCCAACACGAGGCACCATTCGAGTATGTGGGCACGATGTGTTGACCGATCCTATCGCAGTGAAAGCAAGTTTAGGTTATTTACCCGAAGGTGCACCGGCATATGCCGATATGACACCGGATAGTTTTCTTAGATTTATTGCGGATATTCGTGGTTTGGTCGGTACGGATAAAAAACGGGCGGTTGAATCTGCTGCAGAACGAGCGCGGATAAAACATGTTATGTTCCAGCCAATTGAAACACTATCTAAAGGTTATAAGCGTCGGGTTGGCTTAGCGCAAGCGATATTACACAATCCCCCTGTTTTGATTATGGATGAACCTACAGATGGTCTTGATCCAAACCAAAAACATGAAGTAAGAACATTAATTAACGATATGGCTGCAGATAAGGCCATCATCATTTCAACCCATATTTTGGAAGAGGTTCATGCGCTTTGCACACGTAATGTATTGATTGCAAATGGTAAAGTTAAGTTTGATGGCACGCCAAATGAGTTGGAAGCTATGTCGAGCTACCATAATGCTGTTTGTGTTTCGGTGGCTGAGATTGAAGACTCAGCATTATCAGCATTATTGAATGAATTTGAGTTTGTGGCTAATGTTGAGCCACTGACTGCAGAGCGTGGATTCCGTGTTTATCCAAAAGATAAAAAGCAAATTACCGCCGAGTTATCACAGGCAATTCGTGCGAAAGGCTGGCAAATTGATTCACTGTTTGCTGAGCACGGCCGTTTAGATGAGGTCTTCCGAAACATCACAACACAAGGTGACGTTTAATGAATAATATCTGGTTTATTATGAAACGTGAGCTTAATGGCTATTTCGCAACGCCGGTGGCTTATGTGTTCATTATTATTTTCTTATTGCTGACCGGCTTCTCAACCTTCTTTGTGGGCAATTTCTTTGAACGTGGTGAGGCTGATTTATATCCATTCTTTTCCATTCATCCATGGTTATATATTTTATTAATACCCGCAATTTCAATGCGTCTATGGTCAGAAGAACGTAAAAACGGCTCGATTGAATTATTAATGACTTTACCTGTGTCGGTATTTGAAGCTGTCTTAGGCAAATTTTTGGCAGCATGGGCATTTACCGGTTTAGCATTGCTACTTAATTTTCCGCTTTGGATAACGGTAAATTATTTAGGTTCACCTGATAATGGCGTCATCTTTGCCGGCTTTCTAGGCAGCCTATTGATGGCGGGTGGCTTCTTGGCTATCGGTGCTTGCATCTCTGCAACTACTAAAAATCAGGTTATTGCCTTTGTTCTGAGTTTAATTGTCAGTTTAATTTTTGTATTAAGTGGTTACGGAATTGTATTAGATTTCTTTAGTAGCTGGGCGCCAACAGCATTGGTTGAAGCCATCAGTTCCTTTAGTTTCTTAACTCATTTTGATGCTATTTCCAGAGGCGTGATTGATATGCGTGATATGTTGTATTTCGCTTCCGTTATTATGATTTGGCTATTTGCAAATGCCATTGTTATTAATGCCCGTAAGGCCGATTAGGAGTTTTAGGAAAGATGAATAAACAACTACTATCGACGACGGGTTTAGTGCTGGCAGTGATTCTGTTTTTGTCATTTAACATTGTAACTAACGGCAATCTAAAATCGGCGCGAGTCGATTTGACAGAAGATCAGCTATATACCTTATCGGATGGCACCTTAAATATTATTGAATCATTAAAAGAGCCAATTGCATTACGTTTTTATTATTCTGATCAAGTTGCTCAAGAGTTACCTAGCCTGAAGTCTTATGCACAACGGGTACAAGAATTATTAGAAGAATATCAACGTGCTTCAGATGGAATGATTGAATTGATTGTGATCAATCCTGAACCATTTTCAGATAATGAACAACGCGCTAAGCAATATGGTTTACAAGGTGTGCCGATTGAAGGCGAAGCTGATCCTTTATATTTCGGTTTGGCAGGTAGTAACTTGCTTGACGGTGTGGAAAGTATTTCATTCTTTCAGCCTGAAAAAGAAGATGTGTTGGAATATGATCTGACAAAATTGGTATACAAGTTATCGAGTTCAAATAAAAAATCGGTTGCAGTTATCGCGGCCAGTGAGTTAGAAATAGACGGTCAGGATTATGACCCATTGAAAGGAGATGTACTCTCCAATGACGGCGCTAAACCATGGGCATTTATGTCAGAACTTCGTCAGTTATTTAATGTGGCATTTTTGCCTAATGATATTCGTCGAATCCCTTCCAGCATGGATGTATTGATTGTTATTCATCCAAAAGAATTTTCCGATACTACCTTATATGCCATTGAACAGTATGTATTGCGTGGCGGTAAATTAATTACCTTTGTTGACCCTTACTCTGAAAGTGATATTCCGGAGAAAGATCCTGAAAACCCAATGGCAGCAATGGTGTATTCACGTAGTTCCAATATGGCAGAGCTATTTAAAGTATGGGGATTTGATCGTGCCAGTGCTGATGTGGTCGCTGATCGTAAAACAGCCATAAAAGTAGATTTTGGGGCGCGGACAGGTAATAAACCGATTGATTATGTATTGTGGCATGCCATTCCGAGCTCACAATTAAATAGTGAGCAGGCTATCACTAGCCAGTTGAAAAAAATTGAAGTGGCCACGGCGGGTTATTTCGAGATTCTTGACAGTGCGACAACTCAAGTTACACCGCTATTCTCTTCCAGTAATGAAGCAATGTTAGTTGATAAACGGGTGGTACAATTTCGAAATGACCCACTAGGATTATTAACAAAATATCAGCCTGGAACATTAAGCTATCCTATTGCTATTAGAGCGAATGGCGCTGTTAAAACGGCATTTCCTGATGGTGTAGAAGGTACCGATGGCAAGGTGATAAAACCATCTGGACATTTAACAGAATCGAAACAAGATATTGATGTGATTGCGATTGCTGATGTTGATATGTTGAAAGAACGATTCTGGGTGCAGTTACAGGATTTTTATGGGGAACAGATCGCTTATAGCACCTCGAATAATATTGATTTCTTGATTAATGCTATTGATGAAATGTCAGGCAATAATGGTTTGATTAGTGTTCGTTCTCGTGCGGGGTTTTCTCGACCATTTGACCGTGTTTTAGCATTACAACGTGAAGCAGAAAAACGTTACCGCACTCAAGAGCGGGAATTACAAAAAACATTAGATGAAACCAAGCAGCTTATTGCCAGAATGCAGGTAGAGCGGAGTGGTAGTGGCGAAGAAATTTTAAATAGCGAACAACAACAAGAAATTGCCGAACACCAAACGATGGTGCATAAAACGCAGCAAAAGCTTCGTGAAGTACAAGGCAATTTACGTAAAGATATTGATGCACTTGATACTCAAATGAAGTTCTTTAATATTGGGTTGATACCACTGATTGTTGCATTATTAGCCGTTGTTACTGGCTGGATGCGTGTTCGTAAACGCACTCAGGGTAGACATGAGCAGTAATACATAAACTGTATATTAGGTTTGTAAAAATTATGATTAAAAAATTAAATAGCCTCACAATTTTGTTTATTGTCACGGTGGTGATGGTCGTTTTGATGTTTATTACGATTAAACGTCCTGCGGATACCAGTGAAGACTATTCACTATTATTCCCTGACTTGTATGAACAATTAAGTACGATAGATACCATTACATTTAACAGTTCTCAAGATCAATTTACCTTATCTAAACCGAGTGAAGGTGAAGATTGGTTTGTTAATGAACGCTGGAACCATCTTGCGGATTTCAATTTGGTTAAACGGGTATTGATTGATCTTGCTGATGCCAAAATTCTTGAGCGTAAAACGGCAGAGTCAGAACAGTTTTCTCAGTTAGGTGTTGAGGGTGCTGAAGAAGGTGGTTCCTCTATTCATATCACTTTGTTAAGTGAGGATAAAGAAATATCAGGGCTGATTTTAGGTCTTGAGCGTGAAGCGGGACGAGGCCAAGGAACAAGACGTTTTTATGTTAGAAGAGCAGGCGAACAACGTGCTTGGTTAGCAGAAGGTTATTTGAATATTAATCCACTGATGTTGAACTGGATTAAGAGTGAAGTGATTAATATTGCACGAGAACGTATTGCCCAAGTTAATATTATTCAGCCAAATGGTGATACGGCAACCATTGTTAATATTGGCAAAAAAGATAAATTTGGAACGCCAGAAATGATGGCGAAAACAGTCTTTACCTATGAGCAACTTGGTTATGATATAGCCAGTACCTTATATCAACTTCGTATGGAAGATGTGCAACCGCTGAGTGATTTTTCACGACAAGGTTCTGAAGTTGTTAATGCCGAATTTATTAGCTTTGATGGTTTAAAAGTGGTGACAGAAACGTCTTTTATTGATGGTTTCTATTACACAACATTTAGGGCCGAATATGACAAATCCGCTATTAAAACACCATCAGCTGATATTGTGGCACTAAACGTGTTGCAAACACCGGCACAAGTTCAGCAAGAAGTAGCAAAACTCAATAAAGAGTTAGATTCTTGGGTATATCGTTTTGGTGGCTTTACTGGCACTAATTTAATGCGAGCAAAGGCCGATATGGTCACCGAATCAGGCAATGCTATTCCAATGCCTGCAGATATGATGGGCGTGGTACCTTAGCTTACGATCGTTGTTGTTTCCACTGTTCGATTAGTTCTTGTACGGAACTAGCTAGATCATCTGAAGAAAATTTTGGGATAAATTTATCCGCGCCAACTTTGTCCGCCATTGTGGTATTAAATTCGCCACTCATGGAGGAATGCAATAACACCTTGATATGTTGAAAGCGTGGATCTTTACGAATTTCCGAGGTAAGTGAGTAGCCATCCATTTCAGGCATTTCTATATCGGATATCAACATGGCAATATGACTGTTGATATCAATGCCATTATCCGCCCACTCTTGAAGCTGCTCTAAGGCTTCTTTACCGTCACGCACAATAGTGGTATCAACACCAATTTGCGCCATTGTACGTTTTATTTGTGTGCGAGCCACACTCGAATCATCAGCAACTAAGATGTGGGGACGCTCGCCACTATTTTGGGCTAAAAAGTCTTCAATTAAGTCTGATGAAACTGTTTCATCTGCTCCAACGACTTCAGCCATTACTTTTTCCACGTCAATAATTTCAATTAGTTCATCATCAATTTTTGTAATGGCAGTCATGTAATGATGTTCACCAGAGACTTTAGGTGGCGGTAATATATCTGCCCAACTGGTATTGACGATACGTTCAATATGACTAACTAGAAATCCCTGAACAGAGCGGTTATATTCAGTGAGAATGACAAAGCTATTACTAATATCATCAACGGCTTGCCCTCCTATTCCCAGTGATAAATCAAAGACACTAATTGCTTTACCGCGGATAGTGGCAACACCTTTCACCACCGGATGTGAGTGAGGGATTGTGGTTAAATGGGGGCAGGGAATTGCTTCTCGAACTTTAAAAACATTAATACCAAAACGCTGTTTAGACCCTAATCTAAATAACAATAATTCTAGGCGATTATGGCCAACTAATTGGGTTCGTTGATCAACGCCATCAATCATACTCGCCATAGAAATTCTCTCCGGATCATCATTACATTATTAAGTATCGGATCATTGATCGTATTCTTAAGTTTGTAATTTACGCGAGTAAGATAGTTAAGGGAAGAAGCATTGTTAATCAAATAGGCATGTTATTTGCTTTATTTGAATTGTAAAAGGTAACGATGTCAGATAATTGGCATTGCTAATGAAGAATATGAGGTATTCATATGAGTACTATAATTTATAGAGTCGTGTTGTTGATGCTGTTGAGTGCCGGTGCTATTTCAGCCCCTGAGGCGGATACATTGCAATCTTTAGATAGTATCGAGCATGCCGCCTATGAATATGGCTTATCAGAAGCTCAGACGCAGTATGATAATCCCCAAATTGTGATGGGAACATTAGATTCAAGACTACGATTACAAGCATGTGATAGCAACTTGAAAGCATTCTCTAAGGTACAAAATTTAGGGTTAGGCAATCAGACGATAGGCGTTAAATGCTTTGCTCCAGTTGCGTGGACTGTGTATGTCCCTATTCATGTGAAAGTCTTTAAACCGGTCGTAGTGGCGATAAAATCATTGGCTGCAAAACATATTATCACCGAAGCAGATTTACGGATGGAACAACATGATATTTCTACTCTGCGCCAAGGTTATTTACAAAATATTGAGATTGCTGTTGGGCAACAATTGAAATATCCCATTGCAATGGGGACAACGATTAAACCACGTAGTTTGATGAATAAAAAAGTAGTACATCGTGGAGAACAAATTGTCTTGATTGCAACATTAGGGAAAATGGAAGTAAGAATGGCGGGTACCGCATTAGCAGATGCGACGCAAGGTCAACGAGTACGTGTTAAGAATATATCCTCTAAACGAATCGTTGAAGGCGTAGTAGATTCTCCCGGCGTAGTTAGAATAATAATGTGATAGTAAACTGAATAAATACAATGTTTTATATTCAAGTTTTTTTGAAATTGGCCGATGTAATAACTAGGAAAGTTAGGAGACATTGAATGTCTGAAATAAATAATATCAAATCATCGAGCCAATCGACAGTAGAGGCTACGCGTAATACTAATACGCGTGATAGTCGTGACGTTAATCAATCGGAAAATGTGCAAACGAATGAAGCACGTACTGATACGGTGAGTTTGACCAATACTGCAACTGATTTGCAGGAATTACAACAAACCATTGCCGATTCATCTGGAGTTAATCAAGCGCATGTTGATGCGTTACGATCAGCTATTGAAGATGGGTCATATCAAGTAGATGCCACTGAGTTAGCACAAAATATAATTAATTTTGAGCAATTTTAAATACTAACTCTTTAGGTGTAACAAAATGGCAATGACTCCAGCGCAACAGATCCAGAGTGTGCTCCAGGCTGAACAGCATACAGTAAGCCAATTATTGGAAATTTTAACCACGGAACGTGACTCATTAGTCTCCTCTGATGCTGAGACAATGGCGGTGATGAATGCAAACAAACAACCACTGCTGGTACAGTTAGAGCAGCTCAATCGTCAACGTGAAGCCATTCTGCAAGCAGAAGGTTTTTCTTCCGGTAAGGATGGCATAAAAGCATTTATTGCCAACCAGACTAAAAAAGATCAACGACAATTAACGGATTTATTAAATCAATTACGTGAGGCGGCTTTTGCATGTCGAGATAATAATCAAGTTAATGGTGGTATCGTAAATGTTAATCGCCAATATTTGCATAGGGCAATGAGTGTATTACGAGGCCGAGACTTAAATATAACGTCTTATGGTCCTGGTGGTGAATATACCAGTCAAGTTGTCCGACAACCATTATTGGGTCGCGTTTAAACAAGACAGCAGCTAAGCTTGCTCGCACCATGTCGCCAATGTGTTGACCCAGTCAGGCTGATCATTCAAACAGGGTATGAGTGTGAGTGATTCTCCACCTGCTTGTTGAAACACCTCTTGGCCTCGAATAGCAATTTCTTCCAATGTTTCCAAGCAATCGGTTACAAATGCTGGGCAGATAACGAGTACGTTCTTAGCGCCTGACTCAGCTAGTTCCCGTAATTTATCTTCCGTATTAGGGCCTAACCATTTCGCCCGTCCAAGACGAGATTGGAATGCGATCGAATAACAATTTTCGGCGATTCCTGCTTTATCAACAAAATGCTGTGTTGTTCGGAAAACTTGGTGACGATAGCAAGTACTGTGGGCATTTGTATTTTTCTGGCAGCAATTATCCGACTGTAAACAGCTATTATTTAGCTTAGAAAGATGAGATTCAGGTAAGCCATGATAGCTAAATACAAGATGATCATAATCCCGCTCAAGATAAGGGCGAGCACTGCTGACTAAAGCATCAATATAATCGGGCTGATCATAAAAGGGCGAAACAACGGTTAGCTTAATATTTAATTGATGTTTTTTGATAACAGCATGTACTTGTTCAACCGATGTTGTGACCGTACTTTGTGCATAATGTGGGTATAAAGGTATAAATAATACCTCAGTAATATCATCATGTTTGGCAAGTTCTAATAATTGGCTTTCAATACTAGGCTTGCCATAACGCATTGCCATTGCAACCGGCATGGTTACTTTTTCTTGCAATGCTTGTTTAAGTTGTTCGGAAAAGACAATCAGCGGAGAACCTTCAGGTAACCATATACTTTGATACGCCTCGGCAGAGAATTTTGGTCTAGTAGGCAATACAAAAAGACTGACAATTAGTCGACGTAACAGCCAAGGCAATTGGATCACATAAGGATCCATTAGAAATTGATTCAGGTAGCGGCGAACCGCTGTTGTTTCTGGCTGCGTAGCAGAGCCTAGATTAGCTAATAATATTGATCTATTAGTCATTTGCAATATTCCTAGAAAGACATCATCAGCATAACTTGAGGTACTTTTTCTGTCACTCCTTTAATGCCAAATTTATTATGCCAATAATGATATTCCATACCGATATATATTTGTTTGTTATGACCAAATAACCGACCAATATCGAGCAGTAATTGTGGTTGGGTTAATAAGGCACTTTCACCACCAGTTGCTTTCTTGCTTTGCCATTCAGCATAGCCTCGAAATAAAAAATGTAACGATCCAATCTGGAATGGCACGCTCCATACGGGAGTGATCTGGATTCCGGTTGTGTTTACATCTTCTGATTTGAATGCTTGGATATCTAATTGTAAATAATCCATATTAGGCACATTAAAACTAATACCAGCACCTAATAGATAAGCTCTATAAGGATCATCTTTAGGCAAATTACCGGCATTAACCCCAGCAACCAATGAAAAGTCTCTAAAGAATGATAGTGAAGGCTTTTTTCCTGATATTTTTGACCAACTTAGACGAGGGTAAAATTCACCGTATATTTCAGTACTGGTATCGTTACGATCAATAAACTCAATAAAAAAGAAGTTGTCACCATAACGCCAACCATCAGTATGTTCGATAGTAACAAGTGTACGACTATTGTCACCAAGTCGAAAATGATGACCAGATAAAACTTGAATATTATTAGCCGTCCATTCAAATACTGAATCAGCGTATGAAAAGCTGGAACTACAGATAAAAAGCAAAATGATTAGAAGACGAGACATATCATATTTGAGTGTAATCTTAATGATGTGAGCTCATCATACCGTTTATGAAATATTTAGGCTAAACTGAAATAACATAATGCAATTAGGTGTATCGTTTAACAGCGATTGCTATTGAGTGGTCAAACCAAGATTAAACATATGAAAAGACGAGAATTTTTTGCGCTATTCGGAGTAGCAATACTACCGGAAGTGGTGAAGGCGAAATCATGCATACACACAACAGGCCTGGTACTAGATGAGCGGTTTTTAGAACACCATATTAGCTCACATCACCCAGAGAAACCTCAACGCTATCAAATTATTCTAGAGAAGCTGTTTAGTGATGGTCTATTGAATAAATTACAAATTATTAAGCCAAAACAGAATATTGAACAATGGCTTTATTTAATTCATTCCAAAAGCCATATTAAGTCAATAAAGAATAATGATTCACTCGCCCATGACCATTCATTGATCGCGACTGGCGCCATACTCGCTGCCGTCGATGCGGTGTGCATAAATAAAGTTCGTAATGCCTTTAGTGCTTCAAGACCACCGGGGCATCATGCCAAAAATACGGGTCAGGAAGAGGGATTTTGTTATTACAATCATATTGCAATTGCCGCTCGTTATGCCCAAAAGCAGTACGGTTTAGAAAAGGTTTTAATCGTTGATTGGGATTATCATCACGGTAATGGCACTGAATGGGCATTTTATTCCGATCCAACTGTATTGTACTTCTCAACGCACGATGTTTTTGCTTATCCAGGCACAGGTTTTCCATCAAGAACAGGAGAGGGTGCAGGACAAGGATTCAATATTAATGTGTCTCTAGAGTGTGGCGCTACAGATCAAGATATTATTAATGCCTTTCAACAAAAGTTATTGCCAATAGCCGACAAATTTTCACCTGATCTGATTTTGATTTCAGCCGGTTTTGATAGTCGACAAGATGATCTTCTGGGTTGCCTCAATATTACGGATCAAGGATTCATCGCGCTGACCAAAATAGTCACAGCAATAGCCAACAAACATTGCAATGGTAAGATTGTCTCTATGCTAGAAGGCGGTTATAACCTGCAAGGTAATGCCAGTGCTGTTTCAGCTCATATCACTACTTTAATGGATAATGGATAAGATATTGCAGGTAAAAAAAAGCCTGCAATAAAGCAGGCTTTTTAGTTAAGTAACGTGAGTATAAGTTATAAGTTATAACCGCGTTCATCATGGTCCACAATATCAAGACCTTCTGTTTCTTCTTCATCGGTAACGCGTAATCCAATGAATGAATCAATGACTTTGAGTAAAATGAAGGTCAATACACCACACCATATTAAGGTAGCGATGACGCCTTGTATTTGTACCCAAACTTGACTAGACATTGTGAAACCATCTGCAAAGCCAGCACCGCCTAATGAAGCTGAGACGAATACACCAGCAAGGATAGTACCGAGTATGCCACCGACCCCATGCACTGGGAACACGTCTAATGAATCATCGATAACAAGAACACGTTTGATATATTGTGTAGCGGTATAACAGACGATACCAGCAGACATACCAATCAGTAATGCGCCCATTGGGCCAACGAAACCAGATGCTGGTGTAATCGTACCTAAACCAGCCACCATACCTGTTACCGCACCTAACACACTTGGTTTACCATGGCGTACCCACTCAATACACATCCAAGTAAAGGCGCCAACAGCGGCACTGATATGAGTGACAAACATAGCCATTGCCGCGCCACCATCAGCGGCTAATTGACTACCACCATTGAAGCCGAACCAACCAACCCATAGCATGGCCGCACCAATTACAGTCATGGTCATATTATGTGGAGGCATAGCCGTTTGAGGGAAGCCTTTACGTTTGCCAATTAACATTGCTGCTACTAGTGCAGAAATACCAGCACTAATGTGGACAACGGTACCACCGGCAAAGTCTAATAAGCCTTTGTCTGATAACCAGCCACCACCCCATACCCAATGGCAAAGAGGCGCATAAACAAGTACTAACCATAAACCACTAAAGACCAATATAGCTGAGAATTTCATCCGTTCTGCAAAAGCACCGACAATCAATGCTGGCGTGATGATCGCAAAAGTCATTTGGAACATAGCAAATAAGGATTCAGGAATGGTACCAACCATTGCATCAAACCCAACACCAGCCATAAAGGATTTCCCTAATCCTCCCCACCATTGTTGCATCGAGCCGCCATCACCAAAGGCAATACTATATCCGACCGTGATCCATAAAATAGTAACGAGGCATGCAATGGCAAAACATTGCATTAATACCGAGAGCACATTCTTAGTACGAACAAGGCCGCCATAAAAGAGTGCGAGACCGGGCAAGGTCATAAACAGTACTAATGCACTGGAAGTTAAGATCCAAGCGGTATCACCACTCGATAATTCATCGCCAGCGAAGACTGACATGGGTAATAGCAATGCCAGCATTACCATTAGTTTTTTAAACATAGACATTATATTTTCTCTCTCTTAAAGTAAAACGATTACAGTGCGTCGTTGCCTGTTTCACCAGTACGAATACGTACCGTCTGTTCCACGCTAGTCACAAAGATCTTGCCGTCGCCGATTTTTCCGGTATTAGCAGAAGAAGTGATGGCTTCTACTACTTGGTCAGCAGTCTCATCATCCACGGCGACTTCTAATTTTAATTTGGGTAAAAACTCAACAACGTATTCAGCCCCTCGATAAAGCTCAGTGTGACCTTTTTGGCGGCCAAAACCTTTCACTTCAGATACAGTTAGGCCCGTCACACCTATTTCATTCAAACTTTCACGAACATCATCTAGTTTGAATGGCTTAATGATTGCGGTAATCATTTTCATCGATATTTCTCCAATTGATTATTTCTATATGCCTCATTTTAGAGTGGGCTTTTAGCACTAAATCTAATGCATAGTGGAGTAGACCGTAAAA
>JBJPGB010000018.1:0-26117 GCA_048595405.1 Methylophagaceae bacterium
TGTCTTTAATCATAGTGGTGTGACTGGCAATTGTAGTAGCTGTCATAACGGTACCACTGCAACCGGTAAAAACAACACCCATCTTGCCACCACTAATACCTGTGAAGACTGTCACCGATCTTCTGGGTGGTTACCTGTATCGGATATCGATCACACCAGTGTGATAGGCAGTTGTTCTTCTTGTCATAACGGTACCACTGCAACCGGTAAATCTCCTGCCCATATTCAATCAAGCAATAGCTGTGAAGACTGTCATAACACGAGTGGCTGGTCTGGAGCCACTTTTGACCATAATGGTGTAACAGGCAGTTGTTCTTCTTGTCATAACGGCACCACTGCAACCGGTAAAAACAGCACCCATATTGCTACCACTAATACCTGTGAAGACTGTCACCGATCTTCTGGGTGGATACCTGTATCGGATGTCGATCACGCCAGTGTGATAGGCAGTTGTTCTTCTTGTCATAATGGCACTACCGCTACCGGTAAATCTCCTAGCCATATTCAATCAGGTAATAGCTGTGATGATTGTCATACCACCAATAATTGGACTGGTGCTGTCGTCGATCACAGTAGTCTTACTGCAAGTTGCAGTACCTGTCATAACGGCACCACTGCAACCGGTAAAAACAGCACCCATATTGCCACCACTAATACCTGTGACGATTGCCATCGGACCACTGGTTGGATACCTGTATCGGATGTCGATCACATCAGTGTGATAGGCAGTTGTTCATCTTGCCATAATGGCACTACCGCCGTGGGTAAATCCCCGACTCATATTCCTACTGGCAATGTCTGCGATGACTGTCATACAACTAATGCATGGTTACCAGCAGTATTTGACCATGGTGGAGTGACTGCTAGTTGTAGCTCCTGTCATAACGGCACCACTGCAACCGGTAAAAACAGCACCCATATTGCCACAACAAATATTTGTGACGACTGCCACCGTACTATTTCATGGTCTCCCTTACAGCGCATGGATCACAATGCCGCAATCGGAAGTTGCTCAAGCTGTCACAACGGTGTCTCCGCTCAAGGAAAACCCGGGAATCATGTCTCGACCAATGATACATGTGATGCATGCCATCGAACTAGCAGTTGGACAAGGTTAGATGTTGATCATGGAGCCATTACCTCAGGGTGTATTGGTTGCCACAATAATCAAATACAAGAAGGTAAACATCACGACCATCCTCCAGCGGGTGATAACTGTGAATCATGCCATTCAACACGAAGTTGGGGCGATGGCGTTTAGTTATCTGGCCCACAATTTGCTTTATTTAAAGTCTCATCTTAAGGATTTAAGAAACAATATTATGCAAAATTATTTATATTCATTTGTACGCTATTCAGTAATATTATTCGTTGCTTTATATTCTGCTGAATCTGCCGCAGTAAATAATATTTTAGATCGAATTGAAGTTCAGGATAGCCGCGATCAATCTGTCATTAAAATCACATTCACTGAACGGCTAATATATCGTTCACACGCCCCTCAAAATACCGGAGATTTAATACATATAGACCTTAACCTTCAAGTGAGTACAGCTGATGTCGTATTAGAACCTGAATTCTTAATTTGGAAAGCAAATAGTACTGTCCCTTTATTTGAAGCTTCGCTAGAACCCAAAAGCCCCGTCCAAGCTGACTTAGTCCTGAGATTTAACCAAGAAGTTAAGTATGATGTCCAAGGTAGTTCAGATTCATACAGCATCATCATAACGATATATCATCCACAACAAGAACAACCCATTACCCTTCCTGATATTACGGTAACCGATATTATTCCACTTGTGCCTGAGTTCCAAAAAAATGCAGCAAATGAAGTACTTGCAAAATTAATGGAAGAAGCGCGACAATCTATGGCAAAAGAAGACTACCCAACAGCCATAAAACTTTACACTAAAGTACTTGGCAATGATCAATCGGTTTTTTCTAAACAGGCATTAGAATACCTTGGGGTTGCCCGTGAAAAACAAAAACAGCTTGCTCATGCTAAAAGTATTTATGATCAGTATCTAAAACGCTATCCCAAAGGGGAAGATGCTGCCCGTGTTCGCCAACGACTACTCGCCATGCTATCGATAAGTGATGTTCCCAAAGAAAAGTTACGAGATATTGCAAAAATTGAAAAAGAGCTCGCTCCAGAATGGGAGTTGTTCGGCGGTTTTTCACAACTATATAACCGTAACGTCAGCCTTGTTGAAACTGCTGGCAGAGAAGTGACTCAGGATGAATTACGCTCAGATCTTGATTTTACCACTCGACTTCGTGCAGACAATTATGATTTAGAAGCAAGGTTTAGTGGAGGACATACCGCTAATTTCTTACCTGATGTTCCCAAAAGTGAAGATAGAGTTAGCAGTTTTTATTTTGATGCTAAAGATAAAGTGCGCGGAGCATCATTACGATTTGGTCGTCAATCAAGAACTACAGGTGGTGTATTAGGTCGATTTGATGGGATTTTTGGCGACTATCAATATAAAGAGAAAGTGAAACTTAATTTTGTTGTTGGCTACCCCGTAGATTCTTCACGTGATGTGCGTATTGAAACAGAGCGATACTTTTATGGGATTAGTGCCGATATTGGAACAGTAAATAAATTATGGGATTTTAATGTCTTTGCTATTAACCAAGAAAATGATGGGCTTACCGATCGCAGAGCTATAGGTGGGGAAGTTCGGTATTTTGATAGAAAGAAATCGTTATTCACATTAATTGATTACGATATTTTTTATGATGAATTAAATCTATTCATATTTAACACTAGATTGTCATTATCAGATAAAACCACCTTCAATATGAACTATGATTATCGTACAACACCTATTTTAACAACTAGGAATGCCCTTACAGGCCAAACAGTTACTCACCTTCAAGATTTATTAAATATCTTTCCGAAAGGAACTGTCTTTGATCTTGCAGAAGACAGAACAGCATCTAGTCATATGCTCTTCACTGGTTTAACACATCAATTAAATAAACAATTTCAATTGAATGGTGATATTCGCTTATCTAAATTAACTGACACTAAATCTTCTGGTGGCGTTATCGCGAGTGAAGGAACAGATATAGAGAAAGACTACTCATTACAACTGACCGGTACCAGCCTAATCAAAGAAGGTGATTTAGCGATTTTAACAACAACCTACTCCGATCTAACGACTAGTGACATAACAACAGTCACTTTGAATACACGTTATCCCATTACTCAAAAGCTGCGTATTAACCCAAGGTTCAGAATTCGATATAGAGACAATCATTCTGACAACAGCACTCAGAAAACCTATAGCCCATCGATTCAACTTACCTACCGAATGCGTCGAAATTTTCAGTTAGAAGCGGAAGTTTCTGGCGATTGGGAATACACAAAGCCAGATATTGGTGAAACAGAGAAAACAAGAAATTTCTTCTTCCTTGCCGGTTATCGTTACGACTTTTAATCGCATGCTTTAACGCTATTGGCATAACTCCCGACCCTGAGATGTTTGCAGTAGCCATAAATGTACTAGGCATATTTAAGTATTATGCTAAACCCGTAGGTGAGCGATTAAAATCTTTATGCAAAAATAACCATTGTGTGGTGAAAATAGTTTCGAGGAATATTACGTAGGAACCTACGTAGGCTTGAAAAAAGAGTCCATCCATGTAGGCCTAAGGTATTGAATAAGCTCTTATAAGTCTTTACAAGTATTTGGTGCCGACGGGCGGAGTCGAACCGCCACGGACTACGTCCACCACCCCCTCAAGATGGCGTGTCTACCAATTTCACCACGTCGGCAATAGTTGAGTTTATGGCAAGTCTGGTAAATCAGCAGGTGTTGTTTCTATCACTTCCGTAGGTGCTGCAATTTCGGTCACGCTTTCAACTCGATCCGCTGTTCCTGAGAAATAAGCTAAGGTTAAGCTAGTGATAAAAAATACAGCCGCCAGTACCGCACTCGCCCGGCTTAAAAATGAAGCTGATCCTTGACTACCGAATAGACTTGATGACGCACCGCCACCGCCACCACCGCCGCCAAGTGCTGCCGCACCTGCATCAGCACCTTTGCCATGTTGAATTAAGATTAATCCAACTAGCGATATTGCAACAACAACATGAACAATAAGTATTAAAACATCCATCTAAAATAACCTGTGTTAAAAACTAGCAGCTTGGCAGATAGCAATAAACTCATCGGCGTGCAAAGATGCACCACCTACAAGCCCACCATCAATATCTGGCATTGCGAATAAAGGAGCGGCATTATCGCCGTTAACGCTGCCACCGTAAAGTATTTGTAGTGATTCTGCTGTGGCAGGATCATGTTTAGCAACACGCTCACGCATGAGTGCATGGACTTCTTGTGCCCATTCTGGTGTTGCAGATTTGCCTGTTCCAATTGCCCAAACAGGCTCATAAGCAAGTAACGCTTGCGACAAGGCTTTGACTCCTAAATGATCAATAATAATATCGACTAAACGCAGTACAACTTCTTCTGTTTGTCCTTTATCATGCTCTTCTGGACTTTCACCGATGCAGACAATGGGGGTTATTCCTTCTTGCAGGGCCATGCCATATTTATCAGCAATAATATAATCCAATGCTAATTGATCTAGGCCTATTTTGGCATAAAGGCAACGCCTTTCAGAATGGCCCATTAGGACATATTCACAACCAAAATCATTCAACATCGGTGCTGAAATCTCACCGGTATAGGCGCCTTGTTTAAACTGGGAAAGATTCTGCGTTCCCCAGTATAAAGGAGTGCCGGTTAATGCCTCTTGCACTTGTTTCAAGTAAACGGCTGGGGGGAATAAAGCAATATCCACTGAAGAAAAGCTATCAACCTGTGTCAAAATTGCGTTAAGCAGCCTTGCAGTGCTCGTACTTGAGCCATTCATTTTCCAATTTCCCGCTACAAAAGGTTTACGCACAGCATCCACTCTTTTAAATAAAAAACAAGTGCTTAGATTACCTTTTTAGTGATGATAACGCAATATTGAATCATTCAATCCCTATGAAATTATTAGTTTGGTATGCATTATGCTTAGTTTTAATTCCCAATTATTTATTTTGGATGAAACAAATGAAAATACATACTTTAGATTTTGGTACACAAACAATTGATGCTGATGATATTATTTCTTTTCCGGAAGGTTTTCTTGGCTTTGCAGAGCAAAAAGAATTTAAACTTTTCCACGAAGATAATGACAATCCAACCGTCCATTCGCTGCAATCTATCACTGATGAAGGTTTCAGTATGTCACTGGTGGCACCTTCAACATTTGGCATAGATTATGAGATTGCATTGACTGATCAAGAACAAAGTTTGTTAAACCTTGAGAATACTAATGATGTTGTGGTCGCATTAATCGTTTATAAGCAACACAACGGTGAAGCCGCTACTGACATGAAAGTTGTTGTTAAAGCACCCGTTATTATCAATATTAAAGATAAACTGGGTATGCAAAAAACATTAGATTTTATTGAAGTAAGAAATCTAGCTGCTTAACGACAAGTCGGTACAATCTACCCCTAGTTTAGTTTTCTAATCTGGGGCTATAGATTTGCTTATGATTGCAAGATTGTTTCGATTTTATTGGCAAGTTCCACTGCCAATTGATCGGTCAATGCTGCGTCTTTGCCTTCAACCATCACCCGAATAACTGGTTCAGTGCCTGATGCTCTGAGGAGCACGCGACCCTCCTCGCCTAATTTAGCCTCAACTTCTTGAACGGCTGTGGAGATGTCATCATTTGCTTCTAAATCAATGATTTCATTCACTCTGATATTGATTAGCCGTTGAGGATATTTGGTGATCATGGCCCCGAGTGTATGTAAACTACTGTTTGTTTGCTGCATTTCAGCTAATACTTGCAGTGCTGCAACAATGCCATCACCTGTTGATGTTTTATCTAAACAAATAATATGGCCAGAGGATTCGCCTCCCACAGTGCCACCTGTTTCTTTGAGTTTTTCCATGACATATCTATCACCAACTTTAGATCGATGCAATATCATATCGTGTTGTTGTAGAGCATGCTCTAAGCCCAAATTTGACATCTGCGTACCAACGATAGCGGTCTGTTTATCACCGCGTCGTTGCTTGGCACGAGCGATAATAAAGAGTAATTCGTCACCATCAACAATTTCACCTTGATGATCAACCATAATAAGACGATCACCATCACCATCTAGAGCAATACCTAAGTCAGCTTTATGCTCTAACACTGCTTGTTGCAATACTTTTGGTTCTGTCGAACCACAATGTTGGTTGATGTTAAGACCATCTGGTTCAGCGCCCATCACAATGATCTCTGCACCTAATTCTTTAAAGACACATGGTGCAATATGATACGTCGCACCATGGGCACAATCGATCACCAATTTTAGATTATGTAAATCAACACCTGAAGAAATGGTACTTTTGCAAAATTCAATATAGCGGCCCGCTGCATCATCAACACGGTGGGCTTTGCCTAATAAAGCTGAATCTACCGTTGTTAAAGGCTGATCCATCATCGCCTCAATTTGTGACTCAATATCGTCGGGTAATTTAGTACCCTGCCCAGAAAAGAACTTAATGCCATTATCATGATATGGATTATGAGAAGCACTAATAACAATGCCTGCTTGGGCATGAAAAGTACGGGTTAAATAGGCAATCGCTGGTGTTGGCATTGGTCCTAATAAATAAATATCCACTCCGGCGGCAGATAAGCCCGCTTGTAGTGCTGACTCAAACATATAACCAGAAATACGAGTGTCTTTACCAATCAAGACCTTACTATGTTGTTCTTTTGCCAGTATTCGGCCAACAGCCCAGCCTAATTTCAGTACAAATTCAGGGGTAATAGCACCGTCACCTACTCGTCCACGAATGCCATCTGTTCCAAAGTATTTTCTTTTTTGTTCAGCCACTGTCCGTTACCTGTAATACATGTTGTGTCATCATTATAGCGTGTACTGTTTCACGCACATCATGACTACGAATTATTTTTGCACCTTGCCAAACGGCTAATGCTGATAGGGCCAAACTGGCCGCGAGTCTATCTTCAACAGATACATTCAGTAATTTACCAATCATTGATTTGCGTGATACGCCAATCAGTACTGGTAATCCTTGTTGTACTAATGTCTTAAGGTGTTTCATTAATAGTAGATTATGACTCGATTTTTTACCAAAACCGAATCCTGGATCAACAATCAATTTATCTCGACTAATACCTGCTTGTTCGCAGATCGCAACCCGTTGTAATAAAAACTCAGTGACTTGCGATACCACTTCATCATACTGTGGATTATCTTGCATCGTTTGAGGCGTGCCCTGAGCATGCATTAAACAAACCGGTACAGCCAATTCAACAGCTGTTTGCAATGCACCTTCAACTTGTAATGCTTGTACATCATTGATCAAACCAGCACCCGCTTTAATAGCAGCCTGCATCACCTCTGGTTTACTGGTATCAATTGAAATAGGGATATCGATTTCGGAGTGAATAGCCTCAATGACAGGTACAACTCGTGAAATCTCTTGTTCTATTGAAACAATAGCTGCACCTGGACGAGTTGATTCTCCACCCACATCAATAATGGCTGCACCATCCGCAACCATCTGTTTTGCTTGTTTTAATGCAGCATCTGGTGCAATAAATTGACCGCCGTCAGAAAAAGAATCAGGGGTAACATTCAAGATCCCCATGACTTGTGGATGTGATAGATCTAAGGCTTTGCCTGCACAATCTATGATCACATTACAGCCTAATGCAATTGGTCTGCAGGTTTACCAGGCGTATCCGAATCTGAATCAGATTCGCTTGATGATTCAGACGATGGTGGTGGCGTGGGCGATGAACTATCGGTCCAATCTCTCGGCTCACCCGGTTCCCGGCCTTCCATAATGGCATCGATCTGATCGCTATCAATGGTTTCATATTTCATTAATAACTTCATCATAATATGGAGTTTATCAATATGTTCTTTCAGGATATCTTCAGCACGTTGATAATTACGATTAATCAAAGCACGTATATCTTCATCTATCGCTTTTGCTGTTAAATCAGATACGGCTTTGTGCTGTGTCACACTACGGCCAAGGAATACTTCACCCTCATCTTCACCATATGCCATCGGCCCCATATTGTCAGACAAGCCCCATTTAGTGACCATGTTATGAGCAAGCTTAGTTGCTCGCTCAATATCATTGGAGGCACCTGTCGTCACCGCATCAGCACCATAAATGAGCTCTTCAGCAATACGCCCGCCATATAAAGTCGAAATTTGGCTTTCTAGTTGTTGTTTACTATTACTGTATTTATCTTCTTCTGGCAAAAACATAGTAACGCCTAAGGCTCTGCCGCGCGGAATGATACTGACTTTATAAACAGGATCATGATCCGGTACTAGTCGGCCCACAATCGCATGCCCCGCTTCATGATATGCGGTCATTTCTTTTTCTTTCTCATTCATCACCATTGAGCGACGTTCTGCACCCATCATGATTTTATCTTTGGCTTTCTCCATGTCTTCCATTTCAACTAGGCGCTTATTTCCTTTGGCAGCAAATAAAGCAGCTTCATTGACTAAATTAGCCAAATCAGCACCTGAAAAACCGGGGGTGCCGCGTGCAATCACGCTAGATTTAACATCATCCGCCGCAGGCACTTTACCTAAATGCACATTCAAAATTTGTTCGCGACCACGAATATCTGGTAATGGCACTACTACTTGGCGGTCAAAACGGCCTGGACGTAATAATGCAGGGTCTAATACATCGGGACGATTAGTGGCTGCAATCACAATCACGCCTTCATTACCTTCAAAACCATCCATTTCGACCAATAATTGGTTTAATGTTTGTTCACGTTCATCATTACCGCCGCCAACACCAGCACCACGGTGTCGACCTACTGCGTCGATTTCATCAATAAAGATAATGCAAGGAGCATGTTTTTTAGCTTGTTCAAACATATCTCGAACACGTGATGCACCGACACCAACAAACATCTCAACAAAGTCTGAACCAGAAATAGTAAAGAATGGTACTTTCGCTTCACCAGCAATCGCTTTGGCTAATAAGGTTTTACCCGTACCCGGAGAGCCGACCATTAAAATACCACGAGGAATTTTACCGCCTAATTTCTGAAATTTAGCGGGTTCGCGTAAAAACTCAACCAATTCACCGACTTCTTCTTTGGCCTCATCAACACCGGCCACATCTTTGAATGTAACTTTGACTTGATCTTCATTGAGCATTTTGGCTTTGCTTTTACCAAATGACATTGGGTTTTTACCACCACCACCTTGCATTTGACGCATAACGTAAATCCAAACTCCAATCAATAACAGCATCGGCGTCCATGAAATAAACATATTCATTAATAAACTAGGTTTTTCAGCAGGTTCGACTTTAATGGTCACGCCATTATCAACCAAATCCCCCATTAAGCCCGGATCATAATCAGGGCTATAGGTGATAAAGTCTTTACCATCTGTCAGAGAACCAGTAATTGTTCGGCCCTGAATAAGGACATCGGCTACGCCGCCATTATTGACATTAGAAATAAATGCTGAGTAATCCAGCTCAGTTTCATCGACTGGCTGTGGGCCAAAGTTATTAAACACCGATAGCAATACCATGGCGATAATGACCCATAAAATGATGTTTTTTATCATGTCATTCAACGTGTGTTACCTCTGTAACTTTAAAATTAACATAAGACCTTTTCACGAAAAGTATTTTTCATTATAGCAAGGCAAAAATAGTCAAAAAAGCGCAGTTTACTAATGTAAATGAGCATTTCGAGACTGTTTTTAACGCCGCTATGGCGGAAAAGACGACTCGTGCAATGGCCTACTTTAGGCCCTTGCCTAATAAATATACTTCACGACTTCGTGGCCGTGAAGCATCTGGCTTACGCGTGATTACTTTTTGGAAGCTATCTCGCATTGCCTTCATATATTGTTCAAAACCTTCACCCTGAAAGACTTTGACTAAAAAATTGCCTTGTTTGGTTAAATTGCTTAAGGCAAAATCCAACGCTAATTCAACCAAATACATACTGCTCGGCTGATCAATCGAGCTTACCCCTGTAATATTGGGGGCCATATCTGATAATACAAGGTCTATTTGTTGACCACCAAGCACATCATTGAGTTCATCCAATACAGAATCTTCTCTAAAATCACCTTCTATAAAGTGTACGCCTGTCAGTGGTGTCATGGGAAGAATATCCAGAGCAACGACTAATCCCTTATTACTCATCTTACGAAAAGCATAATCTGACCAACCGCCAGGAGCTGATCCTAAATCTACTACAGCCATACCCGGTCGGATTAATTTATCCTTTTTATCTATTTCTTCTAGTTTGAATGTTGCTCGAGATCGATAGCCTGCTTTTTGAGCCATTTTGACGTAATGGTCATCAAAATGTTCTCGCATCCAATCATTGCTGGATTTACTTCTAGCCACTACGCTCGCTTTCCTTAAGTCTCATACCGAATGGCAACAATCTCATATTCGATATCACCACTCGGTGCTTTAACGACTGCAAGATCATCCACTTCTTTACCAATTAAGGCCCGGGCAATCGGTGATGAAATTGAAATACGGTTTTTCTTAATATCAGATTCATAATCACCAACGACCTGATAAGTCACTTCCTCATCATTATCAATATTCAATAAATCAACGGTAACGCCAAAGACAACGCGACCATCTTTAGGTAGTGATTCCACATCAATAATCTGAGCATTTGACAATACACCTTCTAGATCTTGAATGCGGCCTTCGATAAAGCTTTGTTGTTCTTTGGCAGCATGGTATTCAGCATTTTCTTTTAAATCACCATGTGCGCGTGCTTCAGCGATAGCCACCACCACTTCTGGTCGTGCAGTAAATTTTAATTGTTGTAGTTCATCAGTCAATGCTTCAGAACCACGTAATGTGACAGGTACAGTCATTATTTTAATTCTCCATGTAATGATTGTAGGCAATTCACGGTGCCAACATCTTCACTATGTAGTGCTTGGCAAGTCGCCCGTGCTGCTGCCAATGTAGTGGTGTAATTCACTTGATGTTGTAGTGCCGCACGACGAATTTCAGTCGAATCTGCTACCGATTGGCGCCCTTCGGTAGTATTCACAATCAAGTCAATTTCATCATTCTTGATCATATCAACAATATGCGGTTGGCCTTCAGCTACTTTATTAACATATTCACATTGTACACCAGCATCTATCAGTATTTTCTGGGTACCGCGTGTTGCCAATAACGAAAACCCCAATCCAAGAATATCTTTAGCGATGTCAACAATATTTTCTTTATCTACTTCACGCACGCTAATAAAAGCTTTGCCGCCTGTTGGCAATACAACACTTGCTGCTAATTGTGACTTAGCAAAGGCTTCACCAAATGTGCGCCCTACGCCCATCACTTCACCCGTGGATTTCATTTCTGGACCAAGAATAGGATCAACACCTTGGAATTTAATGAAGGGGAATACTGCTTCTTTAACTGAGTAATATTCTGGAATCACTTCTTCGGTCACGCCTTGTTCAACCAAGCTGCGACCGGCCATGCAACGTGCTGCCACTTTAGCTAATGGCACCCCAATCGCTTTTGATACATACGGTACCGTTCGTGATGCACGTGGATTCACTTCAAGAAGAAATATCTTATCGCCTTGAATTGCAAATTGTGTGTTCATCAAGCCTACTACGCCTAGCTCTAAAGCCATTTGGCGTACTTGCTCACGCATACGATCTTGGATTTCTTGACTTAAGCTATAGGAAGGTAGAGCACAAGCTGAGTCACCCGAGTGAACTCCTGCTTGTTCGATATGTTCCATAATGCCGCCAATCAAGACATCTTTACCATCACAAATCGCATCAACATCAACTTCAATCGCATCATCTAAGAAACGGTCTAATAATACCGGTGAATCATTTGATACTGAAATGGCTGTTTTCATATAACGATTGAGCTCTTCTTCGTTATAAACGATCTCCATACCTCGGCCACCGAGTACATAAGAAGGTCTTACCACCAGCGGATAACCAATTTCAGCCGCTTGTGATGCTGCTGAGTCTGCTGAAAAAGCAAGACGATTAGGGGGTTGTAATAAGCCTAGTTTTTCAACCATTTGTTGGAAGCGTTCACGATCTTCTGCATGATCGATTGCATCAGGTGAAGTACCAATAATCGGCACCCCAGCGGCTTCCAGTGATCGTGCTAATTTAAGTGGTGTTTGGCCACCATATTGCACAATCACCCCTTTTGGCTGTTCTAAATCAACAATTTCTAATACATCTTCAAGCGTTAATGACTCGAAATACAAGCGATCAGAAGTATCATAATCAGTTGAAACAGTTTCAGGATTACAGTTGACCATAATGGTTTCATAACCATCATCACGTAGGGCTAATGCCGCATGGACACAACAGTAATCAAACTCAATACCTTGGCCTATACGGTTGGGGCCTCCCCCCAGAATCATGATTTTGTCACGATTTGTTGGATTAGCTTCACATTCTTGGTCATAAGTTGAATACATATAGGCTGTGTCACTAGAAAACTCAGCCGCACAAGTATCAACACGCTTATAAACGGGACGAACATTCAGTTCATGACGATGTTGGCGAACTTGTTTTTCTGTTTTATGTAATAACTTACCTAAACGTGAATCTGAGAAACCTTTGCGTTTCAAAGAGCGCATCTCGGCTTCATCGATTGATGCTAGAGAATGCTCTTTCAAGCCGTTTTCAATTTCAACAATTTCTTGAACCTGTACTAAGAACCAAGGATCAATTTTAGTGAGTTGCTGGATTTCGTCATAGCTAAAGCCATAACGGAAAGCATCAGCAACATACCAAAGACGATCAGAGCCCGGCAGGCGTAATTCACGACGTAATGTATCTGCCACATCATCCGCTTCAAGATCAGTAATTTCAGTTAAACCATCGCGATCAATTTCCAAACCACGTAATGATTTCTGCAATGACTCTTGGAAGCTACGGCCAATAGCCATCACCTCACCCACCGATTTCATTTGGGTACTTAAGCGATTATCCGCTTGTGGGAATTTTTCAAAGGTAAAACGGGGTACTTTAGTTACCACATAATCAATTGTTGGTTCAAATGAGGCCGGTGTTGCACCGCCCGTTATTTCATTCTGCAATTCATCAAGGGTGTAACCCACAGCCAACTTAGCCGCCACTTTAGCAATTGGAAAACCGGTTGCTTTAGATGCTAAGGCAGATGATCGAGAAACACGCGGATTCATTTCGATAATAATCAACCGACCGGTATCAGGTTGCACCGCAAATTGCACATTTGAACCTCCGGTATCGACACCAATTTCACGCAACACAGCCAATGAGGCATTACGCATGATTTGATATTCTTTATCGGTCAGTGTTTGAGCTGGGGCAACGGTAATTGAATCACCAGTATGCACACCCATTGGATCAAAGTTTTCAATTGAACAGATGATGATGCAATTATCTTTACGATCACGCACTACTTCCATTTCGTATTCTTTCCAGCCGATAATTGACTCTTCAATCAATAATTCTGACGTTGGACTGAGGTATAAACCACGTTGGCAGATATCAATAAAATCTTCTTTATTGTAGGCAATACCGCCGCCACTCCCTCCCATGGTAAATGAGGGGCGAATAATGGTTGGATAACCGAATTCTTTTTGTACTTCTAGCGCCTCTTCCAAGGTATGAGCAATTGCTGAACTTGGCATATCCAAACCAATTTTGGTCATTGCCTTACGGAATAAATCACGATCTTCCGCTTTATTGATAGCCTCGCTATCTGCACCAATCATTTCAACATTGAATTTTTCAAGCACCCCTTCGCGCTCTAAATCAAGGGCACAGTTCAATGCAGTTTGACCACCCATTGTTGGTAAAATCGCATCTGGACGCTCTTTCTCAATAACTTTGCTTACTGCTTGCCAAGTGACAGGTTCGATATAGGTTGCATCTGCCATATTTGGATCCGTCATAATGGTGGCAGGATTCGAATTCACCAACACAACACGATAACCTTCTTCACGTAGCGCTTTACATGCTTGGGCACCAGAGTAATCAAACTCACAGGCTTGACCAATAACAATTGGGCCTGCTCCTAAGATTAAAATGCTTTGAATATCTGTACGTTTTGCCATTGTGGTTTACTTACCTGTTGCTGTTTCAAGCAAATTAATAAAGTGATCGAATAAAGGAGCTGCATCTTGAGGGCCAGGACTTGCTTCTGGATGCCCCTGGAAACTAAATGCGGGTTTTGTTGTGTGATGAATACCTTGAAGTGAACCATCAAACAATGAAAAATGGGTAGCATTCAATGATTCTGGAAGCGACTCTTGATCAACTGCAAAACCATGGTTTTGACTGGTAATCATCACCAAACCTGCTGTCATTTCTTGTACTGGATGATTGGCGCCATGATGACCAAACTTCATTTTGACTGTTTTTGCACCACAAGCCAAAGCCAACAATTGGTGGCCTAAACAAATACCAAAAATCGGTAATTCTTGTTCAAGTAATGTTTGAATGGCTTCAATAGCATAAGTACAGGGTTCAGGATCACCTGGCCCATTAGATAAAAACACACCATCCGGATTCATTGCTAATACATCTTCAGCAGATGTTTGTGCTGGCACAACGGTGAGTCGACAACCCCGTTCAACCAACATGCGTAGGATATTGCTCTTAGCACCAAAATCATAAGCCACCACATGGAAGCGCTCTGCTACTGCTTGAGACTCACCTGACAAATGCCAGCAAGATTTATCCCATTGATACGATTGTTTAGTCGAAACAACTTTAGCGAGGTCCATGCCTTTAAGGCCATCAAATCCTTGGGCTGCTGCGATGGCGGCATCCACATCAATATTATCGCCGGCGACAATGCAACCTTTCATCGAACCCTTGTCACGCAAACGACGGGTCAAAGCTCGTGTATCAATTCCAGCGAGACCTACAATATTGTGACTTTCTAAATAGTCATCTAGTGTTTGTTCACCCCGCCAGCTACTCACTATTGGCGATAAGTCACGAATGATCAGGCCACTGGCATAAATTTCAGTTGATTCTTCATCTTCGGTATTCACCCCGACGTTACCAATATGCGGATACGTTAAGGTAACGATTTGGCGGCAATAAGAGGGATCGGTAAGGATTTCCTGATAGCCTGTCATTGCTGTATTAAACACGACTTCACCAACCGACTGGCCAATAGCACCAATAGATTCGCCGTGATAGACAGTACCATCTTCAAGAGCGAGTAATGCGCTTGTTTGCAAGGGGAAACCTCCACCAGATAAAAATAATGGAGAAAGCTTTGCACTCTCTCCAGACAAAATCCGAGTAATTTTATCTTAAAAGTAGGTCTTTAGTCTATGTGAAAATATAGTTTTTTAAGCCCTATCGACTTCATTCTCGACACCTCTTTTTAAGGTGCTGTTATTTTCACTTTTATCAGCTCATCGCATGATCATTTTTTCACTGTAAAGCCTTTTACCTTATTAAATTCCATCGCCGGTGAAAAATAATATCCTTGAACATAGCGAATACCAATTTTTTTAATTAAATCTAACTGTTCTTTTGTTTCAACACCTTCAGCAACTGTCACACTACCAACACCTTGTGACATTGCATTAATATGTTTACAAATCAAATAGCCTTCCGCTGTTTCGATGTGGTCTATTAAGCTCTTATCAATTTTCAAATAGTTAAAAGGTATCTGTATTAAGGTACTTAAGCTTGAATATCCTACCCCAAAATCATCAATAGAAAGTGTAAAACCACAGGCACGTAATGCTCGTACATTATTTTCAGCATCTAAACCCTTTAACAAGCTGCGTTCAATTATTTCAAAATCAATTTTTTCACCCCCTAGTAGTACTATTATCTCAGCCATAATACTATTGTTTGACAAGGTATCAGGATGTAAATTGATGCTAATTTTGGGCGTGAAATCTTTTATTTTCCAGGCATCAAGATGATTAGATACTTTACGACAGACCCATAAATCAATAAATGGTGCTAAGCCAGAATTTTCAATATTTTCTAAGAAATAGGGGTCTATTATTTTTCCATTCGCAAGCTCTAACCGCAATAAAGCTTCAAACTCAGTACATGTCCATTGTTCAATATTTACTTTTGGCTGGTAATAAACATTCAGATTATCGCTATTAAGTAGCTGAATTATTTCTTCTAATTGATAGTTTGATTTAATGATCTCGTTTTGCACTCGATGAGCGACAAGACCTTCACCCGCCTCTAGTGATTTAGTCAAATTCAATTTGTCCGCAAGAGAATTAATTTGCTCGGGCAATGACTGAATAGAGGTGTATTTACGCAAAAAAGGTATATATATCAATACTCCCAGTGCGATAAGAACAAACTGTAAGGCTAGCGCCCACAGATTACCGTCTGTCGCAATATAGGCATTAATAAATACTGGCGTGACCCATGCAGGAGCCGTGTTTATCGAAAACATCTCAGGGAAAAAAGACAATATACTAAACGCAATAATTAAATTGGTTAGCGGTACTAGCAAAAATGGAATAAGAAGCTGGCGATTAAACACAATTGGCAAACCAAAAACAAGAATTTCACTGATATTGAAAATAACAAAAGGAGTGGCCAATCTCGCAATATGTCGACTATGAGCATCTTTAGCCTTCATAAATATTGCTAAAACTAATGATATTCCTGCCCCGGAACCTCCAAAAATAACGAATAAGTCATAAAATTGCTTGTAGCTTAGCCCGTCATAAATAAAATGCTGTAAAAAGTCATTGCCAAAGATGCTATTAATGACATTCTCACCATGAAGGCCGAAAAACCAAAACAGATGAGAACCAATGGTTCTAATAGCCAATAAGTAATCATCCGACAGCGACAATATGCTATTGAATGGGGGGAGATCTAATTGAATAATTAATTGTTCAATCGTTAAAAATAGCAGAATAGTAATAGAATAAGAGATGATGCTAGGCATAATATTGCTCAAACTGCTTTTTAAGTGAGGATTAATGATGGAATAACCCTCCTCTTTTCTCGTAGCGAGCTTGAACATTGCGATTATTAGCAGCGGTGTCATTATGGCTAGGAATGATGATTCAGATGCTAATATAGCGGCTAAGCTGTCGGTTCCATTGGTTATCGCGGTCATGGTTATCACAGATGTTATCGAGACGGTGATAGCCATTGCTTGGTTAACTTCATATCTTTTTGCTAGCTGAAAAGTTATCGCGACCAATAACACGATGGGGAAAATATCAGTGAGTATTTGTGCTAACTGACCTAGCATTTCAGAATTGTAGCCCCCCATACTGAGTTGATGCGCATCGGCTAGTTGAAAAAGGAGTAGCGATGATGCCTGTAAAATAAGGTAGGGAATAACGGAGATAAAGGCTTCGCTATAGCAAAGTAAAATAACCTGAAACGTCTTGTTTTTAATTAAGTTCATGTCGTGGCGTATCCCCAGAGGAAGGCTAAAAACCCATGCTCAATGTCGCATAGACTGTCCGTGGTGGGCCAATGGTGATATAGCCAAAATCTTCCGTCACGGTGTAATTACGATGATTTGTAATATTCTTCACATTAATTTGCATCTTGTACTTTTGTATAAGCTGATAACTGAGCAAAATATCCCACTGAAAACTGTCCGGTAATTTAAATGAATTCGGCAAGCTCACTTGGGCGCGACTGGTGTAGTTTAAGACAGTCCCTAACTCCAAACCTTCGAGGCCTCCTTCAAAACTATAAACCCCAGATAAATTAAAAGTGTGATTTGGCACAGCTATTTTTTCGCTCCCCGGCTTGAGCTCACTATCTTTAATAATTTCAGCCTTTAACCAGGTGTAAGTACTGGTTAAACGTATATTATCGGAAACCTGACCCTTTAAACTCAACTCTAAGCCTCGACTACGTTGCTCTCCAGTTTGCCTAAAAGAAGAATCAATTCCATCATTATTTTTTATTAATGTATTTTTACGTGATAACTGAAAAAGGGCTGCGGTTGCATGTAAGCGTGGTGATAACGCGTGTTTAACGCCAATTTCATATTGCTCACTGATTTCAGGTTTATAGCGTTCGTTAGGATCTAGATCAAAATTAATTCTCTGAGCAAAAGAAGTCGTAAAGCTGGCATATAAGGAGGTTGATTCTATCGGCTGATAAACGATGCCATAACGGGGGGAAAAACGTGAGTCTGTTTGTTTATCATTGCCCGTTGATCCAAAAAATTTATCAAACTGACTGGCGCGGGTAATCGTATCGTAGCGTACACCGAGTAATAATTTAATTTGCGGGCTCACTGTTATTAAATCTTGAGCAAAAGCAGTGATATTATCAGTTTGGCTATTGCCAAAACCTGTGGGTGAATTTCCTAAATTATTTTGACGGATATAATCTGGATTTAGCAGATCCACAGTATAGGTTGGCCCAGTACGAACATTATTTATCTCACTGTCATGAGTAATATAGCCGCTACCAAATAGTAAATCATGTTCCATCTCTAAAAAGGAAATACGTCCGTTTAATACTAGCTCATAATTTCTATCGACTTGCTCAACATGTTCCGAATTTGGTTGTCGAATAGCGGTGAACGGATTAATAAACAGATCAGTTACAGGATCTCGTTCAGAAAAAAACCGGGTATAGTTTTGTGACCAGTTGACCCAGCTAGTAGCAATACCCGCTGTGAATAGCCAATCTTCCCCAAAATAGTGCTCATATTCAAATAAGCTATTTACTGCCCATGCTTTGGTTTGATCAAAGTCAGGTTCTTGAAAATAGCTCGTGCTTGATATTTGTGCATAGGCTTGGGTGATAGGTAGTCCAAAGTCACCTAACATTCGGGTATTGGTATAATCTAGCAGCGCGGTAAATTTATCACCATTTTCAAATTCATAGCTAAAAGCTGGGGCAATAAACTGAGTCTCATGATTAGCAAAATCACGCCAGCTCCGTGCTGTTTCTGCAGCGGCATTAAAGCGAAACAATGCTTTTTCTGCCGAATCAAGTGCCGTACCAACATCTAAACTAACGCGGTAAAAATCATCCGATCCGGCTGTCACTTTGAGCTGTTGATGTGAACCGACTACTGGACGTTTAGATATAAAATTAATAGCGCCACCCAAATTTTCAGTATTGCCATAGAGTACTGAAGATGGGCCTTTTAAAAATTCAATCCTTTCAATATTAGCCAGATCCATTGTATTACTGATACTCGCTAACTTCCGATATCCATCTTTCAAAAAATCACTGTCACCAAAACCACTACTATTGGAAAAACCTCGAATATTTAAGATGGGAATATTGGTACCGCCATTACCTTGCCAAGTTACATTGACACCAGCCACTGTTTTAGCGATTTCATCAGTACGTTGCAAACCACCAAAATCTTGAATGATTTGTTGATCTCTAATGTCTATCGATTGGGGGATATCTCGTAAAGGCGTATCTGTTCGCATTCCCGTGGTCGCTGATTCAGAAATAATCATTGAGGGAAGATCAATAATTTCTTGGGCACGCACTTTAACGGCCACTAATAATGATAATAAAATCAGTGGGGATAAGCTTAAGAAAATAGTCTTTAGGCCAATTGCTTCGGCCATATATTCGACCTCACTGCGCTAGTAGAAATACAGCGCTTTAGCGATCTTAAAAATCCGGCAGATATTAGAACATATGCTGATGTTCTATTCAAGCCCTCCAAATAGAGGGGGGGATAGGTGATTATTATTTATACAACTCAGGACGACCATGAGACAAGGTCGGCATATTGCGTCTCACTTGACGTAAATAGTCTAAATCAATCTTGCACGAAACAAGCCCAGAGCGTTCAGGAGCGCAGCAAACAGTGCTTCCCCATGGGTCAATAATCACACTACTACCATATGATGTGCGACCTTCATGATGTTCGCCCCATTGGTTTGGGGCAACGATATACACTTGGTTTTCAATGGCTCTTGCTGTCAGTAAGGGCAACCAATGATGCTTGCCGGTATAAAGATAAAAAGCGGCAGGTACAAAAATAATTTCCGCACCTTCGGCTGTTAAATGGCGATATAACTCCGGGAAACGCACGTCATAACAAATTGTTAAGCCGAGCTTGCCAATTTCATGGTCCACCACCACCGGTACATTACCCGGTTTAATGCCATTCGATTCGTTATAACCCAATTCTGGCGCATCACACATATGAATTTTACGATAAACACCATTTAATTCACCTTGGCGATTAATCAATACTGAGGTGTTATATAAGCGCTCATTGTCATCAGGTGTCTTCTCATAAATACTGCCCAATAAAATAGAGATATTGTACTTGCTGGCATAAGCTCGAAAGGTTTGTACCAATTCCCCATCAATCGTTTGAGCCATACGATGCTTTTCCTGATGATCATTGCCTACATAGAGCAATGTTTCAGGAAATGCGACTAAATCTAGGCCTTCATCAGCCGCTTGCTGAATTTTTGTAAGTGCATAATTCAAATTGTTCTCAACATCATTTGAGGATTTCATTTGTACTACGCCGATATGACTACTCATAATCACCCAACTTATATAATTTATTCGTCACCTTTTTCAGAAATATAACAAAGTTCACCTGCCACCGCATCTTCTTATTTTTCCGTAATAAGGACAGTATTGAAGACAATCTTTCCTGTAATAGGTAATATTCACCTAAATAACTTATTTAATTAAGGAATAATTGTGAGTGATACACCTTTTATAGCTGGCTTTCCAATGCAAAGACCTCGTCGCCTTCGGCGCGATGAATTTACCCGTAAGCTGGTACGAGAAAACCAGCTAAGTGTTAATGATCTTATCTATCCGTGTTTTATTGTTGATGGAAATAATCAACGACAAGCGGTAGCTTCCATGCCCGGTGTTGAAAGACTCAGTATTGATTTATTATTGCAACAGGCTGAACAGGCTCATCAATTAGGTATTCCTGCTATTGCATTATTCCCAGTTACCGCTGCGAATGTTAAAACTGATGATGCTCGTGAAGCCTATAATCCTGAAGGTTTAGCACAACGTGCCGTTCGTGCACTTAAAGCCGAACTTCCTGATTTGGGCGTTATTACTGATATAGCGCTTGATCCTTTTACCACCCATGGTCAAGATGGATTGATTGATGATAGTGGTTATATTATTAATGATGAAACCGTTGAGGTGTTGGTAAAACAAGCCTTATCTCATGCTGAAGCCGGTGTCGATATTGTGGCACCATCCGATATGATGGATGGACGTATTGGCGCCATCCGACAAGCTTTAGAATCACAAGGTCATATTCACACTCGTATTTTGGCATATTCTGCTAAATATGCCTCTAGTTTTTACGGCCCTTTCCGTGATGCTGTCGGTTCCGCCACTAATCTTGGTTCAGGCAATAAATACAGTTATCAAATGGACCCGGCTAATAGTGATGAAGCACTGCACGAAGTGTCACAAGATATTCAAGAAGGTGCTGATATGGTCATGGTCAAACCTGGCATGCCTTATCTTGATATCTTACGGCGTGTTAAAGACACCTTCCAAAAACCTACTTTTGCGTATCAAGTCAGTGGCGAATATGCCATGTTAAAAGCAGCAGCCCAAAATGGCTGGCTTGATGAACAAGCCACGGTGATGGAAAGTATGATGGCATTTAAACGTGCTGGTGCTGATGGTATTTTGACCTACTTTGCGATGGATATAGCTCAATGGTTGAAATAACCATTATCTCCGTTCGTTCTGAACTTGCCGGAAGATTGCTAGTTCGACAGGCTCACTACGTACGGATTCCCTCGCAAGATCACTACGTACGGATTCCCTCGCAAGATCACTACATACGGATTCACTCGCAAGATCACTACGTACGGACTCACTCGCAAGATCACTACATACGGACTCCGCAGGCCTACCATGAACAGGCAACACTGAGATCTTTGGAGTTATTCCAATGACCGATCACTATGCTGTTATTGGCAATCCGATTAGCCATAGCAAATCCCCCTTAATCCATACCGAATTTGCCAAACAAACCCATCAAGACCTAGATTATATTGCTAGAAAAATCCCCCTTAATGGTTTTGTCGAAGGTTTACAACAATTACAAGCTGAAGGCTTTAAAGGTATCAACATTACCATACCGTTTAAAGAACACGCTTGGGAATATATCACTAACAAAAGTGGCCCTGCCCAACGTGCAGGAGCGATAAATACCATCACTTTTAATGACGATGGTTCACTCTATGGTGATAATACCGATGGTATTGGTCTCTGCCGTGATCTGGTTGAAAACCACAATATTATTCTTAACAACAAGCGCATCCTATTACTGGGCGCCGGTGGTGCCGCTCGTGGTGTTATTGAACCGTTATTAAATTATCAGCCTTCACAACTTGTCATCGCCAATCGTACTGCCAGCAAAGCCAAATATTTGGCCACTTTATTTAGTGAATTTAGCGATATTAGAGGTGGAGGATTTGATGATTTATCAGGGCAGTTTGATGTCATCATTAATGCCACAGCTGCAAGCCTACAAGGCGAAGTACCCTCTCTTCCCGACAATATACTAGCTGAGAATGCCAGCTGCTATGACATGATGTATAGCGATACTGATACTGCTTTTATTACATGGGCAAAGCAATATGGTGTTGCTAATGCTATTGATGGTTTAGGCATGTTAATTGAACAAGCAGCCGAAGCTTTTCAGATTTGGCGTGGTATAAAACCTGAAACACAAGCAGTTATTAATTTAATTCGTGGATAGTAACAGCCCTACAAAGATCAATTCTTTTTTATCAAAGTCATCATATTTTCTAATGGTCTGGTCACCGCTTTAAGGTTTTGCTGTAGGGCATTGGTCTGTTGAGGTCAGTCACTCTATTATTGACTGGGGGTTTAGTCAAAATCGCTCAACCATCCGTACCGATTGATGACGTAGATTAAACTGCTTTGTTATTGAATTAATTAAATTGACAGCGATTAAAAGCAGTTGAATAAAAATACGTGAGCTATTTTAGATTATTTAAAAATTATAAATAATGCCAAAAAGCCCTATTTAGCATAGAATGTGAAGTGGGAACGGATAGCCCTACCATATTATTTTATTATTTAACGCATTAAATTTTAGTCTTAATAATGTCCGTTGAATTAGTAGGGGGTTTATTATGTATAAGCAATATTTGCTGATTATAGTGTTGTTTTTTAGTGGTGTTAGCTTTGCTGACAGCTTAAAGCTTGGCATATTACCTTATTTGTCTACCGCGACATTATTAAAAGTCCATAATCCGGTGGCTGTTCAGTTAAGCTCTGAATTAGGGGTTAAGGTGAATATGGTTTCTGAACCTAGTTATGATCAGTTTCTTGAAGCCACTAAAAATAAGAAATTTGACTTTGTTCTTACCGGACCAACTATGGGGGCATTGGCTGTACTGCAGTCAGGCTATCAGCTATTGGTGGTTCCAGGCAATAAATCTCATGCCGTATTTGTGAGTTTAAAATCATCTCCGTTTCAAGATTTGTCGAATGCTAATTCTGCGCGAATTGCATTACTTCAGAAACAGTCCGTTATGTCTTTGCTGGCGAAGAAAAAACTTACTGAAACTTATTCACTCAGTGATTTAAACCTGACCTATAGCAAGACACACGGTAACGCGTTACAGGCAGTCCTAAAAGGTGATGCTGATATTGCTGTTATGGGCTTGCATGCTTGGAGACGTTACAACAAAGCGGATAAAAATTTGTTATCAGTGATTGCTGTCTCCGATAATATTACTGGAATTATGATTCTAGCCAATCCAGATATGGATAAGGTGATGGTGAAAAAGGCTATAGAAGCATTGCTTAACCTCGATAATACTGAACTAGGCGCAGCTTATTATAAGCGTTCGAAGTGGCTGCCATTTCGTCCTCTCACCCAACAAGACATCACTACGCTTGAACCCTTTGTTGGAGAAATCCATCACTTTAAAAAATAGCTGGTTTAGGTTTATAGCATGAGAATACCTACCCATACATTAAAATTTCGACTCATTATTTTAACCGTATTAGTCGAAATAGTGATGTTAAGCATCCTTATTTCTAATAATTTACGTTTGGTAGAATCGCAAACGCTTAAGGGTGTTCAGAGTAATGTCCTGTTGACTCAACAATTATTTCAACATAGTACTGGCAGCTTCTTATTTGAGCGTGATTTTATCGCGGTTGAAGATGCGTTAAATGCGATTATCAATAATAATGAGTTGTATGCTCCCGTTATCAACGTGCAGATTTTTGATACGGATGGCAACTTGTTTGGCCGCGCAGGCAGCAAGGTAGACCCAGCCCTTTTACAAAACAATGCTGAAAATATCGATTTTTCATTACCCTATCTTCATACCAAACATACTCTGAATCTTAGCGGCATCGAAGTTGGTGGAATGGAATTTATTATTTCGCTTGAAAATATAATTAAGTTTCGAGCTAATTTATTAAGCCAAACCATTGCTATTGCTTTGATTGAAATAGTCATCAGTATTCTAGTACTGATATTGATGGCTTCTTATTTGACTAAAAATTTAGGCTATTTAATTCAGGCAACGGAACAAATAAGCCATCAAGATTATGATCTTAATTTAAATATTAATTCAAATGATGAAATCGCGCAGTTGGCCGCTAGCATGCATGAAATGTCGCGCGAGATTCAATTGAGTCAACAGAGTTTAAAGGATTCTTTGCTAATTTCCCATCAAGAGCAGGCGCGCTTACGTTCGTTACTGACATCGATGAATATGGGTATTTTATATGAAAATTTAGACGGTGAAGTTGACTATTTTAACCCCGCCTTTACACGCATATGGACAATAGCCGATGACGTGATTTATGCGGGAATGAAAACAAAGGAGGTTCTCACTCATTCCTCCAATATTATTTCTCATGCTGATCATTTTTCAAAGCATATCCTTGCCGTTGAAAAAACCAATGAAATCAGTGAAAGCTTTGAGATTATGACGGCCGATGGCCGCACAATCAATCAGCTTTCATATCCTGTTATCGATGAAAGTAAGCGCATTATGGGCCGTATCTGGATATATGAAGATGTCACTCGGCAAAAGCAAACAGCGGAGCAACTGTTGTATCTTGCTGAGCGTGACCATTTAACCGGTTTATACAATCGGCGTAAATTTCAGCAACAGCTGGATGCAATGATCCAGTCATTCCAACGCAATAATCAGCAGTTTGCATTATTGTTTTTTGATCTTGATGAATTTAAATATATCAATGATTCTTACGGTCATAGAGCTGGGGATACCGCGCTTATCCGTATTGGCGGTGAGCTGTCTAAAATTATGCGTTCTGATGGCATACTGAGTCGCTTAGGCGGTGATGAATTTGGTGTGTTAAGCCCTATTTCACATGAGTCTGAAAGTTTGGATTTGGCTAATCGTATTACCAAGACTATTGCTTCCTTGCCTTTTAGGTTTGAGGGTCAGAATATACGCTTGACCGCCAGTGTTGGTATTACGATTTTCCCAGAACATGGTATGACTAGTGATGAACTGGTGATCAAGGCCGATACTGCCATGTATGCTGCAAAGCAACGGGGTAAAAATACAGCGCGTATGTTTGATCCCTCTATGTTTGACCCTAGCGATTTGTCATCTCATTTGACATGGAATGAACGCGTTGTTAATGCCCTGGATGAAGATAAGTTTGTGTTGCACTACCAAGAGGTGCGCAATATTCAATCGGGCACGACGTCGCATTATGAGTTGCTCATTAGAATGACGGATGATAACCATCCCGATCAGCTCATTATGCCGGATAAATTTATTCCGATGGCTGAAAAATCAGGGAAAATATTACTGATTGATCAATGGGTGGTTAAGAAAACGATCCATTTGTTAGCGGATAATCCAGACATACCGTCACTGGCTTTGAATATTTCAGGGCGTTCGCTCGATGAGCCGACTTTAGGCCATATCATTGATAACTTACTGCGAGAAAAATCGGTTGATCCGAAACGATTGGTTATTGAGCTAACTGAAACAGCCGCGGTATCTGATTTAGCCGATGCGCAACGCTTCATTGCAGAAATGCACCGTATTGGTTGCCAAGTTTATTT
>JBJPGB010000019.1:0-5672 GCA_048595405.1 Methylophagaceae bacterium
CTTGGCAATACGCGATGTACGTTTATCGCGTGGAGCAGAGTTTATGGTGGTATTGTGTGGCGATATTATGACGATGCCGGGTCTGCCAAAAATACCTGCCAGTGAACGGATTGATATTAGTGATGCGGGTGAGATTAGTGGTTTGTTTTAATAGATCGTAGCGTTGTTTATTGTTGGGGTTCGCAAGCTTACCCCAACCTACATTTATCTGTTTAGTTTGCTCGCTGTTTTTTAATTAAGTCATAAGCCACTTGAATTTCTTGAGCTTGCTTGGTGGCAACGGCAATCATATCTTCAGGTAGGCCTTGGCCGATTAATTTATCGGGATGATATTGGCTCATTAATTTTCGATAAGCCCGTTTGATTTCTTGGTCGGTATTATCTTTAGTCACACCCAAAGCTTTATAGGCATCTTCTATGGCATTAGCCGAATGTGCTTGGCCGCCAGAAAAGTGTGATTGGTTGAGCACCATATCCAATAATTGTTTGAATTGAGCATCGCTATAACCCAAGCGGCTGGCTATTTTTTCTAGTAAAGCTTGTTCCGATGAATCAATTTTGCCATCGGCTAAGGCGATGACAATTAAATACATTAATAAGGCTTGTTTTAAGTTTAAGGTATGGCCACAGGTCGTCATAAACTGGTCTAAGGTGCTGCTAATATCAAAGTCACCAGCCGAGCCACGTTTAAATTGGGTAATAGCTTCTGAGCGATGTTCTGATGACATGCCCATTTGTTTGATAAATTGCTCAACATGATTGATTTCATCTTTAGAAATATGGCCATCAGCTTTGGCCAATTTACCCATTAAGACAAATACCGTTTCGAGGAAAACTTCCCTACGATGGCCCGTGCCTAGCGGGTTAATACCACCCAGTCCATAATCTCTAGCGCGGTCAATACTGCTACCAATTAAATAGCCAATAAAAGCACCAAAGAATCCACCAAAGAAATAGCCGAGTAAGACAGCAATAAATTTATACATGTTAGTTATTTTTACCGTGACTAAATGAGTTTAGTCTGTAGAAGTGAAAAGTTAATCAAGCAAACCTTCGATACCTGTATCAAGATCAAGGATTTTTGTCAGTTTATTCGTAATTTGTTCTTCCGTGAAGCCGAGTAGTTGCCATTCTTTCATTGGAAAGTCGGTAATGATGCTCTCATTATCTAGATCTTCGAAACC
This sequence comes from Methylophagaceae bacterium, assembly GCA_048595405.1. Classification (GTDB taxonomy): domain Bacteria; phylum Pseudomonadota; class Gammaproteobacteria; order Nitrosococcales; family Methylophagaceae. The sequence continues at coordinate 1,185 of JBJPGB010000019.1, forward strand.
CGCTTTGCTGATATAGTTGGCTATAAAGACAGCACATGCGGATAATGATAGTGTCTCGAAATATGTTGGCTCAGCAGCTTTTTCAACAGTGGAAGCAAGTTCTTCTGGAAACTGCCATTGACGACACAGTTCTGCACAAGCTTGATTGCTGGTAAACCCTAAACGTTGGCGCTCACTATTTGCTTGGCTATTACCCTGATAAATAGCTTCGTCAATATCATTTGCGGCATCATGATTTCCCAAATGAATTAAGATCGTCCCTAATTGATGGATTAAGCCTGCGGTATAAATCATATCGCTATTGTCTAGTTTAGATTCATCGGCGAGCCATTTTGCGTAAGTTGCAGTACGAAAGCTATCAAGCCAAAACTCGTTTATATCTAAGCTGGGAATATGAGGCACAGATTCGACAATTCCTGACGTAATCACGAGCTTTCTTAATTCAGAAATGCCTAGTAATACCAGTGCTTGGTTTATCGAACCAATCTTACGTGATAGCCCAAAATGTGCTGAATTAACGAGACGTAATACTTTCATTGAAATAACTTGTTCTTTTTCGACATCCTTTGCAATATCATCAAACTCAACATTTGGATTATTAGTATGAGAAATGAGTGTTTTTACAATTTCAGGAATACGAGGGATATTGTTAATTTGATTAAATAGTTCTGATATCTTTTGTTGCATTGATGACTTCCTCCGTAATGATGACTTATCATTGTTAGCAGAAACGGACTGCTAAAAAATAGCAAGAATTAGTTTTTAGAAGAGTCTACCAGACTTAAATAAAGCAAAATACCGCCCCACAACCCAAAAATCCAACTTAGTATTGGAATGCCAGCAATCATCGATGGCGCATAACCATCTAACCCTTTAATGATGGCCGCACCAATCACAAAAGCGGCACCGCTAATAGCTGCGGCACTTCGATAGCTGGCATCGCGAACTTCTTGTTGGAGTTTTTTCAAGTCTTGCGAAGACAATTGCATTTTGAGTTTGCCATCTTGTGCTTGTTGACCAAGATCATGCAGCAGTTGTGGCAATTTAGGTAATGTTTCTGCCCAATGAGGTGCTTCTTGTTTTAAGTTTTCTAATGCCGCCTGCCAGCCCATTTTTTCTTGCATCCATTGTTCAAGGATCGGTTTGGCTGTTTTCCAAAGGTCGAGTTCGGGATAAAGCTGGCGGCCTAAGCCTTCAATATTGAGTAAGGTTTTTTGCAGTAATACTAATTGTGGTTGTACTTCCATATTAAAACGACTGGCAGTTTGGAATAGACGTAACAATAATTGACCGAAGGAGATTTCATTTAAGGGGCGAGCAAAGATAGGTTCACAGACACTACGAATAGCGGCTTCAAACTCTTCCACGCGGGTATCTTCTGGCACCCAGCCTGATTGCACATGAAGCTCGGCAACCCGACGATAATCATGATTGAAAAAGGCAAGGAAATTATCGGCTAAATAACGTTGGTCATCAGGGGATAGTGTTCCCATAATGCCAAAATCAACGGCAATATAACGTGGGTTTTCAGGATCACTGTCATCAACCATAATATTGCCGGGATGCATATCAGCATGGAAGAAGCCATGTTTGAAGGCTTGAGTGAAGAATATTTCAACGCCGGTTTCAGCCAGTCGTTCTAAATTAATATTTTTAGCTTTTAATTGATCAATATCGCCAATGGGAATGCCATAAATACGTTCTTGAACCAGTAATTTACTTTTGGTGAGTTGCCAATTGGTTTCGGGCACATAAAGTAAGTTAGTATCTTCAAAGTTTCGACGGAGTTGTGATGCTGATGCGGCTTCACGCATCATATCGAGTTCATCAAATAGGTTCTTTTCCAGTTCAATAACGACTTCTTTAGGGCGTAGACGTTTGCCATCAGCCCAGAAACGTTCTGCCAAACCTGCCATCGTGTGTAATAAATCTACATCGCGACGAATTTGATGTTCAATATTAGGGCGAACAATTTTTAAGATAACGTCTGAACCATCGAGTAATTTGGCTGCATGTACTTGAGCAATGGAAGCTGAGGCAAGTGGTGATTCGTCAATATGTGAAAACAATTCATCTAATGATTGTTGGCCATAGGCTTGTTGAATCAGTATTAATGCTTGCTCATTAGAAAAAGGTTCAACTTGGTCTTGTAATTTAGCTAAGGAATCAGCGATATCATCTGGTAATAGATCACGACGAGTTGATAATATTTGGCCAAATTTGACAAAGATAGGACCCAGATCTTGCAAGGCTAAACGTAATCGTTCACCACGAGGAATATCGGCTGGATGTTGCCAGCGATAGGGCGATAAAAAACTTAAATAACGTAGTGGTCGCAGTAGATGAGTAGCTTGAATGAGTTCATCCAAGCGATGTTTGGCTAATACATGATTGATTTGAACTAGCCGAAATAACTGTCGTAATTTCATCAGATACTGCCTTGTAATCTGTTAATGCGTGCTTCGAGTCGATCGAAATCTGCTCGGAGCTTATCAATGTCAGTCATATAGTCTTTTATTTGTGATTTATCTGGCAATATTCGCGCTTCTTCACGTAAATATTCAGCGATATTTTGTTGCATTGATTGATGAGTGTTTTTTGCCCATCCGGCAAACTCTCTAATGCCATAAGCAATAGGGTAAGCCAATGTATCGCCAGTCACTTTAGCCAATTGTGCTTCCCAATCAAAATCAAAACCATTGAGTAAATCGCGTAATTGTTTGGCAAATTGCACATCACCATTAATATCTATTTCGGCAGAGAAAAGATTGTCTGGATTGCGGCCTAATTTGGCGAGTGTCAGTGCATTTGCAGTAATGGTGAGATCAGCAGTTTGTCCGGTATCGGTGCTTAATTGAAGCTGTTGTTCAATCACTGACATGGTAATTGTTTGATTGAAGTCTTTAATATGAATGGCAATACAGCGTTGTTCAAACTGATCGAGTTTGGCTTGAGTTTCAGGATCTTGTGCTAATGTGGCATTGATTGCTAACTCAATGGGTTTGAGTAATGTACTCATAAGTTAAAATTTGTAACCGCTGTGTAGCGCGACAATGCCGGCACTCATATTATTAAAGTCGCAGCGTTCAAAACCAGCATCAGCCATCATTTGTTTTAATGTTTGTTGATCAGGATGCATGCGAATTGATTCAGCGAGGTAACGATAACTTTGTTCATCATTAGAGAATATTTTGCCAATTTTAGGCAATAGTTTAAACGAATAAGTATCGTAAATAGGGGCCAACCATTCGGCAGGTTTAGAGAATTCTAAGACTAATAATTGACCACCGGGTTTTAATACCCGAAACATGGAACGTAAAGCGGCATCTTTATCAGTGACATTACGTAGCCCAAAAGCAATGGTGATGCAATCAAAACTATTATCTGGAAAAGGTAAACATTCAGCATTAGCTTGCACATAGTTGATATTACCAGTGATGCCTTCATCAGTCAGTCGGTCACGACCAACATTAAGCATACTGGCATTGATATCGGCTAATACCACTTTGCCAGTGCTGCCAACGAGTTTAGAAAACTTTAATGCCAGATCACCAGTGCCACCTGCAATATCAAGCACTTTAGCGCCACGACGAGCACCGCTAGTGTGAATCGTGAAGCGTTTCCATAGACGATGAATTCCCATCGACATTAGATCATTCATCAAATCATATTTGCCTGCGACTGAGTGAAATACGTCGGCAACATGTTTGACCTTGTCTTCGGTGGGCACTTCTTGATAGCCAAAGTGAGTGGTGTTTTTATCGTCCACGCGGATAACCTTAATTTACTTGCCGTTGATAGCCGGCTTGTTGCAGCCGATTTAAATAATCTTGCCAGTGTGCATCGTATTCGGTTGATAGTTTGTATAAATAATCCCATGAAAACAAGCCAGTATTATGACCATCATCAAAATGAATTTTGAGGGCGTAATGTCCGACAGGTTCAATTTGAGCAATACCAACATGTTCTTTGTTGGTTTGCAGTGTTTCTTGCCCGGGCCCATGACCTTGTACTTCTGCTGAAGGCGAGTATACCCGCAGATATTCTGCCGATAGATTATAGCTATCATTGTCATAAGCTAGCTCAAGACTTTTGGACTGTTTATGCAAAATAATGTCAGTAGGAATAATATTATTAGCCATCAGTGAACCTTACAGAATATAACGAGAAAGATCTTCATCTTCGACTAAAATTGATAACTGTTGGTTAACATAGTCGGCATCAATAGTGATATCCGTAGCCCCATCTTCTGATGTGTTAAAAGAAATCTCTTCAAGTAATTTTTCCAGTAGAGTGTGCAGGCGACGGGCACCAATATTTTCTGTTTGTTCATTAACTTGAAAAGCTAATTCAGCGATACGTTGTAAACCGTCTTCACTAAATGAGAGTTTGGAACCCTCAGTATTTAATAAGGCAATATATTGTTCAGTAAGTGAGGCATCGGGCTCGGTTAAAATACGGACAAATTCATCAGCACCTAAGGCATCT
>JBJPGB010000020.1:0-40081 GCA_048595405.1 Methylophagaceae bacterium
TGTGAAGCATTACTTAATTTTATTACTCATTTTAAAGGCCGAATATTATTTGCAGCTGAAACAGCTGGCCGCCGTGAAACCTTATTAGAATTACTTCGTGATAATGATGTTCAGCCCAAGATATATCAAAGCTGGGATGAGTTTATAGAAGATGATGCCGTACTCGGCATTACCGTTGCACCGTTGGAAAACGGTCTTATTTTAACAACAAACAATGTTGCCGTTATTGCCGAAACTCAATTGTTTGGCCAGCAGGTTATGCAACGTCGGCGGCGTAATCGTAAAAAACGTGATGCCGATGCCGTTATTCGCAATCTTGCTGAACTCTCTATTGGTGATGCTGTCGTCCATGAAGATCATGGTGTCGGCCGCTATCTTGGCCTGCAAACATTAGATGTCGGTGATGTTACCACTGAATATGTGACTCTTGAATATGCCAAAGGCGACAAACTTTATGTGCCAGTTGCCGCCTTAGATCTCATCAGTCGATATTCTGGCGCCGCCCCCGAGCTAGCACCATTACATCGACTGGGTTCAGGCCAATGGGAAAAAGCACGACGAAAAGCAGCTGAGAAAGTCCGTGATGTAGCCGCTGAATTATTGGATATTTATGCCCAGCGAGCAGCACATAAGAAACTACCTATTCGCGATCCTGATGAGCAATATGCTACTTTTATCGCAGCGTTTCCTTTTGAGACCACACCTGATCAACAAGATGCGATTGATGATGTCATAAAAGATATGACATCCGATAAACCGATGGATCGTCTGATCTGTGGTGATGTTGGTTTTGGTAAAACCGAAGTTGCCATGCGAGCTGCATTTTTAGCCACACAGTCTGGCAAACAAGTGATGGTATTAGTGCCAACAACATTACTAGCCCAGCAGCATTATGAAAACTTCAAAGATCGCTTCGCCGATTGGCCAGTCAATATTGAGGTGATGTCACGTTTTCGTTCCAAGAAACAACTTGATACCGTTAAACAGGCTATGAGTGATGGTATTGCCGACATTATTATTGGTACGCATAAACTCATTCAACAAGATATTGATCCTAAACGCTTAGGCTTATTTATTCTTGATGAAGAACATCGCTTTGGTGTCACTCAAAAAGAAAAAATCAAAAAGTACCGATCTGAAATAGATGTATTGACACTCACTGCCACCCCGATCCCTCGTACCTTAAACATGTCTATTTCAGGTATTCGTGATCTATCGATTATTGCCACTCCTCCCGCTCGTCGCCTAGCCATCAAAACCTTTGTACAACAATGGGATAGTGAAAAAATACGTGAGGGAATACTGCGTGAGATAAAACGTGGTGGCCAAGTCTATTTCCTACATAACAAAGTGGAAGATATTGAACGTGTATCTCGTGAAATCGAGCAGATTATTCCTGAAGCCAAAGTCGGTATTGCTCATGGTCAAATGCGTGAGCGTGAATTAGAACACACCATGCTTGATTTTTATCATCAGCGGTTTAATGTACTTGTCTGCACCACTATTATTGAAACGGGGATTGATATTCCGTCTGCCAATACTATCTTTATTGATCGTGCCGACAAACTAGGCCTCGCACAACTGTATCAAATCAGGGGCCGTGTTGGACGTTCTCACCACCGTGCTTACGCTTACTTAATTGTGCCGCCTCAAAAAGTGATGACTAAAGATGCTATTAAGCGCCTTGAAGCTATCGAATCTATTGAAGATCTCGGTGCAGGTTTCACGCTAGCAACTCACGATATGGAAATCCGTGGTGCCGGAGAATTATTAGGTGATGAACAAAGCGGCCAAATGCAAGAGATTGGTTTCGGTTTGTATAATGAGTTGCTTGAACGTGCCGTTAATGCACTTAAATCAGGTAAAGAGCCCAGCCTTAACCTTAATCAACGCAACTTTGTTGAAATCGACTTACATGTGCCGGCTCTCATTCCAAATGACTATTTACCCGACGTACATACCAGATTAGTACTATATAAACGTATTTCGGCAGCACCCGATAGCGAAATACTGCGTGAATTGCAGGTTGAAATGATCGATCGGTTTGGACTATTACCAGAACAAATACAAACCTTATTTGCTATCCATGAACTGCGTTTTAAGGCCAAAATAATTGGTATTCGTAAAATTGATGTTTATGATCAAGGTGGACGAATGATCTTCGCAAAAGAACCTAATATTAAACCGATGAGTATTATTCAATTAATTCAATCCCAACCAGCCAAATATAAACTTGATGGCCAAGATAAATTACGCTTTATTGCGGATATGCCTGATGCTGATACCCGTTTAATCACATTAAATAATTTACTTGATATTCTTCTTAAAGATATTGTTATAGATAATTGATGTTAAATAAAAATATAGTTATTTATAGTCCCACCCTAAAACTCGTTATTTGCCTGTCACTGCTCACCTAAATCATAACTTAATATGCAATAAACAACTGATATTAAAGATTTTTATTTTCATGCCGCTAACTATTAGGTAAAACAGATTTTTGGTTATAAATATGATTGAATTACCACGGAATTTTTCAGTGCCTATAACGACACCTAGCCAGTCAAGCAGAATGGTTCGGTTTCAAACAATCACTGATGAAGAGGAAAAAGAACATGATATTGAAAGGCGTTTGTCGCCAACACGGCGTGGCCCTTCATTATCTAAAGAACAGATCGAGCGTCGCGTTTCATCAGATCGACGTCGTTCGGCATTTAGCCACAAAGTCTAAACTACTTTATCTTCACTGTTTTTTCTGTCGAAGCGGATTGCAACGCAGCTTCAATAGTTTTGCAGTTTGCTTTTGCATCCCCAATTGATAATGCTGGCGTTTTTCCATTCAACACACAATCACTAAAATGTTCAATTTCAAGTACAAAATGATTAGCGATATTGAGTTCAATAATGTGTTCTTCACCGGCATCAGTCCACCATGAAATAACAGGTGCATCATCCGGACTTTGCCAAACAGTCTCACATTTAATACCGCCTAATGTGCCAATAATTTCATATTCACTCCGCCGTGCACGTTCAAAACTGATATCAAACTGAGCATATCGACCATCACTATAATCCAGCACACCACTCAAACTCACATCGGCGCCACTGTCGTTAAATTTTGCCATCGCTGTTGCTGCAACCGGATCGCTGTCAAACCATTTTCGTGCAGTGTGAATCGCATAAGGTCCAATATCCCACATTGCGCCACCACCATGATCAATATCACGATTAATTCGATACAATCGTGCCGGCTTCATTGGAAATGAAAAGCAGGTACGTACTGTTCTCACATCACCAATGGCACCTGAATCAATCACTTGCTGTACATAATCATGCTGTGGATGAAAAACATACATAAAGCCTTCCATGATAGTCACTTTCTTTTTCTTTGCCGCTGCCGAAATCGCTACAATATCCTTAAGTTTTATTGCCATCGGCTTTTCGATTAAGACATGTTTACCTTTAGCAATTGCTTTTAATGCCCATTCGGTATGTTCTTCATTTGCCATCGGCAAATAAATCGCATCAACCTCAGGATTATCTAATAAAGCATCAAGATCATTTAATGTCAGTGCATCTTCTTGAGGTGCGTATTTTGCCAATATTTCAGCCGCTGCCCCTTCACGCCTACTGGCAATAGCCACTAATTGTGCATTTTCAGCTTGTACAATCGCCGGTAATAACCGTTCATTAACACGTGCTGCACCTAAAATTCCCCATCGTAAAACTGTTTTATTTTCCATACTATTCCCCTAATTCTTTATATGAGAACATCATAACGATTTGTTTGGTGAACTCCAACTAAAATAAAGCCCTGATAATAGTAGTGTTTTTATCTGATAACTTTTGTCTTATGCTAGTCACTATAAATTTCATCACAATAATAAGGAAACATAATGACTATCAAAGTTGGACAGCGTTTACCTACTGGCAATTTAACCGAATGTAACGAGTTTGATCCGGAAAATGGTTGCCCAACAAATCCCCAGGCACAAGATGTTGCTGAACTCACTAAAGGCAAGAAGATTGTGATCTTTGGTGTGCCCGGCGCCTATACGCCTTTATGTTCAGCCCAACACTTGCCAGGTTATATTGATCTGGCAGATCAACTCAAGGCTAAAGGTGCTGATGATATTTGGTGTTTATCCGTTAACGATGCCTTTGTGATGGCATCTTGGGGTAAAGATAACAATGCTGCTGGGAAAGTACGAATGATGGCAGATGGTAGCGCTGAATATACTACGGCACTTGGCTTAGATCGTGACTTAACAGCTGGTGGCATGGGTATTCGCTGTTTCCGTTTCGGTATGATTGTCGATGATGGCATTGTCAGCTATCTCGGTGTTGAAGGTTCCGGTGAGTTTGGCGTATCCAAAGCAGAAACATTATTAGAACAACTTTAAACTATGCCTAACTTAAGGCTGGCGTTTAACCAGCCTTAAATTAACGTGTTTCAATTACACCCTCATGACCAATAAATACACTGGTCGCTAATTGATGGAATATACCGTGCTCAATCACGCCTGGAAGAGCATTTAATTCTGAATTAAGTTCATCGCCTTCAATGCTTGAATCAAATGCCATATCAAGTACTAAACTGCCATGAGATGTAATCGCCAATCCATCACCATTAGCTCGCAGACCACCCTCGCCGCCTATTTGTTGAAGGCTACGTAATACTAACTGCCATGAAAATGGTGTTACCTCTACTGGAATGGGATATTTTTCACCAATTCGTTCGACTAATTTAGTGTTATCTGCCAATACATAAAAATAGTTGCAGGCTTTGGCTAATAATTTTTCTTTTACCAAATCAAAACCACGCCCTTTCAATAGTGTGTTATCGGCTGTCACTTCATCAGCGCCATCAACATAGATATCCAGTTGGCTTAAATGCTCTATCGCAATAAGATCAAGTCCTAACTGCTGAGCTTTGATGGTACTCACTACGGAACTCGCTACTGTAATGAACTGTAAACCATCTTGCTGTTTCTTGCGTGCAAGCTCCTCAATAAAATAATTCGCGGTAGAACCTGTTCCTAGCCCAATGATCATGCCATCTTCAATCAAATTTGCAGCATGAATTGCTACTAACTGTTTATCATTTGTCGCAAACTGTTCAGACATGAGCGATCTCCTCAATATCTTGGTAATAATATTGGTTTGAGCATACCATGCTACTTAAATTAGGTTTAAATTTTTCGGGGGAAAACCCATGGCAAAGTTTGATTCAATCGTGCGTCATATTGAAGGGGCAACGGGGCACACACTTAAAAACTATCAACTTACATCTGTTGGTGGTGGCAGTATTAATACAGCATATAAACTGCAAACAGCTGAACAATCTTATTTCCTCAAACTCAATCAACCACACTTAGTGGATATGTTTGAAGCTGAAGCTCAAGGTTTGGAAGAAATGAGAGCCTTAAACTGTGTGCGTATTCCAGAGGTTATCTGTCATGGCCAAGCAGATGGTCACAGCTATATCGTATTGGAATATATTGAACTGGCTAGTTTACAAGGCAGTGCAGCTAAACAACTTGGTACCCAATTGGCTCAGTTACATCATCATACTCAAGATTTTTTTGGGTGGCATATCGACAATACGATTGGAAGCACGCCACAACATAATGACAGAAAACATGATTGGCTCACTTTTTGGCAACAGCATCGACTAGGACAACAACTCACCTTTGCCAAACAAAATGGTTTTGGAGGCCGTTTGCAAGATCAAGGTCAAAAGCTGCTCGACACTGTACATATCTTTTTTGAAGGCTATTCCCCAAAGCCAGCTTTACTACATGGTGATTTATGGGGAGGCAATGCCGCGGCTGATCCACAAGGAAACCCCGTCATATTTGATCCTGCTTGTTATTATGGCGATCGTGAAACTGATATTGCGATGACAGAATTATTCGGTGGTTTTGGCAGTGCGTTTCAAGCAGCTTATCAAGCTGAATATCCGCTAGATTCAGACTACAACACCAGAAAAACACTTTATAATCTCTATCATATCCTCAACCATCTCAATTTATTTGGTGGTGGCTATTTGGGGCAAAGTGAAAATATGATTACACAACTACTCGCTGAAACATAATATAATTATCAATGAGTTAACTGAAGGCACATATGTATTGTCCATTTATGCTAATGGTAATTCAAACCAGAAAATTGACCCAATATTTTCTTGACTCTCAAAACCAATTTTCCCACCCATCAATATAATAAGCTCTCTGGTTACGATAAGACCTATACCCACCCCTTCAATTGTTGAAGCCTCGTGACCTAAGCGATTGAATGCAGTAAATAGCTGCTTCTGATTAGCTTCAGATATGCCATAGCCATTATCAGTAATGTTAACTCTGATCATATTTTCAGCTGTCGTTATCCAATCGATAGCAACCTCTCCACCTTCACTGTTATATTTAATTGCATTTGATACAAGGTTAAGCAGTACTTGCTTTAACTTTATATAGTCGGCTTTAATTGCAATAGGGGTTTGCGATTTAGAATAAATATCTATTCCTACAGTATTCGCTAAAGGCTGTAACAGTACACAGGCATCACGATAAACATCTGTTATCAGTAATTCTTCTAATGAAAGGTCTAACTTCCCTGCTTCAATAGCAGATAATTCAAGAACTTCGTTAACCAAGTTCAGCAAGTGTTTTCCACTTGATAATATATAGCTCAGGCTTTCTTTTTGCTCTGCATTTAGTGGCGCATCCCCATCATCTAGTTCTAATAGTTGCGTAAACCCTAAAATAGCATTTAACGGTGTTCTTAATTCATGACTCATCGAGGACAAAAACTCAGACTTAGCTTTATTAGCCTTTTCAGCTTGTTGTTGTGATGTTATTGCTTCAATTTCAGCTTTCTTTCTATTTATATTTTCTAGCTCAAGTTCATTTTGTCGCTGCTGTAATTCAATTGTGCGATCTTGAACTTTGGTCTCTAACGTCGTTACAAACTTATGGGTATAACGTGTCAGCTCCCTCACTTCCTGAGAGCCATCCTCTTTTAAGTTTATTGGCACATCATCAACTAAAGCTTTTCTTGCTGCCAGAGTAAGGTTTTGAATTGGTTTAACAAGCAGTTTGGTCTGCCAGCGCCACGATATGAAAACGAGAAGAATATAAATAATAGCTACAGCCCACGTTGTCATTTGTAGCTGTGATTGCTGTGCTAGTAATTTAACACTACGTTGCGCTATGCTCGCATCTAACTCATTTTCCAACTCAACTAATGCACTAATAAAAAGTACTGCATCGACATCTAATTCATTTAACAATGCATTAAACGCGTTTTGGTCCTCTTCAAAATTTAAGTTTCTTGCTTGCTTTATCCTATTGTTATTACTGATTATCACGTCTTTTATTGATGTAATAACAGATTGAGGCTTTGTAATTTCAAGATAGGTTTCAATATCTTCCAGAAGTTCCAGCAACACCTTACCTTGTTTTAACGTTCCCCCTATAAGATAAGTTTCTCCACTAGCAATAATCAAATCAGAAAGTGACAACCATTGCCGACTTGATTGTTGTAAACCTCGGAAATCACGAAGAACCACCAGTCCTGTATCAAATTTATGCTGCTCCTCTTGAATAATTTGAGAAAATTTAGAGTGGCCAACAACAATTCCTATCGCTGTGATAGAGCACAATAATGTGTGAATTATTATGGCACTACTTATTTTCATAAATGACTTATTTATTGAACATTATTGTCAGTGGAGAGTATGTTTTTAAAACTTCTATATCATCGCCCCATACCATTTGTGTCACCACGAGTGTTTTCATTGCTGAACGAATAACCGAAGCGCCTAATTCCATTGCTCCTGGTGTCACCATCAGTTTTCCTTCTAGCAATTCTGAGCCATCTTCATTCATTAATGCGGTTAAATCTGTTAATCCCATTCCCAACAGTTGTTGCCGAAAATTGAGACTTCCAATTTCCTTACAACCATCTTCACGGCAACGCTGAAAAGTAAAATCTATAACATTGCCATCTAAATCGATTGCCCATGCAATTTCCAACAAACCCCAACTCCCTAATTCTGAGCGAACATGAACCAAACCAAGAGATCTTTCATCACTAAATGCGGCATAGACTGTGTGCTCTCCGATTTCTTTTGCATGAATTGTAAAGGGTAGAATGTCGAGAATTTTGCTACGGGTACCTTTACCTACGGTATGTACAATCGATTTATAAGATGTGGCCAAAGGAAATAGTTCATAAACTTCCACTGTAGGGTCTCGCAATGCACAAAATGGCTTAGCGTAAGCAATACTTGATAAGAAAATTATCGGAATAACTAAGCTAAGTAAAAATAGTTTTTTAAGCTTCAACATTTCAGTTTAGCCCCAATAACATTATGAAAAATCAATTAGAACCGATATCTTAGTTGCAGCGCAAGTTTATGTTGCTTTGCATTCGAGGCAATAGTGGACTGGTCACTACTCAGTTGTGCGTCAAACTGCCAGTGATTGTCAGGATCATATTGAGCCCCTAGAGTAATATTATTCAAACTATCCCAGCCACCTACAGTGAAATCTTTGGCAAATCGTTTGTACTGGAGGTATACCAATACAGTCTCATATGGATTATGCCAGTTGAGTTCCAATAGACTATTAAAAACATAGGTACTTTCATCTTTACCTATGGACAGATCTCCCATAAAAGTAAGTGCCTTTCTATACCATAGAAAATCAATGCCATAACGTGAACGACTAATAGTTTGTTTATTACCCGTAAACAATTCCCCGTCTAGTGCTGAAATGCCTACGGAAAAATTCTTTTCTCTCGAAGACCCCACTCTTCCCGATAGAAAATAAGGATTCCCTTTGGTTTCCCATTCATTGCCGGATGCTCTAGTGAGTGCAAATTCATATTCTAATGTAGGTAGAGTCCCATTCAAAGAGGCTCCCCAATCAGCTTTAACACCGATGTTTGCTCCATGAATAAAGTCATGTAATGTTCCATTAGTGTTAATGACTTGTTCAAGTCCAAATGGAATTTCGAAGTGGCCAAGACGAATATTAAACCGACCACCATTGATACCCGTATAGTTAAAATAAAAATTTCTAAACGTTAATTCAGTATCATCTTCATCATCAAAAAAGGGAGGATGGTTTTCCAAGTTATCAATGCGCGCAATATAGGGTTGTAACAGTAGTGTTCCAATATCACCTTGAGTACCACTAAAAATCTTCAGATAATCAAACCCTACAAATTGCAGAGTTGCCGTTTGGTTCGTTTCAAAATTCCGTACCACTCGAGTACTTAAGTCTACTGCGAACCGCTGATTATTATCCTGCTCACTGGCTACTGCTTCCGTGCAGAGCCACAGTATTATCAATAATGTATATTTCATTAATTATTTTTAAAGATTGAATTTACTTACTTAACTAAGATATTGATTATATAGCGGAAGAGTACTTTAAAAAGAGATTTGAAGCCACTTTTAACCTACATATTTAGCTATCAGTCCAGAGAATGGCTACCTATCTATAGAAAATGTAGGCGATAGTTTCTCCCTCCCCTCACTTTAACTTCTAATAAATTGCTCATTGTAGCTAGCTGGTATAATCTGTTTTAGACATATAACACTTCTTTACCATGTTACTTATTCAAACATTTGGGGACACCATGAGCCAGATAAAAGTACTATTCGTTTGCATGGGCAATATATGTCGCTCTCCCACTGCTGAGGGAGTGTTTAATGCCGTGATTACAAATATGGGATCAGCCGACTGTTTCATGGTCGATTCTGCCGGCACTCATGCTTATCACGTTGGTGAGCAACCCGATTCCCGAGCTCAACAGATAGCTCGTGGTCGTGGGGTGAATTTATCAACTATTCGTGCTCGCAAGGTATCGCCGTCAGATTTTGAACATTTCGATCATATTCTGGCAATGGATGATGATAATTATCAGATTTTACTATCCACGAGCCCGAGTAAGTATCATCATAAAATAAAGTTATTTTTAGAATACGCTCCGGATTGTGATGAAAGAGATGTACCCGACCCTTATTATGGTGGTCAAAATGGCTTTAACCACGTGTTTGACTTAGTGGAAGATGCCTCTCAAGGTTTTTATGATTCGGTTATGAAATAATTCAACTAAATATCTTCCACATCATTAGTGAGCGCGGTATCATTACCATATATTTTTACTCAGATATTTTCAGGGGTTTCTATGTTGAAGCAACTACAATTTAGTCGTACGACACTTTCAACGCTTGTTATTAGCTTGTTATTGTTTGCTTTCCCTCAAATATCGTTCGCATCAGGTGAGGTAGATTTATTAGATCTCACTAGCCATTGGGTTGGTTATACATCCTTAGTTATCTTTGTTTTAGCTTATGTCTTAGTTATTTTAGAAGAAGAAATTCATATGCGTAAGTCCAAGCCAGTGATGTTAGCTGCTGGTATTATTTGGGCAATAGTCGCGTTTGTTTATGCACAACATGGTGACCAACATACCGTTGAACAAGCTATTCGCCATAACCTACTTGAATACGCCGAACTATTACTATTCTTGTTAGCAGCGATGACGTATATCAATACAATGGGCGAACGAGGTGTGTTTGATGCCCTCCGTAGCTGGTTGGTGAATCAAGGCTTTTCACTACGCACTATATTTTGGCTAACCGGTATTCTTGCTTTCTTCATTTCACCTATTGCCGATAATTTAACCACCGCCCTGTTAATGGCAACGGTTGCTATGGCCGTCGGTGGAGACAATCATAAATTTGTGGCATTGGCATGTGTTAATATTGTGGTTGCTGCTAACGCTGGTGGCGCCTTTAGTCCATTTGGTGATATCACCACATTAATGGTTTGGCAAAAAGGTGTAGTTGATTTCCAACAGTTCTTTGTGCTCTTTATTCCATCCGTGGTGAACTGGATTATACCTGCTGCAATTATGTCGATGGCTGTACCCAATGAGCAACCTAACGCACTGAATGAAACAGCTCGTATGAAAGATGGAGCACTCGTTGTTGTGGCACTATTTTTAGTCACTATTACCATGGCCGTTTGTGCCCATAACTTCCTACACATTCCACCAGTGATTGGCATGATGACAGGTTTAGCCCTCCTTAAACTCTATGGCTACACCATCAAAATGCGTGACCAACAGCAGCTCCATTCTGCTGTGAATGACAGCCATACAGCACTTAGTGTAGAAGGTGTTCCTAAAGAAAAACCCTTCAATATCTTTCACCAATTAGAACGCGCTGAGTGGGATACCTTAATGTTCTTTTACGGCATTATTCTTTGTGTTGGTGGCTTAGGTACCATCGGTTATTTATCGGTTGGTTCACAATTGATGTATGGTGATTTAGGGCCCACCAATGCTAATATCTTAGTCGGAATTTTATCCGCTATTATTGATAACATACCTGTGATGTTTGCTGTGCTCTCGATGTATCCTAGTATGGATCTTGGGCAATGGTTACTCGTGACCTTAACAGCCGGTGTCGGCGGCTCATTATTATCAATTGGTTCTGCTGCTGGTGTCGCTGTTATGGGACAAGCACGAGGAATATATACATTCTTCGCTCATCTGAAATGGATCTGGGCAATTGCACTGGGATATGCCGCTAGTATTTGGGTCCATTTGTGGCTTAATGCTGATCTTTTTACCGGTACACCTTTATAGCAGGCACTTTAATCCAACTAGAACAATCTAAGGTGAGCAGGTAAACTGCTCGTTTTACTATATTAATGTAAGAGTATTAAAATCCATGCTTTACAGCACCGATGATTTACGTATCACTGGAATACAAGAAGTTATTCCACCTATACAGTTACACCAAGAATTACCAATCACAGATCATGCATCCGAAACGGTATTTAACGCTCGTAAGGCTACCAAAAATATTCTCACGGGTGGCGATGACCGTCTGGTCGTTATCATCGGCCCTTGCTCTATTCATGATCCTGATGCCGCTCGTGATTATGCCGCTAAACTAAAACCACTCATTACTGAATTAAAAGATGATTTACATATCATCATGCGAGTGTATTTTGAAAAACCACGCTCGGTCGTGGGCTGGAAAGGTCTCATTAATGATCCTTATCTGGATGGTAGTTTCAAAATTAATGAAGGTCTTCTCTTTGCCCGTAAATTATTGCTTGATTTAGCTGAAATGGAAGTCCCAACTGGTAGTGAATATCTTGATCTGATCAGTCCACAATATATTGCAGATTTAATCTCATGGGGTGCTATCGGTGCTCGTACGACTGAAAGTCAGGCACATCGCGAGCTTGCATCAGGTTTATCTTGTCCTGTTGGTTTTAAAAATGCTACTGATGGTGGACTGCAAATCGCTATTGATGCCTGTATGTCAGCAGCCAAACCACATCACTTTATGTCACTGACTAAAGCGGGACATTCAGCCATATTTTCTACTACTGGCAATCCTGATTGTCATGTTATTTTACGTGGGGGCAAACAGCCAAACTATGATTCTGCCAGCATTCAGGAAACAGCCGAAACAATTGGCCGTACCGGGCAGCGAGCCTTATTCATGGTTGATTGTAGCCATGCTAATAGTGGTAAAAGTCATATTCAGCAGGAAGTAGTTTGTCGTGATGTTGCAGGACAAATAGCCGGTGGTGAAAAACGCATTATGGGACTCATGCTCGAAAGCAATCTTGTTGCTGGTAGACAGAATACGGACACGGGTGCAGACTTGGTTTATGGTCAAAGCATTACTGATGCATGTATGGCATGGGATAATAGTGAGGTGCTATTACGTGAACTTGCTGAGGCAGTTCGTCAACGTCGCCAGAAATAACCTCGCTTAATATCTATATATGAATAACTTATAAGTACCTAATAAAAAAGCATTATTTGGAATATTAATGCTACGAAAAAGACCAACAATCAGCTATACTAATGGGTTATAACACTATTGCTTGCTCATTCATTGATGAGTAGTAAGCGTTAGAATCCGATAATTTTAGTAGGTTATTCCATGGCAGATTATGCCTTAATCTTAATCAGCACCATACTGGTCAACAATATCGTCCTCGTTAAATTTCTGGGATTGTGCCCATTTATGGGTGTCTCTCGTAAATTAGAAACAGCTATTGGTATGGGCCTTGCGACCACTTTTGTCCTAACATTATCGTCTATTAGTAGTTATCTAATTAATGAATATTTATTAGCACCTTTAGGCTTAGAATTCCTCCGTACCATTAGCTTTATCTTTGTTATTGCGGTGGTGGTTCAATTTACCGAATTGGTTGTTCATAAAACTAGTCCTTTGCTCTACCAAGTATTAGGAATATTTCTACCACTTATTACGACTAACTGTGCAGTATTAGGTGTGGCATTATTAAATGTGCAAGAACAGCATGGCTTTATTGCGTCGGGGCTCTATGGTTTCGGTGCAGCTATTGGTTTTTCACTGGTACTGGTTATCTTTGCGGCTATGCGTGAACGCATTGCTGTTGCCGATGTGCCAGTGCCTTTCCAGGGCGCAGCTATAGGCTTGATTACAGCTGGTTTAATGTCTATGGCCTTTATGGGCTTTTCTAGTCTGGTTAATATTTAAGCTATGTTAACTGCTATTCTAGCCATCACACTGATGGCTCTCATCTTTGGGTTGCTCCTCGGTTTCGCTTCCATTCGCTTTAAAGTCGAAGGCGATCCCATTGCTGATCAAATTGATAAGTTATTGCCTCAAACACAATGCGGTCAATGTACTTTTGCCGGTTGTCGACCTTATGCGGAAGCTATGGCTGCGGGTGAAGCAGATATTAATCGCTGTCCTCCCGGTGGTGAAGCAACCATTCAAGCATTAGCGGATCTGTTAGAAGTTGAAGTTAAACCTCTTGATGATGAATGTGGTATTGAAAAACCCAAAACATTAGCAGTGATTGTTGAAGATCGCTGCATCGGTTGCACTTTATGCATACAAGCATGTCCTGTGGATGCCATTCTCGGTGCTGCCAAACAAATGCATACAGTCATTGCTGAGGAATGCACCGGTTGTGAACTATGTGTACCGCCTTGCCCTGTTGATTGTATTGATATGGTTGAAACCAAAGCTAACCCGAACAATTGGCGATGGCCCGATCCAGCACATATTGATTTAAAATTGGGAGAGCAATCATGACCGATGAAGTCAGCTCATTCCCTGGTGGCTTAGTGCTGGATGGCCAGAAAAAGCGTTCAACTCAAACACCGATCCGACAAACACCATTAAGCAAAACGCTCATACTGCCTTTACAACAACATATTGGTGAAGCATCTGTGCCTATCGTTGATGTTGGCGACAAGGTACTCAAAGGTCAGAAAATTGCCCGTGCTGAAGGCCATGTGTCGGTTTATCTACATGCACCTAGTTCAGGTGTAGTGACGGCTATCGATGAACGGTCCATTCCACATCCATCTGGCTTGTCTGCACTTTGCATAACTATTGAAACTGATGGCAAAGAACAATGGACAAAGCTTAATCCAACTGCAGATTTCACTCAGGTATCTGAGCATGAAATACGCCAGCTTATTCGCGAAGCAGGCCTTGTTGGTCTAGGTGGTGCCGGCTTTCCAAGTTACATCAAATTAAATCCTGGTGTCCATCATACGGTTGAGACATTAATTCTCAACGGTATTGAATGTGAGCCTTATATCACTTGTGACGATATGATAATGCGTGAACGAGCAGAAGGCATTCTCGATGGCATTGAAATCATGCGTTATGCCTTACGTGTTAACAATTGTGTTATTGCCATTGAAGATAATAAACCGGAAGCTATTGCCGCAATGAAATCGGCTTTAGCCACTCGAACAAATTTAACCAATACAAAAATTGTCGTTCTGCCTACACGTTATCCAGCGGGCAGTGAAAAACAGTTAATTCAATCGATAACCGGCAAACAAGTGCCTAGTCGTGGTTTAGCCATTGACTTAGGTATTGTCTGCCATAATGTTGGTACAACTTATGCGATTGGTCGAGCAATTAATCATGGTGAACCGCTCATTTCTCGAATCGTGACGGTAACAGGAACCGATGTAAAACATTCGGGTAATTTTGAAACCTTATTTGGTACACCTATGCATGCGTTATTAGCATTTTGTGAAACCAAACGCCAGCCAGAAGAGCCGTTTATTATGGGTGGCCCGATGATGGGTTATAACCTATCGGGTGATCACCTGCCAGTCACCAAAACAGCAAACTGTATTTTGGTCGGCGTGGATAATGCAGCTCAGGATACCAAACCGCTTCCCTGCATTCGTTGTGGAGAGTGTGCAACGGTTTGCCCTGTTAGTTTGCTGCCACAACAATTATATTGGTATTCACGCGCCAAAGACTTGGAGAAAACCGAAGAATATAATCTATTTGATTGTATTGAATGTGGCTGTTGTAGTTATGTTTGCCCAAGTAAAATCCCATTAGTGCATTATTTCCGTTTTGCTAAAACTGAAACCATGAATCAATACCAAGAAACACAAAAGTCAGATGTTGCCCGACTCCGCCATGAAAATAGGCTAGAACGACAAGAAGTGGAAAAGCGAGAAAAAGCCGAGCGGCAACGACAGCGTAAAGCTGCTCTCGCTGCTAGCCAGGCGGCTAAAGAGCAAGAAAATTTAGCCGCTGAATCAGCTACAGATAATTTGGAGAGTAAGTAATGCCCTTAAGTCGCTTATCATCGCCCTTTTTATCTGGTACAAATCGCGTAACACTACATATGTTGCAGTTGTTACTAGCATTAGTCCCTGCTGTCATTGCCATTGTGTATTTCTTTGGTCCAAGCGTGTTAATTACCATGCTTTTGGCTATTGTGGTGGCATTGCTTGCCGAAGCATTGATGTTAAAGCTTCGTGAGCGACCTCTGAAACCATTTTTAACCGATGGTAGTGCAATTGTCACCGCGGTATTACTTGCTATTGCCTTACCGCCACTAGCGCCATGGTGGTTAACCACTGTCGGGGTATTATTCGCCATTATCTTTGCCAAACACCTTTATGGTGGTCTGGGCTATAACCCATTTAATCCTGCAATGGTGGCCTATGTATTACTGTTGGTCTCATTTCCATTAGAGATGACAACGTGGTTACCGGTCACTAGCTTAAGTGAACAACCACTCGATTTTATGTCGGCCTTTCATATTATCTTTAATAGCCAACTTGCTGATGGTGCATCACTTGATACTATTTCTGGCGCCACACCTCTTGATGCCATGAAAACACAAATCGGCCTGTTGCAAACACCAAGTCAAATTAGCTCTCAACCACTGTTTGGATTATTTGGTGGTAAAGGCTGGGAATGGATTAATATTTGGTTTGCTATTGGTGGTTTGTATCTAATATATCGTCGCGTTATCAGTTGGCATATTCCTGCTGCAATGTTAGCAGCGCTCGCTACTATTAGTCTGGTGACTTGGCTTATTGCGCCTGAAATAGCAGGCTCGCCACTATTCCATTTATTGAGTGGCGGCACCATGTTAGGGGCATTTTTTATTGCTACCGATCCCATTACCGCATCAACAACACTCAAAGGAAAGTTGGTGTTTGGTGCTGGTGTTGGCTTGTTGACTTATATCATTCGAGTTTGGGGCGGCTATCCTGATGGTATTGCCTTTGCGGTGTTATTAATGAATATGCTAGTGCCATTAATTGATTATTACACTCAACCTAAAGTCTATGGTGCCAACTAGTGAGTAATGCCTATACTCAAGTTGTCCGTGTTGGTTTAATATTGGCCGCATTTGCCATTGTTGCCACTAGCTTGGTGGCACTGACAGAATCGCAAACTCACGATAAAATTATCGAAAATGAACGTCAAGCTTTATTGGCGGCCATTAATGCATTAGTTGATCACGAGCAATATAATAACGATATTTTGATGGACACCCTACTGCTACCAAGTACCGCAGAATTAGCGACAAATGATGTCAGTACTGTTTATCGTGCACGGCTTGATGACACTAGTATTGCCGCTATTTTTACCACTATTGCGCCCAATGGTTATAACGGTGAAATAAAGCTTCTTGTGGGTATTTATTCAGATGGTAGCTTAGCTGGGGTACGTGTTATCAAACACAAAGAAACACCAGGCTTAGGTGATAAAATTAATGAAAAAAAGGCTAATTGGATATTGCAATTTGAAGGCTTATCACTACACAACCCTGAAGAATCTAAATGGGCGGTGAAAAAAGATGGTGGTGATTTTGACCAATTTACCGGTGCGACTATTACCCCCCGAGCAGTGGTCACCGCAGTGAAAAAAGCATTACACTATTTCGAACAACATCGCGATCAATTATTTGCCATCACGGAGGCAGAATAATGAACAATATCTATGGCCCAATCATTCGTGATGGTTTATGGAAAAACAACCCTGCTTTAGTACAGTTATTAGGTTTATGCCCATTACTTGCTGTGAGTAATACTGTGATCAATGGACTAGGACTTGGCTTAGCAACCATTCTGACCTTAGTTGCCTCTAACGGTCTGGTTTCATTATTACGTAAACAAATTCCAGATGAAGCTCGTCTACCCGTATTTGTGATGATCATTGCTTCTATTGTGACTATTATCGAACTTTCCATGAATGCGTGGTTTCATGAGCTTTATTTGATTTTAGGTATCTTCATTCCCTTGATTGTGACCAATTGCGCTATTACTGGCCGGGCTGAAGCATTTGCTTCTCGTCATCCTGTTGGTCCGGCATTAGTGGATGGATTTATGATGGGCTTAGGCTTCACAGTGGTATTAGTGCTGTTAGGAGCAATGCGAGAAATCATTGGACAAGGCACATTATTAAGTGAGGCACACCTAATGTTTGGCGAATCGGCAAGACATGCCACTATTGTTTTAGTTGAAGATTATCGTGGTTTTTTGATGGCCTTACTGCCACCGGGGGCTTTTATTGGTTTAGGCCTAATCGTGGCATTAAAAAATGTGATTGATGCTCGCCAATCGACTACGCAAATTAGTTCGGATATTGCTGTAGAACCCGTTATAGCTAACTAAATGAATCAAGCCCAACGACAGGAGTTTTTTGCCACCCTAAAAGCTCATAACCCTGAACCGACCACTGAGCTCAACCATAATTCATCTTTTGAATTATTGATTGCGGTTATTTTATCGGCCCAAGCAACAGATATTGGTGTTAACAAAGCGACAGATAAACTCTACCCTGTTGCCAATACTCCCAAAATGATTTTGGACTTAGGTGTTAATGGACTTAAGCAATATATAAAAACCATTGGCTTGTTTAATAGTAAAGCCGAAAATGTAATTAAAACCTGTCGCCAATTATTAGAACTACATGATGGTGAAGTCCCTGAAGATCGTGAAGCACTGGAAGCCTTGCCGGGAGTTGGGCGTAAAACAGCTAATGTCATTCTCAATACAGTATTCAAACATCCTGTTATTGCAGTTGATACTCACCTGTTTCGCCTATCCAATCGTACAGGATTAGCCAAAGGTAAAACAGTTCGTGCCGTTGAAGACCGTTTAATGAAAGTGGTGCCTGATGAATTCAAACAAGATGCTCATCATTGGCTGATTCTACATGGTCGTTATGTCTGTATCGCCAGAAAACCACATTGTAATAGCTGCGTTGTTACCCATTTATGCGATGAATTTCGTCGCCAACAAAAAAGAGTCCTCAAGGCATAATGTTTGGTCAAAATCGCCAACAATTACGCCAAATGTATCATGATGCATGGCAAAAGAAACTGGCTAATGAATCACTGTCAGCACTAGAGTCGATGGTTGCTCAGGTGATCAGTGAGCATCCGGAATATCACAGCATCTTTAATAGCGATGCCAGTTTAGAACAAGAATATTTTGTGGAAGATGGCGAAACCAACCCCTTTCTTCATATGGGTTTACATATATCATTACATGAACAAATATCCACCAATCGTCCCACAGGGATTCGTGATATTTATCAACAATTACAAGTAAAGTTTGGTGATACCCATACTGCTGAACATCAGATGATGGAATGTTTGACTGAATCACTCTGGTTGGCTCAACGTAATAATCAAGCACCATCTGAACAAGCCTATTTAGCAGCATTACAACAGTTATTGGAAAAATAATGGCCAACAAAATTACCGCAACCATTGAGTTTTATTTCAAAGGCGAACAGTTTTCACCCAGTGCAGTACTCGATCTTGATAAGCTGATGCAGCATGGCAGCTTCCCAGACATCTATTCAATGCTAGCTTTACAAGATAATATCGATAGTTATTCTTACGAATATGAAATGATGTTAGCGGAAGAGGTGCAATTTAGTGATGCTGAAGGTTCCGCGGCAGATTTCTTTATTGATGGCATTTTTGATCAGGCAGGTTTTGAACAACAATGCCTTGAAAATAATATGTTAACTAAACTTAGCCCGGTTATTAAACAACATCTCGATATTGATGATATCAATCAACAACAAGGTCTCAGGACAGTATTACTTGCCGCTTGGCAATTAGGTAAATCAGATTAATTGCTTAGTATTCAAAACCAGATAGCATTTCTTCAGCAATCCATGATTGTAAATAGCTGATCGCCTTCATCGGCGTTTCTTCCTCATTAAAGTAATCCAATAATTTTTCACATATCACAGCAAAGCTCTCGCCCTTGATTGCCAAGTCTAATATGGCAATTTCTACTTCTGATAATATTTTGTAGTGACTAATAAGATCTGAACGACGCCATAAAACCCATGCCATTGCATCGGTTTTTTCAGGTTTAGGCGGTGTTTTTTCATCGGCTAATGCTTTCCAAATCGGAAAGCTATTGTATTCCAGCCATAATAATTGCACTGATTTCTGAAAGGTAAAGCTTAAAGTCTCCCATGCTTGTTCTGGTAGCGCAGCTAAATCCTCTATTGTGGAAAACTGCTGATCTTTAGCATCAAAACTATCGGCAAAAGAACGTTCAATACATGCTAACTCATACAATTCAGGCAATTGATTAAAAGGTGCTTCTTCACGCGTTAGCTCGGGTAAATTAATACTGAAATAACGTAAATTAGTAGTGTGTGATGGGTGTTTCTCAATATAACGATCCATTAGTTGATCAAATTGTTCATCACCTAAATAACTTGCTAATTTGTCATAATCCGTAGTAATGGCTTCTTTCAACCTTAATTTATAAGCAATGGCATAAATATCAAGTCGCCCTTTTGCTGACAGCATGGGAGTTGATTCAATATCGTCAACAACCTCTGATGATTCATCAAGCAAATAATCCATAAAGCGGTGTTGCATATCTTGTAAGCCAGACATTAGGCTGCTCCTTCTAACAAGGAGTTATTCGTAATTTGTAACTGCTGTGGAGTAAGTACTTTCGCTGCAATTTTTTCTGCAATCGACAATTCTTGGCGTAATTCATCAAATGGAGGAATATTGTCATCGCGTTCAATCATAGTGCTTACGGCACCAAAACGGCCAAGTGCATATTCATATAACGCCCAAACAGAATCACAGACATCATGATCATGGGTATCGATAATCATATCACCGTTATAGCTATGACCAGCAAGATGGAATTGCATCACCCGATCACTATCAATGCCATCCACATAGTGTTGTGGTTCGAAATGGTGATTATTAGCACTAACGAAAATATTATTAATATCGAGTAAAATATAACAATCTGCTCGTTTAGCAATTTCGTTTACAAATTCCCACTCTGGTATTTCAGAATTATTGTAGGTGACATAACTCGACAAATTCTCAATCAGCATTTGTCTACCTATCGTATCTTGAACTTGTTTAATTCGATCAGCAATATGATCAATCGTCGCCTCGTTATATGGCAGAGGCAATAGATCATGACTATTGATGTGATTCACTGTTGTCCAACATAAATGATCTGAAACCCATTGTGGTTCCACTCGATCGATTAGCTGTTTGAGTTTTTGTAGATAACTGGTATTCAATGGATCCGTACTGCCAATCGACATCGATACACCATGCATCACCATCGGATAATGTTGGCGTATTTTATCTAAATTATCTAATGGCTTACCACCAGGAATCATATAGTTCTCAGAGATAATTTCGAACCAATCTACTTGAGGCTTATTATCAATAACATGTTGGTAATGGTCCGTCCGAAGACCTAAACCAAACCCCAAAAAAGGACGTGCCATAATTCACATTTCCATTAAAAAAACGCCGTGTTTGTAGTATAAGACAAACACGGCGTTACTCGTCAAAAAAATAGCTCTTAACGAGCCATCTAATTATTTACCTGCTGTACCACCCGCATCAGCACAAGCTTCTGCTGACATTGCTGCAAAGCCTTGACCTTTACATGATGCTTGACCCTTACATGCATTGCCTGCTGTTTTGCACGTTGCTTGGCCTTTACATGCATTATCTGCTGTTTTACAGTCATTGTGTCCTGCACAGGCATTACCAGCAACTTTACAGTCATTGTGACCTTTACATGCAGTTGCACCATAACAATGCACAGCTTCTGCACTTGAAGTACTTGTTGCAGCAGTGCTTGCACAACCTACTAAACTTGCTGCAGCGATTGCCATCGCTAGTCCTGTTGTCTTTTTCATGACGATCATAAATCTCTCCCTTAAATAAAATTCAATTTTTGAAACACTAACTTTAGTGACACAAAAGATGACGGAGTACACGGACTCCTTAAAACTAGACGCTCATTGTTAGAGAGTGTTACAAAAATCAATAATATAATTTTTTGTGCTTATCTCAATTAGCTCATATAGTATTGATATATAAAATTAATAATGATGATGATTTATGAAAGCATATGGTTTTAGTAGCTGTGAAACACCGCCACTATTATTTGAACAAACTATTCAGCAGCCAATAGGCCATGATGTATTAGTTGAAATTGAGGCTATCGCTGTCAACCCAGTTGATACCAAGGTAAAAGCATCCATTCAAGCTCCCCAGCAACCACCCAAAATAGTGGGCTGGGATGCAACAGGAACGGTTATCGCTGTCGGCGACAAAGTTGCATTATTCAATTTAGGTGATACCGTTTTCTATGCTGGTGATGTACGCCGTCCAGGTTGCTATGCTAGTCATCAATTAGTTGATGAACGTATTGTTGGCCATGCGCCAAAGTCATTAAGTGCACCCGAAATAGCGGCCATGCCATTAACTAGTATTACAGCATGGGAAGCATTATTTTCGCGCCTAAAAATTACTGCTGAACGAGATAGTGGAAAAAATATTCTCATCATTGGTGGTGCCGGTGGTGTCGGTTCTATCGCGATTCAACTCGCTAAAACTGTTGCCAAGTTAAATGTTATCACCACCGCATCTCGCAGTAAATCTGAACAATGGTGTCGCAAAATGGGCGCTGATTATGTGATTAATCATCATAGTGAGCTGGTTCTACAATATCGTACTTTAGGTTTAAAAGATCCTGACTATATTTTATGCCTCAATGATACCGACCGACATTTTGCAGCAATGGCAGAATTGATCGCTCCACAGGGTATGATTTGTACGATTGTGGGCACTCAGGAAAAGCATGATTTTGATTGTTTAAAGTCTAAGAGTGCCGGTTTGGTATGGGAGTTCATGTTCACAAGACCTATGTTTAACACTGATGATATAGCTGAACAACATACTATTTTGAACAATATTGCCCAGTTACTTGATAACGGCATATTAATCTGTACGCTAACCGAAACTCTTGGGGCCATTAGCGTTGACAATATTAATAAAGCCCATCAACAACTATTGAATGGATCAACTATTGGCAAACTTGCTTTAACTGCTATTGAGTAGTAGTTTCACCAAGACCATAATCACCGTATAATTACGTTATTTACTTCTTCCTAACCAAGGTTTAATCATGGACACTCAAAAATCAGGAAAATTCTTTGTTGGTAGTATCGTGACATTCGTCATTCTGTTCTTTTTGGTTAATATCATTCTTTCAATTATGCAAGGCATGGCAAAGAATATTGTTGCTCCAGAAAGTATGTCTGAGGAAGATATTGCTGAACGTATTAAACCTGTTGCTGAAGTCTATGTTGGTGAACCACCTGTTGTTGAAGCGGCTCCAATAGTTGAAGCCAGTGCCCTTAGTGGAGGTCAAGTTGTTTCTAAAACCTGTGCCCTGTGTCACCGTTCTGGCATGATGGAATCACCTAAATTAGGTAATGCCGAAGATTGGGCGCCACGAATTGAAAAAGGTATGGATGTGCTTTATGACCATGCTATTAATGGCTTTAATATGATGCCGGCTCGTGGCACTAATCCAAGTTTGAGTGATGATGAAGTTAAAGCGGCTGTTGATCATATGCTATCGCTAGTTGAATAATATCCACCAGCATCCGTACTTATGAAAACAATTTATTTTCCCTATATTGCTCTGGGGCTTGCCTCTTTTCTATTGCTCGTTGTTGTCCGAGGTAGCCAATTAGCAAGTGATGGTACAACAACATTACCATTATTGACCTTACTGGTAGTGAGTGAGTTTTCATTTTTTGTGACCGCTATTGGCGCTTATATCGGTATTAAAAATATCCCCTCTATCGGCATCAAATCTGTTTATACCCTTGCCACTGTATTGTGCGCTTTATTGTCGTTGCGGTTTTTGTTTCTTGGCATAACGCTCTGGCCCCTTTAAAATTTACATGAGTAAATTGCTTTGACTAATAATGATGTTTTACGGCGGATCCGCTATACCCTTGAATTAAACGATTCAAAAGTGATCGCTATTTTCGGCTTGGCCGATCTTGTGGTTACACGTGAACAAATAAGTAGCTGGCTCAAAAAAGATGAGGATGCTGATTATAAAAATTGCAGTGATGTGCAATTAGCCACTTTCTTAAATGGTTTGATTAATGAGCGCCGTGGTAAACGAGAAGGTGAACAGCCTAAACCTGAGAAAAAAATGAACAATAATATTATCTTTAGAAAACTAAAAATTGCCTTTGATTTAAAAGATGAGGATATTTTAGAGATATTACTATTAGCTGACCTTCGTATTAGCAGACATGAATTAAGTGCTTTTTTCCGCCGAGCAGATCACAAACATTTCCGACAATGTAAAGATCAAGTTTTACGTAATTTCTTGCAAGGAATTCAACTAATGTACCGGCCTTCTGAAGAAAATAAATCGAGTTTTAAATGGTAAGAATTTATTTCAACATATCCCTAATATTCGTTAAATGAGCTTTACCACGCTGTTGCCGCTCCTCGGGATCAACCTGTGTTTTATCCGTTGTCCAAATCAAATCTTGTTCCGGCAATTCACGTAAAAACCGACTCTCTTCACATGTCACTTTTTCACCATAGCGCTTACGCATATTAGCGAGTGTAAAGACGAGACTACGTTGTGCCCTTGTTATACCGACGTAGGCTAAACGGCGTTCTTCTTCAATATTCTCTTCTTCAATACTGGTGCGATGAGGCAAGATCTCTTCTTCCATGCCAATAATAAAAACATGGGGGAATTCCAAGCCTTTAGCAGCATGTAACGTCATCAAATGGACCGCATCATCTTGGTTTTCATCTGCTTGTCGTTCCAAGATATCCATTAATGTTAATTGTGCCGCAATATCACCAATATTTTTTTGTTCTGGATCTTTTTCCACCAGTCTCGCTACCCAGCTTAATAATTCTTCAACATTTTCCATTCTTCGAATCGCTTTATCAGGATCACCTGTCACTTCTTCTAACCAACCACGATAATCAATTTCTTCGACCATATCGCGAATGGCCTCCATCATATCTCCCCATTTCACACGATCAGCAATATCCACTAGCCATTGGCTAAAATATTCAATACGGCTCATGGCTTGAGTTGATATTTGTTCAGCCAAACCCATTTCAAAACAGGCCCCAAATAAACTGGTTTTCCTATCGGAGGCATAATTCCCTAATGCTTGTAATGTAGTTGAACCAATACCTCGCCTTGGTGTATTAATCACCCTTAGAAAAGCATTATCATCATCTTGATTCGCGATTAATCGTAAATAAGCCATAATATCTTTAACTTCAACTCGCGCAAAAAAAGAAGTTCCACCTGTTAAAAAATAAGGCACATCATGTTCGCGAAGAATCCTCTCCATAGGACGAGATTGGTGATTACTACGATATAAAATCGCATAATCCTTAAAATTAGTTTGATGTTTTAACTTGTGATAAAGCAATTCTGAAACCACTTTCTCAGACTCATGGTCTTCATTACGGCAACCGATCACCCGAACAGGATCACCCTCCCCCATGGCACTCCATAATTTTTTGTCAAAAACATGGGGATTATTACTAATGAGTTGATTAGCCACCCGCAATATTCGGCCCATTGAACGGTAGTTTTGTTCTAATTTTATTAATTTTAATCTTGGAAAATCTTGCTGTAATTGCACCAAGTTTTCAGGTCTAGCACCACGCCATGAATACACTGATTGGTCATCATCACCCACCACGGTTAAGGCTTCTCGAATACCCACAAGTTGTTTTACTAATTCATATTGGCAACCATTAGTATCTTGATATTCATCCACTAATAGATAATGAATACGAGCCTGCCAGTGTTTAAGTACATCTGGAAATTGCCGAAATAATTGCACTGGTTTTAAAATCAAATCGTCAAAGTCTACCGCGTTATAAGCTTGTAAGGCGTCGACATAGCGATGATATACATTGGCTGCAGCTACCTGCTGACCACCTTCAGCAATGTTCATTGCCTGATCGGGCATAATAAGCTGGTTTTTCCACTCAGATATTTGCCACTGACATTGCTCAGCATGTTCACTATCGGCGGCAAAATCACGGCCCATTAAGTCGCGAAACACGGCCAAACTATCTTGAGAATCAAAGATTGAAAAACCACTACGGTAGCCTAGAGAGGCATATTCTCGTCGCAGAATCGTTAAACCCAAATTATGGAAAGTCGAGACCATTAATCCACGTGAAGACGTTCCGCGTGAACTCATCAATTCAGCCACCCGAGTTTTCATTTCCCGTGCCGCTTTATTGGTAAACGTTACCGCGGCAATATGTCGAGGTGCAATATCACATTGCTCGATTAAATAAGCAATTTTCCTAATGATGACTCGTGTTTTTCCACTTCCTGCACCCGCTAAAACTAATAATGGTCCATCAATATGACGCGCAGCTTCCCGCTGCTGCGGATTAAGATCTTGCACTCATCGTATCCAAGCGCCGGTAAGAGATTGCTTCAGTTAAATGTGACGTTTGAATATGTTCTGAATCAGCTAGATCTGCAATCGTTCGCGCTACTTTCAAGATTCGATTGTAAGCTCGTGCTGATAAGCCTAAACGACTAATCGCTTGCTCTAATAATTGATAATTGCTATCACTCAATTTGCAATAAACCCCTAATTCTTGATGTTCTAATAAATAATTTGCTTTATTCGCTCTCGCTATTTGACGTGCTCTAGCAATAACGACTCTTTGTCGTACCTCAGCGCTGGATTCCTCTTGCCCAGCTGTCGATGAAGGTCTCAATAATTCCTTAGCAACTGGGGGCACTTCCACCAGCATATCAATCCTATCCATTAACGGGCCTGATACTTTAGCTCGATAGCGACGAACCTGCTCCTCTGTGCAATGGCAACGTTCCGCCCCTAAATACCCACAAGGACAAGGATTCATTGCTGCAATTAATTGGAATCGTGCTGGAAATTCTGCTTGTTGTGCTGCTCGCGAAATAGTGATCTTGCCAGATTCTATTGGTTCACGCAGTACTTCTAACACTTTTCGGTCAAATTCTGGTAATTCATCTAAAAATAAAATGCCATTATGTGCCAATGAAATCTCACCAGGCCTAGGTGGGCTGCCGCCCCCCACCATAGCAACCGCTGATGCCGTGTGATGTGGAGGTCTAAAAGGTCGTTGACGCCATTTCTTAACATCAAAGCCATTTAGCGAAATAGATTGCACCGTTGCCGTTGTCACTGCCTCTTGCTCTGTCATCTCTGGCATTATTCCGGGCAGACGACTTGCCAACATTGTCTTACCCGTACCTGGCGGACCGGTTAATAATAGTGAATGACTGCCTGCGGCAGCGACTTCTATTGCCCTACGTGCATGAGGTTGCCCCCTCACATCGGCAAGATCAGGATAGTCGACAGAAAGTTGGGGTATTGCCTTCTCGGTAAAATCTAATATTTGTTGCCCTGACAGATGAGCACAAACTGCTAATAAGTGCTCTGCTGAACGACTTTTTGAACCTTCAATTAATGTTGCTTCTTCAGCATTTTCCATCGGCAGGACCAATTCCCGTCCAAGTTTATTAACCGCTAAGATAGTCGACAATACGCCTCGTACTGGCCGTAATTTTCCAGTTAAACTCAATTCTCCAATAAACTCTTTATCTGCTAAGGAATCCGTTGGTATCTGGTTCGATGCTGCCAATATCCCTAAGGCAATCGGCAAATCAAATCGCCCCCCTTCTTTTGGTAAATCCGCTGGTGCTAAATTAATGGTAATACGCTGTTGGGGAAAACTAAATTGTGAATTTAGCAATGCTGAACGTACTCGATCTTTACTTTCTTTAACGGCTGTTTCAGCAAGACCTACAATAGATAAACTTGGCAAGCCATTCGATATATGGACTTCGATAGTCACCGCTGGTGCGTCAATCCCTGTAATTGCTCGACTATGAATTATTGCAATGCTCATCAAGATCTCCTTATCTTGTTAAGCTACAGCTTAAACTGTTCTCTAATTAGAAGATATAATTTCGCCTGCCCTTTTTTGTTTAGGATCTAGGACATAGTTCACAGTTATACCGAGCTTTGCTTTATAGAATGTAACCATAATCTATAAAAAAACAAAGGTATACCATGAAAACGTTAGCTTTTTCCTTAAGCGCTTTGACGCTAGCAATTATATCGACAGCAGTACAACCTGCTCCTAATACTGAAAAAATGTATGGCGCTGCGGCACCCTTTACCATTGACAAATTACCCAGCGGTCGCCTCAAAGCACAATTGGAGCGGCTACCGCTGCCAGCACAACAAAGAGCCATGACATGGCTGCATGATTTTGATTTTCCTGAACAAGATATTGACTTTATTCATGTTGATTCGCAGGGTGGCGTATTTTATGAAGATACCGTCTTACCTGAACAAACCAGTCAAACTGATTTAGAAGCCGATCCGACATTAGAAGGAATTAACCCTGTCAATGCCTTTGATTTACATAGTAAGCCAGGGGCTGCAAATGTTGTTTATGTAAATTTCACCGGTTACACTATCTCAGGAACTGCATGGAATAATGGTGCCGAAGCGACTTATCAAGCAAAACCGTTTAATAAAGACGGTGATGCAACAAGTTTTTCTAGCTCAGAGCGTTCTGATATTGGCCAAATTTGGCATCGTATTGCTGAAGATTTAGCCCCGTTTGATATTGATGTCACCACCGAGCTACCGGCATCATTTGGCCCTAATGTAGGCCATATTCTGATTACCAGCGATACCGATGCTGACGGTAAACTGATGCCATATAATACCGCTGGTGGTGTCGCATATATTGGTGTTTGGGGTCGTTCTAACTACGAATATTATCAGCCTGCTTTAGTTTATTACGACAATCTTGGCTCTGGCCATCCCCCTTATGTATCTGAAGCAGCATCACATGAATTAGGTCACAACCTTAATTTATCACATGATGGCACTAGTTCCGTTACTTATTACGGTGGTCATGGCTCGGGCTTGAGCTCTTGGGCATCGATTATGGGAGTCGGTTATTACAATAATGTCACTCAATGGAGCAAGGGTGAATATGCCGATGCTAATAATACTCAAGATGATCTTAATATTATCCAAGGACAATTAACTTATCGTAGCGATGATCATAGTAACGATCAACCATCAGCAACTGCTTTATTAGTTGATGGTAATGGTTATATCGCTAGTAGTGATCCTGAATTTGATCCTTTAAATGTTCGCCCTGATAACAAGGGTATTATCGAAACCAGTAGCGATAGTGATATGTTCTATTTTGATACTGCTTCAGGGGATATTAATCTTGTTATTACACCTGCTTGGGATGCTTATACTCGTAGCAGTCGTCGTGGTGCCAATCTTGATATTAAGGCAACACTGACTGATGGCAATGGCACTAATATTGTTGACGATGTGCTTGATGATACCAATGCTGTTATTTCTGCTAATGTTACGGCTGGACGGTATTATTTAGAGATTACCGGTGTTGGCAACGCTGCTATTCCTTATTCAGATTATGGCAGTCTTGGTCAATATTATATTGCTGGCTCGGTTATCCCTGCCAGCTTAGATGCTACCGCACCAAACCCGAACCCCTTATTTTGGGCCATTGATCCTACTGCTGTTAATAAAACAAGTATTAGCATGACCACAACTAATGCTGTTGATGATTCTGGTTTTGTTGAATATCAATTCTTATGTAGTAATGGGGGTACAGGCTGTATCGCCAGTGCATGGCAGACTGACAGCCATTTTATTGCAAGTGGGCTTGCTGCCAATACAAGTTATTCATACCAAGTGAAAGCGCGTGATAGCTCTGGTAATGAAACTGGTTTATCAAATACTGCAACGGCAACAACGTTAGCTAATATTGCACCACAAAGCCAAGATGACTTTGTGACCGCCAATGAAAATACCGAGACCAGCATTAATGTGTTGGCTAATGATAATGATGATGACGGCGATACTTTACAACTCTATAGCACCTCTGTTCCAGCTCATGGTGATATTGTTATAAATACCAACAATGCTGTTTACACTCCTGATGCCGACTATGTGGGCGCTGATAATTTCAGCTATACCATTACAGATGGATTTGGTGGTTTTTCAAGCAGTACCGTTAGTATTGATGTGATCGCTGTCAATGATCCCCCTATTACTGCCAGCGATAGTGCTGAAGTATTACTTGGTGGAACTGTTGTTATTGATGTACTCACTAATGATAGCGACCCAGAAGGCGCTGATTTATCTATTGTGTCAGCAACGAATGGTAGTAAAGGTTCAAGTTCTATTAATATTGATGGCACTATTACCTATACGGTCACCGGCAATAAACGGGGTGGTGATAGCTTTAGTTATATTGTTTCTGATGGCGAATTGACATCAATCGGAACCGTTAATGTATCCATCGTCAGAAAACTATCTGGTGGTGGTGATAGCGGTGGTGGAAATGGCAAGTGTCATCCGAAGAAAGGTTGTTAATAGTTAAAGCTAATAATAAGGCCATCAAAATGATGGCCTTATTATTTTGACATTAGTGATTAATATTTAATCTAAATAGCTACAACAATAATCCGCTAATTGAGTCACTTTCAGGTCGAATGATGAATCCGCCGGCACATTAAAAGACTCACTGCCTTTAATTGCTATCCAATCATCAGTGCCAGCTAAACGATATGTTAATTCACCGGCCATAATTTCCATCAATTCAGCCTTTGCGGTACTAAAGGTATAGTCACCCAGCATCATAATGCCTAATGTTTTAGTAGTACCATCTGCAAAGGTAACTGTCCGGCTAGTAACCTTTCCGTCAAAATACACATTAGCTTCGCACGTAATGGTGACATGATTAAATTCTGACATTACTATTATTTCTCTGCTTCTAATTCAGTAATTCGCCTTTCTAATGCATCTACTTTTTCTCTAGTACGGTGTAATACCTGAGTTTGTACATCAAACTCTTCCCGCGTTACTAAATCTAGCTTAGCAAAAGTTGCAGTCATCACAGAGCGAATATTGTTTTCAATATCTTGCTGTATTGCTGTCAAGCCGGGTGGCAATGCATTGGTGAGACTTTGTACTATTTCCTCAATTTTTTTACTATCCAACATCGCGGTGTACCTCTCTAAAAATTTGGACCAGTTTACCATTAAGGTTGAAATTTTATTATCTACCCTCTACATACTCGTATTATGATATAAAGATTACTCGTTATTATCTTTTGATGAATCAATATGAAATCAAGCTTAATCACACTGCTTATTGCTATTACGTTCGTTTTTACAAACTTAACGTTTGCAGCTAATGGTGTCGAGGAGCCACAACTTGAACTAGTCAAATTACAACTCAAATGGACGCATCAATTCCAATTCGCTGGTTATTACGCTGCTAAAGAGCAAGGTTATTATGCAAGCGAAGGCTTGGATGTTGTATTTTTAGAACGTCTCGTCGGTACCGATCCGGTTGCTGAAGTCACTTCGGGTACTGCCGAATATGGTATTGGCTCATCTGGCCTGCTTCTTGACTATGCCAATGGCGCACCAATAAAAGCCATAGCAGCAATATTTCAACATAATCCACTTGTTTTCTTTAGCAAAAAATCATCCGGAATAACCCAGCCTTCTGAGATGAAGGGCCAACGTGTCATGTTTGATACTCAAGCAGAAGAACAGGCACCACTCAAAAGCCTGTTAATGGATGCGGGCTTGACACAAAATGATTTCATATCCTTAAAACACACCCATAATCTTGATGAACTTAGTAATAATACTGTTGATGTTATTTCTGGATATTTGAGCAGTGGCTTGCACTACTATGCTGCTCAGGGTATTGACGTTAATGTTATTAATCCTCAAGACTATGGTATCGATTTTTATGGCGATATTATTTTTACCAGTACACAAGAATTAACAAAGAATCCAGACCGTGTTCATCGCTTTCTACGAGCCTCTTTAAAAGGGTGGGAATATGCTCTAAGCCACCAAGAAGAATTGGTTCAACTTATCCATAAAAAATATCCTAATAAATTTAGTCTCGATACCTTGCGTAATGAAGCTAACGAAACGGAAAAACTTATATCGGCTAACATTATTCCATTAGGAGATATCCTCTCCCGTCGTTTACAACGTGAGATGGAAGTCTATTCTCAACTGAATTTATCACGAAATATTAGTACAAAAGACATTGATGATTTCATCTTTAATCTTCCCCACAAAATCCGTTTTAGCCACTATGAAACAACTTGGCTTAATGAACACCCCAACTTAAGATTTGTAGGCGACCCACACTGGCTACCCTATGAGGCTTTTGATGAAAATGGGGACTATATCGGAATTGTAGCCGAACATATAAAGTTGATTGAAAACCATTCTGGTATTAAATTTAATATCGTACCAACCTCAACATGGCAAGAGTCCGTTCAAAAAGTCCGCAGTGGCGAAGTAGATATTATTTCGGAGACTACAGATTCCGTCTTGAGTGAGAAACTATCGTTCACTAAACCCTATCATTTCAGCCCTATTGTCATGGTTATGCGTAAAGAGCAAGATTATATTGATGGTATAAAACAAATAAAAAATAAAAAAATTGCGCTTGTTCGCGATTATGGCTACACCCGGCAGATCACTCAAGCCTACCCAAATATTAAATTTCATTGGTTCAATAATGTTGAACAGGCGCTTGCTGCCGTATCTTCAGGCAGGGTAGATGCTTTATTAGCAACATTGACTCACGCCTCATACCAAATACCGAAATTTGCAGTTCCAAATATCCATATCGTAGGTAAAACTGAATTTCAGATCGAACTCGCCTTAGGTGTTAAAAAGCAATATGCCCCTCTTATACCCATACTTAATCGTGCATTTGACTCTATCTCTGAAGAAAAAAGAAAACAGATATTTAATCAATGGGGAGAAGCGCCGCACACCGAGACCATTAATTACCGACTGATTCTACAAATTACTGCTGGTTTGTTACTACTGCTCTTTATTGTTTTATACTGGAATCGTACTCTACGGAAGCAAATCAAAGCTCGAGAACTAATTCAAGAAGAGTTGAAAAAACTGTCTTTGGCAGTAGAGTACAGCCCGAATGCAGTTATGATTACTGATAAAAACATCCTGATTGAATATATTAATCCCAAATTTACTGAAATTACCGGTTTCAGTGCTGACGATGTTATCGGTAAAAAACCAAGTCTATTCAACCGTGTCAAATCAATGCCAGAATTATGGGATACCCTGCTGTCTGGTAAGGAATGGCGGGAGGAAATTGAAAGTATCAAGAAAGATGGTACAGCCTACTGGGCTCGTCAATCTATTGTGCCCATCTCTAATAATATTGGTGATATAACGCATTTTGTCTCAATGCATGAAGATATCACCGAATCAAAACGTATCAATGAAGAAATCAGTCATCGCGCAAGTCACGATATGCTGACAGGCTTGATCAATCGTTCTGAGTTTGAACATCGACTTACTCGCGTTGTAGACACCTCCAAAAAAGATTTCACTACCCATGCATTATGCTTTTTGGATTTAGACCAATTTAAAATTGTGAATGATACTAGTGGACATGTTGCAGGTGATGAATTGCTTCGTCAGCTAGGAACGTTGTTACGATCACATATAAGACAGCGCGATACCTTGGCACGGATTGGTGGTGATGAATTTGCTATTTTGATGGAACATTGTGGTGCCGACCAAGCCTCGCGCGCAGCTGAAGCAGTCCGTAAGTTAATTGAAAACTTTCAATTTGACTGGGAAGATCGTAGTTATCGTATCGGCGTTAGTATCGGCGTTGCACTCATTACTAATTCCACTAAAGATTCAACCGAGGCATTAAAACACGCTGATTTAGCCTGCTATACAGCTAAAGACCATGGTCGAAATCGTGTCCATATTTATCAAAGTGGTGACGAGAATCAAACAAAACAAGAAAGTGATATACATTGGGCAGCACGTACCACAGAAGCATTAGAACATGATTACTTCACATTATTTGTTCAGCCGATCCAACCTTTATTAAATCCGGATATATCTCCTGCTTATGAAGTTTTAATACGCTTAATAGAGCCTGGTAACAATGAGATCATTCCACCGGGTGCATTTTTACCCGCTGTTGAACGTTATAATTTGGCTTGCAAGCTTGATCTCTGGGTAATTGATCACGTATTCGAATGGATTTCAAACAATATCTCAAAACTTGATAATATCCATCATTTTTCAATTAATTTATCAGGTCAATCGTTAGGTGATGAAACATTATTAGGTCATGTTATCACGCGACTTAATAACAGACGACTTCCTGCTGAAAAAATCTCCTTTGAGATAACAGAAACTGCTGCTATTACTAATTTACGTGACGCAACTAATTTTATGACAATATTGAAAAGCCATGGCTGTAGTTTTGCCTTAGATGATTTTGGATCAGGGCTATCTTCGTTTGCTTATCTTAAAAACCTGCCTGTTGATTACTTAAAAATTGATGGCATGTTTGTCAGAGATATTCTTAGCGATCCTATTGACGCTGCGATGGTGCGTTCAATCAATGATATTGGTCATGTTATGGGCATTCAAACCATTGCCGAATTTGTAGAAAATAAGCAAACACAGCAACGCTTAACTGAGATGGGTGTCGACTATGCTCAAGGCTACGTTATCAGTAAACCTTTCCCCATTGATGATTTACTTAAATAATCAATCATTTTATCACTCTCGCTATTATTCAAAATTAGCTTTCAATAGCAAATCAGCCGCTATAAAAGTGACAGCAAAATCAAGAATATGTAATACTTCATTCCCAGCTTTATTTTAATATGGAATGATAAATGAGATGGCGTAAACGAAGAGTTAGCAGCAATATTGAAGATAAACGCGCCCAAACTGTCGGGCGTCGACGTGGTAAAAAAGGTGGTGTTGGCGTTATTGCCCTAGCCCTCGTCGCCATGTACTTTGGTGTTGATCCACAAATCATTATGAGCCTGATGGGCGGTGGCTCAACACAAACAACAACACAAACTGATCCTAATTATCATCCGAGTGCCGAACAACAACAACTCGCCCAATTTACTGGTGTAGTGCTAGCCGATACCGAAGATACTTGGCACCCACTATTCCAACAAATGGGCAAACGTTATCAAGAACCTAAATTGGTGCTTTTTACTGATGCAGTGCGCTCTGCTTGTGGCCATGCTCAAGCGGCTATGGGCCCTTTTTATTGCCCAGGTGACAATAAGGTTTACATCGACTTAGGCTTTTACCAACAACTTAAAAATAATCACGATGCACCTGGTGATTTTGCTCAAGCTTATGTGATTGCCCACGAAGTTGGCCACCATGTGCAGAATCTACTAGGCACCTCAGGACAAGTACACCGTGCTCAACAAAGTATGAGCAAAGAAAAAGGCAATCAATTATCGGTTATGTTGGAGTTACAGGCTGATTGTTATGCTGGTCTTTGGGCACACCACACCGAAAAGGCCAAACAAATACTTGAACAAGGTGATATTGAAGAAGCCCTCACAGCCGCCAGTGCTATTGGTGATGACCGTCTGCAAAAACAAGCAAGAGGTTATGCATCACCTGAATCCTTTACTCACGGCACATCCGAACAACGTGTTCGTTGGTTTAAAAATGGCTTTAATACCGGAACCGTTCAAAACTGTAATACATTTGAAGCGGCAAGACTATAGATGAAAATTATCGTATCGTAAAAACAAAATAACTTTGGGGCTTATTATATTATGTATTGCAGCAATTATATTCATAATATTGTGATGCCTAACAAGCCGTTCAAGCGATATGCCTAGCTGTAAAAAGTGTGGCAAGCCAATAGGCGTTAAGCAAATACTCCGCTGGCTAAATACTGGTACATACCCGCTAGCTTGTACGAATTGTGGAAGAGATATTGCTAAATTAACTAGTTGGTTGGCTATCTACTTTCTGTCATCACTGTCAATTTTTATTGGTATGGTTTTTAGCCATGAAATTGTATTGCTACTCTCAAGCTTAGGACTAGAAATAGCATCGTGGGTTGTCATAACCTTTTTAATATTTCTTTTTCCAATCCCATTATTTACTCTAGCACTTATGGTCATCTGGAAAAAATCGTGAATGTATATGCTTAAATCAGCTGTCACACAATCATTAGAACAAAATAATATCTCTTTGTAATGTTATTGAAATTACATTATCTAACGATAAAAACCCATTCGTAATTGATGATCTTCGAAAATAATTTAACCTGTTACTCCTTTTGCAAAGCAAGAAATTGATTATATTGCTTCCGAGGAGCGATAAATATTTTTATAATCAATATAATATTCATCATTAACATGGCTCCCAGCACCCATTCAGTATTCCCCGGCAAATATGCTGGTGAATCCTCCGCAAACATAAGAAAAGAGAGCATCCATAATAATGTGTTCAATAAACTAAGAAGTAAAGACGTAATAACCAGCCAATGATGTTTAAATAATTTTTTCCAATGTAGCAGTAATACTAACAAGCCGTGAATAACAATACTCATGGTCGACAAACCTACAAAGACCGTCAGTATCGCTCCTCCAGGAATGCCTGAAGCAAAGGCAACCGATGGAAAGCCAAAAAGCAATAACCAACACACATGTCTTAAGTACAGCATAGTCCCTTCCTGTTATAGTTCACGTTTTATTAAGTCAGACATCAACTATTTTATATAATTAGCAAACTATTTTTCAAACAAATCGTTATATCACTTCATAACTCTTTAGCTCATCGTCAGCTATTGACCGAGTTTCTCTAAACAATATAACTTCTCATATTTGCCAGACGAGTGAATAACCTGTGTTTGATGCTGTTCACTCCAATGCCACCGTTGTGAACTAAACAATATTCGCATTTCATCGATATCACAATGAAATGGTGGCCCACCTTCTTGCTCTGATTGCATAAATTGAGCAAACAATTTTCCCTTAGGCTTTAACCAATTATGTAAGCGTTGTTCATATGCTTGCCAATGTTCTGGGTCTAAAGCACATAAGCTAGTTTGCTCGTAAATAGCATCAATCTTTTTTTCTGGTTGCCAAGTCATAAAATCAGCCAATACTAGATCTGCTGTTAACTTGTTAGTCTGTAACGATTTTGTTAGTTTTTCCAGTGGTGTCGATGCAATATCAATAGCAATAACATCAAAACCTTTTTCAGCTAGCGTCAATACCTCATAGCCATTTCCACAACCTGGAATTAATATTCGGCAAGGTATTAATAATCCAGTTTCGGTCCAATGTAATAAGTTGGCACTGGTTTCCCCTCTATCCCAGCCAGTTTGACCCATTTGGTAACGATTTTCCCAAACATTATCCGTTGTCATCGAACAGTACCTCATGACTTAAATTTAAAAACAATATGTTGGCATGGTCTCTGCTACTAATTTTTTGGAACGGAATAATAATATTTTCAACTAAGGAAGAGGGAAATAAGCCATGCCAACAGCTAAACGTGACCACTACAGTCGTAAACATCGACCTAAACAGTTACTACTTGGACGAAATAGTCATATGGATGCGGCAAAAGTGACCATGTCGAGTGCCGGGAAAAATCAAAATACTAGCAATAACCGCTGGGCAAAAACAATAGAAATGTATCATGATTTTCTAATCGATCATTAGCCCAAATTATAACCAACGATTAACGGTGTTTTTATAATCCCTGTATTGTTGGCCAAATTTTTGTTCGAGTATTTGCTCTTCAGGAATAATTTGCTGTCTCGTCATAATGACAATAAATACTGGTAGCATAATAAAGGGTAAAAGACTTCCTAGTAGGAATGCCCAGCCAATCAATAAAAATAGTAGTCCAAGATACATTGGGTTTCTTGAATATCGATACATAGCTGTTATAACTAATTTCTCAGAATTTTGTGGGCGAAGCGGATTGATTGTTGTGTGGTTACGGAAAAAATGTACTACCGCGCTTAAATCAAATAACAATGCCGTAATAATGAACAGATAGCCAATTTGCTGCCATATTGAAGAACTACTACCCAAAATGGGTAACCTCTGATCAAGCAGCCACATCAACCCAGCTATAAGTAAGGCATAAATTGGTGGTGGTATTTTGAGCTTAAGCATATTTACTTGCCGCCTAATAATGAACCCAATATGCCACGAATAAGTTTACGGCCTACCTGCCCACCGACACTACGCATCGCACTTTTCAAAAAAGTCTCCATCACCGATTGTCTTTGTCTACCACTTGATGATTTTTTCGCTTTCACACGCTCTTTTTGTTTCGCAATAGCCACTTCTTCGGCTTGTTGTTTTTTAGCTTGCTCTTCGGTACGTTTAGCCAATATTTCAAAAGCCGATTCTCTATCAATCATTTTCTCATACACACCGGCCACCAATGAATTCGACATTAATAC
This sequence comes from Methylophagaceae bacterium, assembly GCA_048595405.1. Lineage (GTDB taxonomy): Bacteria > Pseudomonadota > Gammaproteobacteria > Nitrosococcales > Methylophagaceae. The sequence goes on from JBJPGB010000020.1 coordinate 38,072, forward strand.
CGTTCGCTGACTAGCATCAATTGGCCCAATCTGGCTTTTGGGTGGCTTAATTAATGTTTGCTGAACGATTCCTGGCCGACCTTTTCTATCTAATAATGAAACCAGCGCCTCCCCTACTCCAAGCTCGGTGATGACTTCTCTAGTGTTTAATTTTGGATTATCACGGAACGTTTCCGCAGCCGCTTTTACTGCTTTTTGATCTCGTGCAGTATACGCCCGTAAAGCATGCTGAATTCGATTACCTAATTGACCTAATACTCCATCTGGAATATCAGTTGGGTTTTGAGTGACAAAATACACACCCACACCTTTTGATCGAATTAACCGTACAACCTGCTCAATCTTATCTAATAATACTTTGGGTGCATCTTTAAAGATTAAATGTGCTTCATCAAAAAACATCACCAACTTAGGTTTATCAGGATCACCCACCTCTGGTAATTGCTCAAATAGCTCAGACATTAACCATAGTAAGAAGGTGCTATATAACTGTGGTGAATTCATTAATGTATTGGCCACCAGCATATTGATAATGCCTTTGCCGTTATCATCGGTCTGCATTAAGTCATCTAAATTCAACACAGGCTCTGCAAATAGCATATCGCCCCCTTGGTCTTCTAGCGAGATCAATCTACGCTGAATAGCGCCAACACTGGCAGCCGATACATTACCATATAAGGTGCGAAATTCTTTGGCATTATCAGATACAAACTTGAGCATAGCACGGAGATCTTTAAGATCCAGCAATAGCCAACCATTATCATCTGCCACTCGGAATACCAGCGATAATACGCCACCTTGGGTATCATTCAGATTCAATAAGCGAGACAGCAACAACGGCCCCATATCTGAAATGGTAGTTCTAACCGGATGGCCTTGTTTACCAAATACATCCCAGAAAGTGGCAGGAAAACCTTGAAAACTAAAATCATCTAAATGCATGATCTCAACACGTTCAGCCACTTTAGGATGTTCACGACCGGGTTGGGTAACACCCGATACATCACCTTTGATATCAGCAAGAAAAACCGGCACCCCTATCTCGCTGAAACCTTCAGCCAAACCTTGCATAGTAATGGTTTTACCCGTACCAGTGGCGCCAGCAATCAAGCCATGTTTATTCGCCATTTTAGGCAATAAACCAATAGCCTCGCCTTCGTTGCTTTGTCCTATAAAGATTGTTTCATCCACAGTAAATCCCCTTAACTACCCTTTAGATCAATAAATATTTTCAAGATCTTCAATCGCCTTACAAACAAAATAACTTTTTTCTATCTGCAGATTTAACCAAATTTCCAGCCTTCTCTCCCATTCATCACCTATTCTGGCAGTGATAACAGACATATCATTCTCCTAAAATTCACTTATTGAATACAGCGTAACAAATGTATACAAAACCAACAATATAGATGATTTATCTCCGTTCATGTGAGCTTCTTAATCGTTCGTGGTGTATCCGTCCCGTTCGTGGTGAGCCTGTCGAACCATGAACCCTACTATCTTTCACCCTTCGATAAACTCAGGGCGAACGGTTTATATTTCCGTTCGTGGTGAGCTCGGTTCCGTTCGTGGTGTATCCGTCCCGTTCGTGGTGTATCCGTCCCGTTCGTGGTGTATCCCTCCCGTTCGTGGTGAGCTTGTCGAACCATGGACTCTACTATCTTTCACTCTTCGATAAACTCAGGGCGAACGGTTTATATTTCCGTTCATGGTGAGCTCGGTTCCGTTCGTGGTTAGCCTGTCGAACCATGAACCCCTCTATCTTTCATCCTTCGGTAAACTCAGGACGAACGGTTTATATTTCCGTTCATGGTGAGCTCGGTTCCGTTCGTGGTGTATCCCTCTCGTTCGTGGTGAGCCTGTCGAACCATGAATTCCTCTATCTTTCACCCTTCGATAAACTCAGGGCGAACGGTTTATATTTCCGTTTCTGTGAGTCTCTGATCCGTTCGTGGTGTATCCGTCCCGTTCGTGGTGAGCTTGTCGAACCATGAACCCCTCTATCTTTCA